>DUMQ01000136.1 GCA_012839815.1 Bacillota bacterium | reverse complement strand
GTATCTTACCACCATCAACCGTAATGGTGGCAATTTCCTGACCACCTCACCTGCACGACCTGGTCGTTTTCTTGCCGGTCCCGGTCGACCCCGAACGAGGGCGGGGGTGGTGGAGCGGTCACACAGAAATTATACGCCCCCCCTTTTTTGCTTGCATCCGGGCATTTTTCCCGGCGCCAGGGAATATCAATTTATATGTGATAAATGTGACAAGCCCGGTGGACAGCCCCGGCCTGCCCGCCGCTCCACCGGATTGATCGGGGGGATCGGGTTGATCAGATTGAGCGGCAGGATTGTAAGGATCGGAAGGATTGGAAGGTGAAGGTAAGTGGCTGGACAAGTGGCTGCAAAGGAGTTTCACTGGCATTCCATGACCATTAAGGAGGTAGAGGCGGCCCTCAAGACCGATGTCGAACGTGGTTTGTCGCGGCGGGATGCGGAAAAGAGGCTATCCAGGCATGGCGCGAACCTGCTCCGCAAGACGCGGTACCGCTCCACCGCCCGCATGCTGGTTAGCCAATTCACGGATTTCATGGTGCTTGTGCTGCTCGGCGCCATCGTAGCCTCGGCTGCACTCGGCGAGATAGGGGATGCCTTTGCCATCATGACGATAGTCCTCATGAACGCAATCCTCGGGTTCATCCAGGAATACAGGGCTGAGCGGTCGCTTGAGGCCCTCAAGGAATTGTCAGCCCCCGAGGCGAAGGTCCTGCGGGATGGCAGCGTAAGGCAGGTCCCGGCGGCCCACGTGGTGCCGGGCGATATCCTCCTCCTGGAGGTTGGAGACAGGGTGGCGGCTGATTGCAGGCTCATCGAGGCCGTAAGCCTCGAGATGGATGAATCGGCCCTGACGGGCGAATCGGTCCCCAGCTCCAAGCAGGCACCAGGCGTGCTGCCCGCCGGGGCGGAGCTCGCCGAGCGGAACAATATGATCTATATGGGGACGACAGCCACCAGGGGCCGGGGGCGTGGGATCGTGGTCGCGACCGGCATGGATAGCGAGATAGGGAGGATCGCCGGCCTTATTCAGGAGGTCCGGGATGATACAACGCCGCTCCAGCACAGGCTCGAACAGCTCGGGAAGTGGCTTGTGGCGGCATGCATAGCTATCTGCGTATTCATCTCGGCCATGGGCGTGCTGCGCGGTGAGGGGCTCGTTCCCATGTTCCTCGCGGGCGTGAGCCTTGCCGTGGCGGCGATCCCCGAGGGCCTCCCTGCTATCGTGACCATTGCCCTGGCCATCGGGGTCCAGCGGATGAGCGCGCGCCATGCGATAGTTCGGCGGCTCATGGCTGTTGAGACACTGGGGTGCACCACTGTTATATGTTCGGATAAAACCGGGACCCTGACCCGGAACGAAATGACCGTATGTGAACTGAACCTCATGGGCCGGGTGATAGAGGTTTCCGGGACGGGATACGACCCCAAGGGGGAATTCAACGAGCACGGCAGGCCTATCGATCCACAAAAGGACGCCGGCCTGATGATGGCCCTGGAAATAGGGGTCCTGTGCAGCAACGCAAGGCTGGAGCGGGATGGGGTCGCGCTCGGGCCTAAGTGGCGGGAGAAAGGAGGCGCGAATCAGGTCCGGGCGCGGGTCCCGGTACAAGGTCGGTCGCAGACTCCGGTGCAAGGCCTTGCGCCACGCCTGGTGCAGAGCCGGGCGGCGGCGCGCGTGCGCGCTGGTGGCGGCCAATGGAGCGTGCTCGGCGATCCCACCGAGGGAGCCCTGGTAGTTGCCGGGGCGAAGGCGGGACTTTGGAAGGAAGATATCGCGCGCAGGCTCGAATGGCTCGGCGAGATCCCGTTTGATTCAGATAGAAAGAGGATGAGCGTGGTCTTTAAGAGGGGCGAGGATATCATCGCTTACGTAAAGGGGGCCCCGGACATTTTGGTTGACCTGTGCTCGAGCGTTGCAAAAACCCCCGCCGCCCCGAGCCGCTTGACGCCGGGCATCCGTCGGGCGATCCTCGAGCAGAATATAAAGATGGCAGGCCGCGGGTTGAGGGTTCTCGGGCTCGCCTACAGAGTATTGCCGAGCGGGCACAAAATCGAGAATCTCGGGCCGGAGGATGCCGAATGGATAGAGAAGGATCTCACATTTGTCGGGCTGGCCGGGATGATGGACCCGCCGCGGGAGGAGTCGAAAAAGGCCCTGGAATCCGCCCGCCGGGCCGGCGTGAGGACCATAATGATCACAGGTGACCACGAAGGGACAGCGGCAGCGGTTGCCAGGGAGCTCGGGCTGCTCGAGGAGGGCGGCAGGGTGGTTACGGGCTCCCTCCTGGAGGGTATGTCGGACGCCAGGCTCGACCGGGAGGTGGATCATATAAACGTATTCGCCCGCGTCGCGCCGAGGCACAAGCTCAGGATAGTCCGCTCCCTTAAGCGGCGCGGCGAGATCGTTGCGATGACGGGCGACGGCATCAACGACGCCCCGGCCATAAAGGAGGCTGATATAGGGATCGCCATGGGGCGTTCGGGCACTGATGTCGCCAAGGAGGCGTCATCGATGATCCTTGCAGACGACAATTATGCCACCATAGTCGCGGCCATTGAAGAAGGTCGGGCCATCTATGACAACATAAGAAAATTTATACGGTATCTCCTCGCATGTAACGTTGGTGAGGTGCTCACAATGCTCCTGTCTGTCCTCACCGGACTTCCTTTGCCCTTACTGCCCATCCAGATTCTCTGGATAAACCTTGTAACCGACGGGCTCCCTGCCCTGGCTCTCGGGATAGACCCCACAGACCCGGGCGTGATGAACCGCAAACCACGGAATCCAAGGGAGAGCATATTCGCCCGTGGCCTGGGTTTGAAGATCATATCGCAAGGGGTTTTCATAGGCCTCTGCACGGTGGCTGTCTTCGTTGCGGAGCTCTACCTCACCGGCGGTGACCTCCTCCGCTCGCGCTCGGCGGCCTTTACCACCCTGGTCCTCTCCCAGCTGTTTTACGTCTTCCTGTGCAGGTCGGAGAGCCGCTCTATCCCTGATATGAGCTTCGGCGGCAACCCCTACCTTGCTGGAGCGGTGCTGGTATCTAGCACCATGCAGCTCATGGCAATCTACCTGCCGGCGCTAAGGCCGGTCTTCAGGACGAGCCCCCTTGGCCTTCTCGATTGGATCCTGGTGCTTACCTTCTCCGGCTGGTCAAGCGCGCTTTCTGTGATGGCGCGGGGTATTAAGCGGGTGGTTGTGCGAAAGCTCTCCATATTGAGAGTTTAAGCGAATTTCGATGGAAACCCCTTGTTAATCCCGCGGGAAATGTAGTAGAATATGGGGCAGGAGTGGATATCCTGATGATACGCAGTATGACGGGCTACGGTTGTGGCATGGCGTGCCGGGACGGGATCCGTGTCACCGTCGAAGCGCGTTCGGTCAATCACAGGTACAGTGAGATCTCGATCCGGATGCCCAGGGAGTTTGCCTCTCTTGAGGAGCGGGTACGGGGTTTAGTCCGCTCGAGGATCGAGCGCGGTCATGTCGATATTGTCATCTCGGTGGATTCTGTGGACTTCGTTGATGGTCTTGAAGATGTTGAAGATAAAGAGGCCGGCGGCGATGGCGATAAGGACCGGGGCGAGAAGGAAGGCGGAGGCCTGGGCATAAGGGTCAAGATCAACGAAGCCCTTGCCAGGGCATACCTTAACGGCGCGAGGCATCTCGCAGCGCACCTCGGAATCGAGGCCGATATCGATCTCGGGTTTCTCTTGACGCTTCCTGATATTCTTTCCTGCGAGAAAAAGGCTGTTGACGCTGAGTTGCTATGGTCGTCGCTCATGGAGCCCGCTTTAGATAGCGCCATGGATGCCCTTGTGACGATGAGAACGAGAGAGGGCATGCGACTATACGAGGATATTATACATAGAACCGAGAAAATTGAGCAATGTATAAAGAGAATTGGCGAACGAGCGCCACAGCTTGCGGAGGAATACCGGGTTCGCCTTGAAAGGAGGGTCGCTGAGCTTTTAGGTGATTTGCCGGTAGACCCCTCGCGTATCGCGGCCGAGGTCGTGTTGTTTGCCGAACGTAGCAGCATCGCTGAGGAGCTGGTGCGCCTTGGAAGTCATGTAAAACAAATCCGCGATACCATGGAGTCCGGGTCCGAAAGGGCGGTCGGAGTCGGGAGGAAGCTTGATTTCCTGCTCCAGGAGATCAACAGGGAAACCAATACCATAGCATCGAAGGCGCCGGACCTGGAGATTTCTGGCTGCGTGGTGGCTATCAAGAGTGAGCTCGAGAAGATCAGGGAACAAGTTCAAAACATCGAGTGAGAGTTAAGAAATCCTTGGATAAATCTTTGGGAGGTGGGCGATGTGCCTCTGCCAAAATTGACGCCGGAGGAGAAAAGGGCAGCCCTTGAAAAGGCCCAGGAGATGCGCAGCAAGAGGGCGCAGCTGAGACAGAGCCTCAAACAGGGCAAGATAACTCTTGAGAAGATCCTCAATCACCCTGAAGACGACGTGGTATCCAAGATGAGAGTTGCTTACCTCTTGGAATCGCTCCCGCGGATAGGGAGGGTTCGCACCCGTAAGATCATGGAGGAGATTGGTATACACGAATCCAGGCGGGTTCAGGGGCTTGGCGTAAGGCAGAAGGAAGCTCTCCTGAAGCGGCTTGCGAAGTGAGCAGGGAAGCTTCTCAAACGAAACCGTCGTCAAGTGGGCCGCCCGTAAAGTCAAAAAGAGGTGACTTGCATGGACATAAAACTAATCAATATAGGTTTTGGGAATATCGTCGCCGCAAACAGGATTGTCGCCATCGTGAGCCCTGAATCCGCTCCAATCAAAAGGATCATACAGGAAGCGCGTGAGCGCGGCATGCTTATTGATGCAACCTACGGCCGGCGGACGCGCGCCGTGGTTATGACCGACAGCGATCACGTCATCCTTTCAGCAGTCCAGCCCGAGACGGTCGCTCACAGGTTAACGGGCAAAGATACGTCCGATGGCGGAGAGTAATGTGATAGCCGGGATGAGCAGGATAGAAAAAGGGGAAGGGGGACTCAAGAGGAGCCGGGGTTTCCTGATTGTACTGTCCGGGCCATCCGGGTCGGGAAAGAATACCCTGGTAAACGAGATTCTCAGGATCTTTCCGGATATCAGATACTCAGTCTCGGCTACGACAAGGCCACGGGGGCCCGGGGAGATCGATGGGAAGGATTATTATTTTGTGACCCCTGAACGTTTTGATGAGATGATAAAAAATAACGATTTACTGGAATGGGCTACTGTCTACGGCCATCGCTACGGGACTCCCCGGGGGCCGATAGAGGAGAATATAAAGTCGGGGCTCGACGTGATCCTTGATATTGATATCCAGGGGGCTCGACAGGTGCGGGCCAGGTGGCCCGAGGGTGTCTTCGTCTTTCTCCTGCCACCTTCTCTGGACGAGCTCAGGCGGCGCATAATGAGGCGATCCAGAGATTCCCGGGAATCCATCGAGCTGAGGTTGCGTTCGGCGTGCGACGAGTTGAAAGCCGTGAACGAGTACGATTATGTCATCGTAAACGATACGATCGAGGATGCGACCGGGAAGCTTGCGGCGGTGATAACGGCTGAACGTCTCAAGGTAAAGAGGTACGAGTGGGCACCTGACCGTTGGCCACGTCAGCTTGGGAGGGATAAAACAGACCATGATGCACCCTTCGCTTGATAAACTCTTTGACAAGGTAGACAGCCGCTATACCCTGGTCGTGGCCGCAGCCAAACGTGCACGGCAATTGATGGAGGGGGAAAAACCGCTCGTCAATTGCGATACGGATAAGCCTGTGACGATCGCCCTCGAGGAAATCTATGAGGGGAAGGTCAAGTACGAGAGGACTAAATCAGGGATAAAGTAATAAAGCGGAAGAACAGGACTGTAGAGAAATTCTGGCGGCCGGGTGGATGGCCGCCACAATGTTAAGTAGCGGGAGGGCCCTATCCGTGGCTGCGCCCGCACATACGGACACAAAAGGTCTGTAAGGCCGGGGCGGGAGGGGCGTGCATGGAGACCGACATGAATGGTAATGGAACGGGTACACACGATGACGGGGACGCCAGCGGGAGCCTCAGAGGGAAGGTTGTGGTCCTGGGCGTCACCGGCGGGATAGCTGCGTACAAGTCCGCAGAGCTCGTGCGCAGGTTGGTGAAGCTCAAGGCCGAGGTTCACGTCATTATGACCAAGGCCGCACAGGAGTTTGTGTCGCCGCTGACCTTCAGGACCCTTTCGTCGAACCCTGTGGTCACAGATATGTTTGGCGAACCAGGCGCCTGGAATGTCATGCACGTCTCGCTCGCCCAGAGAGCTGACATCGTAGTGGTCGCGCCTGCTACGGCCAACTGCATTGGGAAGATCGCGTCGGGGATCGCCGACGATATGCTCACAACCACCATCATGGCAACGCAGGCGCCTGTGCTCCTGGCGCCATCCATGAATACCCGGATGTTCTTAAACCCCATAGTACAGGGAAATTTGAGGAAGCTGGCATCACTCGGGTACATAATCATGGAGCCTGCAGAAGGCGAGCTCGCGTGCGGCGACGTTGGCAGGGGGAGAATGCCTGAGCCCGGCGAGATCGTCGAGAAAATTTGTCGAATCCTGTCGGATGGCTCGCCAGTGATGGAGGATAAGCGCGACCTCGAAGGTATTTCAGTGCTCGTCACAGCAGGCCCCACTCAGGAGGCGCTGGACCCCGTGAGATACCTTACCAACAGGTCGTCGGGGAAGATGGGATACGCCCTGGCCGAGGCCGCGCGCGACAGGGGAGCCAGGGTCTGCCTCATAAGCGGGCCAACATCTCTACCCGCGCCCGTCGGTGTAGATTTCATCCGCGTGCGCTCAGCGCAGGAGATGTTCGAGGCCGTAATAGCCAGGTTTGAGGATGCGGACGTCGTGATCAAGGCGGCCGCCGTCGCTGACTATAGGCCGGTCCGGGTTGCCGGGCAGAAGATCAAGAAGGGCGACGGGCGTATGGTCTTGGAGCTGGAACCGACCCCGGACATTCTGGGCGAGCTCGGCAGGCGGAAGGGCGCCAAGCTCCTGGTGGGCTTCGCGGCTGAGACCCGGGATGTTGTGGAGTCTGCCAAGGATAAGCTTATCCGTAAAAACCTGGATATGATCGTTGCAAACGATGTTTCGCGGTATGATGCGGGATTCAACGTTGACACCAATGCCGTTACTATAATAGGGCGGGACGGGTCCATCGAGGAGGTGCCGCTCTCTTCCAAGCGCGAGGTGGCCGAGAAGGTGCTAGACGCTGTGGCGAGGCTCATGCGGGCGAGGTCTTAACAAGATTATGTCGATAGATGTCGTGTCATGTAACGCGACGCGGGCTGAATAAGCTCCTTTTTTTAATTTTTACGATCATTTCACTCACTCTATGGAGGATTTTCTTGGATTAAGTAGAATAGTGATGGAAGCAGAATCGTGACGAAAGATGTAGATTGCGGCAATGAGGTTTGAGACGTGGTGTTGGCGGCGATGGGAAACGGTAAGCGATACAGGCTGGGCGAGCTCCTCGTCGAGTTAGGAGTCATCGACCAGGGACAGCTTAACAGGGCTCTCGAAGTCCAAAGGAAGACCGGTGAACGGCTTGGAACCGTCCTCGTGCGCCTCGGCTATGCAAGGCAGGATGACATTCTCAGGGTCCTCGAAACCCAGCTCGATATTCCCCGGGTCGACATCGATCGCTATGTTGTAAGTCCCGAGGTCATAGGGCTTGTGCCGGAGAGCCTTGCGCGGCGTCACAAGGTATTTCCCGTGGAGTTGAGGGACGGTGCCCTCACGCTCGCCATGGCCGATCCCCTCGATGTCTTCGCCATAGATGACGTGAGGATCGCCGCCGGCTATGATATCCGCCCCGTGATCGCGGCGGAGGGCCAGATACTGGATGCCATAGCGAAATATTACGGCAGCAAGGAGTCCATAGAGGATATTGTCAAGGTTATCGAGGATGTTGAGGTCACGGCTGGAGCCTTTGGGGATGACGCAGATGGCGGTGACGATATCGCCACGGATAAGCTCCGCCAGATGATTGACGAGGCCCCCGTTGTCAGGCTTGTAAACACCATAATCGCCCAGGGCATCCGGGAGCGGGCCAGCGATATCCATATCGAGCCCCAGGAAAGGAACGTCAGGATAAGATACCGCGTGGACGGGGTATTACGCGATGTGCTCCAGGCGCCGCGCCGGCTCCAGGCCGCGATAGCGTCGAGGATAAAGATAATGGCCAACATCGACATCGCGGAACGCAGGATGCCGCAGGATGGACGGGTCCAGCTCCGGGTCGAGGGGGAGGATGTGGACCTCAGGGTCTCAACCCTCCCGACGATATACGGCGAGAAGGTTGTTGCAAGGGTCCAGCGAACGCGTGGGTCCATGCCTACTATTGAAGAACTAGGTTTTTCCGCCACGTCCGCACGCCTGCTCCGGTCGGCGACCTCCCGGCCTTACGGTATGATTCTCGTTACAGGCCCGACGGGGAGTGGCAAGACTCTCACTCTTTACGCCCTCCTGGCCGAATTAAACTCTGTCGAGAAGAACATCGTTACGGTGGAAGACCCTGTAGAGTTCCGGCTCCCGGGCATCAATCAGGTCCAGACCAACCCCAGGACAGGGCTCACCTTTGCCGCAGGCCTGCGCGCCATCTTGCGCCAGGACCCTGACGTGGTTATGGTCGGGGAGATACGTGACAGGGAGACGGCTGATATAGCCATCCGTTTCGCCCTCACAGGTCACCTTGTCTTATCTACCCTCCATACCAACGATGCGGCCAGCGCACTGGTCCGGCTCGTTGAGATGGGTATAGAGCCGTTTCTCGTGGCATCATCGGTTAGCTTGGTTGCCGGCCAGCGGCTCGTGCGATTGATCTGCCCGCAGTGCAAGGAACGCTATGACCCCGGGCGGGAGATCTGGGAGAGGTGGGCGGAGTTTATATCGCCTGAATATGCGGCCCCGGGACATACGGCACCTGGCGACATGGTACCCGGCGACGCTGCAGATGCGATCTTTTACAGGGGCAGGGGCTGCCCGCACTGCGGCAACACGGGCTACTATGGCCGGACCGCCATCGAGGAGATAATGAGCGTAAATGAGGCGATCCGGGGTCTCCTGGTGCGCGGCGCGACGGCTGAGGAGATCCGGCGGGCGGCGGTGGCCTCCGGGATGAAGTCCATGGCATTTGCGGGCGCCAGGAAGGTCATGGAAGGGGCGACGACTCCCGAGGAAGTAATGAGAGTCTGCACCGGAGGTGGCGAGTGACTCCCGCAGGCGGCACAGGAGCCCGTTCCATGCTTATCTTCATGTTCATGCTATCCATGTTCATGCTATAAGATATATTACTATACAGATTATGAAGCGCATGCAGGGGTATATATGCATATGCGTGCATCACACGTTGCGTGCATGCGGCAGGGGGTTTTTGCATTGGAGACGAACAGGCTCGAAATAGACAAACTCCTGGAGATCGCGGTCCGGGAGGATGCCTCAGACCTGCACCTCACAACTGGCGTCCCTCCCATGATGCGCGTGGCGGGCCGTCTCGTCCCGGTCGATGGCGCCAGTCCCATCTCCTTTGAGGAGGCTGAGAGCCTGACATCGAGCATCATGCCCGAGGAGGCGCGAGCCAGGTTCCGCGAAAAGGGCGAGGTGGACTTTTCCTACGGAATACACGGTGTGGGTAGGTTCCGCGTAAATATTTACCGCCAGCGCGGCGCCGCGGCCGCGGCCATACGGGTGATCCCCTGGCGGATTCCAAATATCGATGAGCTTGGGCTCCCGCCGGTCGTGAAGGACCTGTGCCAGATGACGCGGGGTTTCATCCTCGTCACGGGACCGACGGGCAGCGGGAAATCCACGACCCTGGCGGCCATGATAGACTTCATAAACTCCCAGAGGAGCTGCCACATAGTCACGCTCGAGGATCCCATCGAATACCTGCACCGGCACGGGAAGTCCATAGTGAATCAGCGTGAGATCGGCTCGGATTCGCAGTCCTTTGCGGCAGGGCTGAGAGCCGCCCTTCGCGAGGACCCTGATGTCATAATGGTCGGGGAGATGCGGGACCTGGAGACCATCAGCATCGCCATCACGGCGGCAGAGACAGGCCATCTTGTGTTTGCGACCCTTCACACGGGCGATAGCGTTCAGACGATCGACAGGATCATCGATGTATTCCCACCTTACCAGCAGCAACAGGTTCGCATCCAGCTGGCCGGGACCCTAGTGGCCATAATAGCGCAGCAACTTGTGCCGCGCGCTGACGGCGGCGGGCGGGTGGCGGCGGTTGAGGTTATGGTGGCTACGCCTGCAATACGCAGCCTCATTCGCGAGGGGAAGACCCACCAGATAAGGTCGATGATCCAGACGGGGGCGAAGTTTGGCATGCAGACAATGGACTCAGCCCTAAGGGCGCTGCAGGAGAGGGGGATAATAAGCGGCGAGGAGGCGCTTGCCCGGGCGCTGGATAGGGAGGAATTCCGCCGGCTCGCCAGGCTCCCGGGCTGACGCCTGGCGACGCGTATCTGAGAAGGGCCGCGTTGTCTGAGGTTGTCCGAGAGGGATCGCGTTGTTTGTATGGTGGGAAGTGGGGGAAGATCGGGTGAAGGTTTTCAGGTACCGGGCCAGGAGCCGGATGGGCGATGTTGTCCAGGGCATCATCCAGGCGGAGGACGAGCGTAGCGCCGTCGAAAGACTCAGGACTCGCGGCTATTTCACAACCTTCATCCGGGAGGACGTTAGAGCATCTACTAAAGGCCCCGCAGGCCCGGGCGCGACCTACCACCCAGGGGGAAGTGCTGGGCCAGGGCGGGCCGGGGTCCGGGCCGTTGCCGGTCCCAAGCGGGCGACGCTCGGGCCAGGGGATCTCGCGCTCATCGCCAGGCAGCTCGGGGTGATGCTCGGGGCGGGTATCCCTCTAGGCTCAGGCCTCAGGATCCTCGCGGAGCAGCTTGAGCGGCCAGGCTTACGCGCGCTGTTCGGGGAGGTTCGCGAGATGGTTGAAACCGGGGAAAGCCTGTCGGACGCGCTCCGATCATTTCCGGGCGCCTTTCCCCGGCTCTTCATCAATATGATCGAGGCAGGAGAAACCTCGGGGCAGCTCGAAGAGGTGCTCAAGAGGCTGGCGATCCACTATGAAAAGGAGCTGGATCTGAGGCAAAAGGTCAAGGGGGCGCTGACATATCCCCTGGTGGTTGCGTGCTTCGCTGTCATAGTTATCGGGGTGCTGGTTGTCTTCGTGTTGCCCAGGTTCATAAGGATGTTCATAGATGCAGGCATTCCCGTCCCGGGGCTTACCATGAGTGTATATCATTTTGGCAGGGCCGCTGGATCTCACTGGTACCTTGGCCCCGCGGCGATCGGCCTGGCCGCCGCCGCTATCGCCAGGTACAGCCGGAGCGAGTCCGGCAGAGCGGCTCTGGATCGCGCCGTTCTCAAGTTACCGGTCGTCGGGAGGATCATACAAAAGGTCATCGTGGTCCGGTTCGCCCGCACCTTCGGAAGCCTGGTGGGCGGAGGGGTACCGATGTTGCAGGCCCTCGATGTCCTGGAGCGGGTTGTCGGCAATGCCGTGGTCGCCTCGGCCATCCGCTCGGTCCGGGATGGTGTGAGAGAGGGCGAGGGTGTAGCGGGGCCCCTGGCGGGCACCAGGGTCTTCCCGCCGATGGTCACTGAGATGATCGCTGTCGGTGAGGAGACGGGGGCGCTCGACGACATGCTCGCGAAGATCGCGGACTTCTACGAGGGCGAGGTCGACCGCTCGACGCGGTCCCTGACCACCCTGATAGAGCCCGTCATCATCGCGCTAATCGGCATCGTCGTAGCCTTCATAGCTGCATCGGTCATCCTGCCGCTTTTCGGCATGGTAAACGCAATCTAATCTAATTCAAGGAAGGGAGGGGTAGAAACAGGATGTTGAGAATCACCAAAAAAGTCAAGGGTATCTTCGGGCGTATCAAGGGGGAGCGCGGTTTCACCCTGGTGGAGTTGCTCATCGTCCTGGCCATCATAGGGGTGCTGGCGTCGATCGCCGTCCCCAGCATCACAAAGGCGGTAAATAGCGCGAAAGAAAAGGCGTGCCAGGCGAATATCATGGCCATCGAGGCGGCGGCGCACCTTTACTACGTGGATAATAATACATATCCAGCGAAAGTTGAAGATCTTAAGGATTATTTTAAAGATAGCGAGATCCCGGAGTGCCCGTTCGGGGCTAACTATGAGTATAAAATCGATTCGACGACTGGAGAAGTCACACATTCGCATACGCCTCAACAGTCGCAATAGCCCGGGGAGAGTGCCGGTCGCGATGCCAGGGGTAGGTAGCCATGAGTAACGGTTTCACTGTGATCCCCCTGCCGGGACCCCTTGCGTCACTTCTCGCCCTGGTAGTCGGTGCTGTCACCGGTAGCTTTTTGAACGTATGCATTCACAGGTTGCCGCGCGGGGAGCCGGTGGCCTACCCCGGCTCCCATTGCCCCTCATGCGGGTCGGGGCTCACGGCCCGGGATCTCGTTCCCATACTGAGCTATATAGCTCTAAGGGGCAGGTGCCGGCACTGCGGCGCCAGGATCCCCGCCCGCTACCCCGTCGTGGAGTTAGGCACCGGGGCTGTGTTTTGGGCGATCTGGGCCACCGGCGTGCGGGGCTGGGGCTACTGGGGGGGCGGGCCGGGGGCCGCAGGCCAGGGCGCAGGCGCGGGCGGTGTCACCTGGGCGATGGTGTCGGGCGCGGTCCTGGTCTGCCTTGTGATGGTGGCTGGTATAATCGACCTAGAGCACGGCCTGATCCCGGACAGGGTCACCTTCCCCGGGATGGCCGCCGGCCTCGTGGCGGGGCTCATGGCACCAGCGCCGGTGTCAGGCAGCCACCTGGCCGGGCTGTGGAGTAGCATACTGGGGCTCGCGGCAGGGGGCGGCCTCGTCCTCGTCGTGGCTGCGTTGAGCCGCGGCGGTATGGGCGGGGGGGATGTCAAGCTCCTGGCGATGGTTGGGAGCTTCTTAGGGCCCCTGGGGGCCGTGGAGGCGTTTTTCATCGCCTGCATCATCGGGGCGATCGTGGGCGCGGGGCTGATCCTGGCCGGGCGCAAGGGCCGCAAGGACCACGTGCCCTTCGGGCCGTTCGTGGCTGCGAGCACGATAGCCATGATCCTGTTCGGCGGCGCCCTGCCGTGGCGCCTCTAAACTTTGCGCCCGGCGGGCGCGGCCAGGGCGCAGGCCCATCGGCTGCGCACTGACTCTGGCTGCGCACTAACTTAGACTCCTCATTTATCATTTGAAACTTGTCTTAGACACCTATTTAGAAAGGCAGGTAGCCGCGATTCCTCAGGACGTATCGAGCCATGTAATGGATAGATATAGAGAGGTTTTCAGCGCGGCAGTATCATGGCTTTTGGATTTAACCTGGGATTTACCCGCGTCCCTACGCGGGCCGTTGGGCTAGATATAGGGACGAGCGCCGTCAAAGCCGTAGAAATCCGGCGTAGGGGCCGCACCATGCACCTGGTCGCAGTCGGCACTGCGCCTACCCCCAAGGGGGCCATCAAGGACGGGGTCATCCTGGACCCCGAGGCCGTTGCGGGCGCCATCAGGGCGGCCCTTGACGGGGGGCGCATCAGGCACAAGGAGGTCTTTGCCGCTGTGGCCGGCCAGGGTATAGTCGTGAGGAACGTCATCCTCCCCAGGATGCCCCGGGAGGAGCTCGCCGAGGTGATAAAGTGGGAGGCCGAACGTTACGTGCCTTATTCGCTGGATGAGGCCGCCTTTGATTTCGACATCGTCCGGGAGGTGGCTGCCACCGGAGGGACGGGAGGGGCGAGGGAACGGGATATGGAGGTTTTGATCGTCGCCTGCCCCCGAGCCCTGGTGGAGAGCCACGTGACTGCGTTGAGCGCAGCGGGCGTCCGCCCCAAGGTGCTGGATGTCCAGCCGCTTGTCCTTCATAGAGCTCTCGGGATGCGGCGTCGCAGCCCGGCCGGTACTGGCCCGGACCGCCTGGTTGCCTATGTCGATATTGGGGCGGGGACGACGGATATCGCATTTTACAGGGGTGAGCACCTTAGATTCACGCGGATTATCGGGACCGGCGGGCGAAACCTGACCGAGGCTATATCCTCGGCCCTCGCCATCTCAATTGAGGAGGCTGAGAAGGTCAAGCTCGCTCGCGGCCGCCTGAATGCGGGGCTGCCTGTACAGGCAAGCAATACGAGCGAGGTGGATCCCGTTGAAAGGGCTATGATTCCCGTTGTCAAAGGGCTCGCCGCTGAAATCCGGCGCTCCATTGAATACTTCAGCTCGGAGATCAGGAGCATAGATAGGGGTGCAAATGTAGACGAGGATACCGGGAGGCCGGAAATCATCCTAACCGGTGGAAGCGCCGGGCTACCTGGGCTTCCGGCCTTTATTGAGGCAGAGACCGGGTTCGTGACCGCGCTCGGCAACCCCCTGGAGAATCTTGTATCGGATTGGCATGGTGCCGCGACGATAACAGGGCATACAAGCGCAAGCCCGATCGAGATCGCACCTTCACTCTCCGTGGCTGTGGGCCTCGGTCTGAGGGGGCTTGATGTCGCATGACCAGGATAAACCTTCTTCCCAAGGAAGAGGGGATCCGGACGGGAGTCGACTTTGAGAGGGTGCTTCTCACCCTGTGTTTCGCCACAGCTCTATTTGTGTTTTCTGCGATCTACGCTATTAACGAGTATGAGGTCAAGATGTTGGAAGAGGAACTTGCTACGCTCAGGGAAGTATCTGCGGAGTCTGCGATACTCCTGAGGGATATAGCCGCTCGCGAGAAGGAGCTTGCCGATATCAAAGCGCGTCTTACCAGGATAGGCCAGTGGGAGGCGGAGGACCTCCACCCGCAGTCTGCCCTGAATGAACTGGCGCAGGCGGTCCCCCGGGACCTGTGGCTTACGCATGTTACTATTTCACCGGACCGGTCGGTGAAGATATCAGGCATTACGTTTTCCCTGGAGCCCGTATCCAGGTTTTTGGCATCCCTCAGGGCGAGTCCTGCCTTTAAAGACGTTAGGTTCGTTTCTGGAAATCGTACGAAGACCGGGGAGCAGGAGACGTTCGGTTTTGAGATAGAGTGCGAACTCAGGGGGGTGAGTTAACATCAGGATCACGGGCGTCAGCAAGGGCAGGATGCGGTTGATAACATGGGGGTTTATGGTCGTCGTCATCGTCATGCTCTACAAATTCATCTACGAGCCCCAGGTTAGCCGCAGGAACACCCTAGAGCTGCAGATTCAGGCCGCAAGGTCGAGGGTTTCCCGTCTCGCCGCGGACCGCAGGCACCTGGGGCAGCTGAAGGCCGAGCTTGCAGAGGCCGGGGAACGCCTTTCGAAGCTCGAAAGCCTCTTGCCATTGGAGGATGAGGTCCCCGCCCTGCTGAGAGGGATCGACGGGGCGCGCCGCTCCACGCAGGTGAGCCTTAATTCTATAACGCTGGGCGTGCTCAGGGTGGCTGGTTCCGGGACTCCATACGGTGAGCTCCCTATAACCATCGTGGTGGAAGGGACCTATTCATCCGTAACCGCTTTTCTCGATGAGCTCCGTAGTCTCGAGGGGATCATGGCGGTCAGAAGGCTAGATATTTCATCGACTCCTGAAGCCGCTGAAGATTCTAAGCGTTCTCACCTGAGTGTATCGATTGATCTCGTCGCTCACGTGCGCACCGAAGCTAGGGGTGATAAAGCCGGTGATAGGCAATAGGGCTGGCGCAATAATCAAATTTGCCCTGATCGCACTGTTGATTTCGTTTTCGTTCTTTTTTGGATACCAACAAATATTGAGGCGGATTGGCCCGGATATGCCGCCCGTCCCCCAGTTGAGCCCGCGCGCGGGTGTGGTAGGGACAGGCGCCCGCGGACCCGAGTCGCCGGGCCCGGGCGAGGCTGGCACCGGTACCACTGTGACCGGTCTTGAGGCACCGGAATCGGGCAGGGTTGATCCGTTTCTGCCCCTTGTGAGTATTGTAACTACTGCACCGGGAACCACACCGGGAACCATCGCACCGGAGGAGCTGTACCCTGCCGTTAAACGGCATGCTGCTGGTGGACAACAGGTTGCTGTTGAACGACGCCCTACTGCTAAACAACATATTACCGCCGGGCGGGATGTCGCCATTGAGCAACTTCCCTCCGGAGAGCAGGCTCCCGCTACTGCGACTGTTGATCATATGGCAGCCGGGCCTGCCACGGCGGGCGGCGCCTCAGGGAGCACCGGCGTCTCGGGGAGCAGCGCCTCGGGCAAGGCCCAATCAGGCGGTGGGTCATGGGATAGGTCGCCAGCTGGCGCTCCCCGTGGCTCGGTTCCGGGCGCACCTGGAACCGGGGCCGCGTCGACCCAGGTCACCCAGACCGTCCCGGACGGCCATGCATTACAGGCGGCACCGGCCAGGCGGGATGCACAGGCTCCGCAAGATGCACAGCCCCCGCAGGGTGCGCAGGCTTCGCAGGGTGCGCGGCCCCCGCACCAGGTCGAACGCCCCGATCTTACCTTGACGGGGATAATCTCCAGCCATAGTGCCACCCATGGCGATATAGTCTACGGTATAGTCAGGTTTATGGGGGAGAGTTCGATCGTCAGGCCCCATACCATGTTTCAAGATCTTGCGATCGAGAGTATAGGTGATAGGAAGATCGTCGTCGAGAAGGACGGAGAGAAATTTACATTCCGGCTCGGGGGTGAGGAAAAATGATAACAACCCGACCTCCAACTCGTTGGCATGGTCTTACGTTTTTTCTCATATTCCTCGTATCCTTGCTTCTTGCCATCATCCCGGCCTTTGTCCTGGTCTCGCCCGGCACCCTCGCGGCGGCCGACAAACCACCCGGGGAGCGGCTTGTAACCCTTGACTTGAAAGGCGCTGACATCAGGGATGTTTTGAGGGTGCTCTCCGAGATGGGCAATATAAATGTAGTCACCGATACCTCCGTGAGGGGCGATATTACCCTTACCCTGCGAGACATCCCTGTGAGGGAGGCTATTGATCTGGTGGCCAGGACAAACGGGTATGCCACCAGGACCGTGGATTCTACGATCCTGGTGGCCGTCCCCCAGCGATTTGCGGGCGAATTTGACAAGATAAGGACGAAGGTATTCAAGCTCAATTATGCCGATCCCGAAGCCGTAAGGCGCGCCCTATCGCTGGTTGTACCCCAGGATAAGATCCAGATCGATCCCAGGACGAACTCCGTCATCGTCTCGGGCGTTGATATGCAGATCGAGGAGGCGGCCAGGATCATCGCCAGGCTCGATGTGGGGATACCGCTCATCCGCATAGAGGCGAGGCTGGAGGAGATCGCCAGTGATGCTGCGCGCAACCTCGGGATCCAGTGGTCTTTTGGCAAATTGAACCTCATCGCTCCCCCCGTAGGGGGCGGGATAGCCGGCGTGGCGGTTGACTACGACTCGCTTTTGCGCATGCTAGAGGATGAGGGAAAGGCCCAGACCATCGCCAGGCCGAATGCCACTACTCTCGACGGGATGGAGGCCAGAATATTCATAGGGGACAGGATCCCAGTAGTGGTTGAATCGACACAAGATGGAAAGGTTGTCGCTCAGCCTACATTCATCGAGGCCGGCGTCAAGTTGACCATAACCCCGAGGGTTAACGACAACGGCCTCATCACGCTGCACATAATACCTGAAGTAAGCACCATTACGGACGTTACGACCCAGGGGTATCCCCATATCCGCTCGAGGCAGGCTGAAACATGGGCCACTGTCAAGGATGGGGAAACCGTCGCCATCGGCGGCCTCTTCCAAAGCGAGGAAATACGAAAGATACTCAAAGTGCCCCTGCTGGGCGATATCCCCATCGTAGGCGAGCTATTCAAGCAGCGAACCGTGGATAAGAAGAATACAGATATGGTCATCTTTGTGACCTGCAGTATCGTGCGGCCGGGGAGTCCATAGGACGAGCCTGCCAGAGGCGAATCCCCCTGGAGTCCCACAGATATGAAGCGAATCTATCAGGTTAAGAGGAGGAAAAGCCATGCGCGTATCGAAAAAATTAGAAAGATAGTTCGTCATGGAGGGGGAAACTTGGTTTTGAACACGGTTGAGGTGCGTTTTGGCTCCGTGTGTCACAAGATTTATCTTGCCGACGATCTTATCGAGCAGGCGGGCAGGATCTTACAGCGTTATAATTTCGAGCGGCACGCCTTGATTGTGACTGATAGCAGGGTGGGGGGAATATACAGCGGTATACTGGAGGGAAGCCTATCAGGGGCCCGGTACAGGGTTGATGTAGCAGAGCTTCCAGGGAGGACAGCGGAGAATCTCGACGAGGCGACAAGGATAGTGGTTGATAAGGCTAATGCCTGTGCTTTTAAGCCCGGGGGGGCGATTGTAGCCCTGGGTGGTTCCACGATCACTCGCGTTGTGAGGTCATGCATTGCTACGCATTTCAAAGAGGCTTTCTTTGTCAAGGTGCCGACCACCTTGTTTGACCAGGTCGACAGCTCGGCCATGAGGTCGGAGATAGCACCGCGCGTGGTCCTTATAGATTTTACTACGCTGGAGACGTTGCCGGGACGGGAGCTCAGCAACGGCATGGCTGAAGTAATAAAATACGGGGTGCTCAGGGATAAATACTTCTGTGAGTTCCTCCAGGAAAACGCAGGTGCAATAAAGCGCCAGGACCATGAGATGCTCAAAAGGATCGTTACCCGGGCCTGTGAGATCGAGGCTGCGATCTTTCAGGAGTTCCCTGATTTACGGGATGCCGAACGCATCCTCAGGTTTGGCTGCGCTATTGCCGAGGCAGTGCAACGTAGCGACGAGTCGGGGCAATATAAATACGGGGATGCCCTCGCCATTGCCATGGCAAGGCTCGTTCAAATCGGTGAGCGAATTGGGATTACGCCCCCTGATGTGAGGGCGAAGGTTCACCGGGTATTGAAGACGTTTGACCTGCCCATCGTCGCGGGCGGCATTGACCGTTCACGGATTATGAGCGCGCTTACGGATATCCTCCCGGTACACGAGAGCGAGGCTGCCGGCGGCCCGGCTGTGAGTCTCATGGTTCCAAGGGCAATGGGCAAGGTGGAGTTTGTTCCGGATATACCTCTGACAGTGATCGAGGCATCCCTCGCTGAATAGATGGGGATGGTAATAGAACGGTAATAGAATAGACAGGGGGTTGGGGTTTTGCAGGGGGTGGAGGCGAGGCTTGAGAAGGTCCGCGGGCTTCTTCGCGATAAGGGTATCGACGCGATTTTAGTAATGCAGCCCGAGAACCGTCGCTACCTGAGCGGCTTTACAGGATCCAACGGCGTCCTCCTCATCAGCGCGGAGGACGCGATCCTCATAACGGACTTCCGTTATACCGAACAGGCTCAAGAAGAGGCGCCGGGGTTTAAGGTCACAGAATGCGACCAGAAGATCTCCGAGACTATAGCAGATGTTGCGCGAAGCCTGGACATCAGGTCCCTTGGCTTCGAGTCCGATTTCGTCACCTACCGCCAGCACGCTGCGCTCTCTGAGAAGCTGAGTTTCCTCGATTTCGTCCCGTATGAAGGCATAGTGGAAGGTTTAAGAATGGTAAAGGACGAGGACGAACTGGCTATGATCGCTCAAGCGTGTGACCTGGGAGATAGCGCCTTCTCGCATATCCTGGGTGTGATTAGGCCTGGCATATCAGAGCTGGATGTGGCCATTGAGCTTGAATGGCATATGAGGAAGAAGGGCGCCGAGGGGATTGCGTTTGATGTGATCGTTGCCTCCGGGGCGCGGAGCGCCCTGCCGCACGGGCGCGCCTCCGGTAAGAAGCTCGAGACCGGGGATTTTGTCGTGATTGACCTCGGCGCAAGGTTTAACGGTTACTGCGGGGATATGACCCGGACTATCGTAATTGGGCGCGCCACCGATGAGCAGCGTAGGATCTATGGAATCGTGCTAGATGCCCAGGTCGCCGCCCTGGCAGCCGTCGCCCCCGGCAAGAAGGGCTCAGAGGTCGACGCTGTAGCCAGGGATCGCATCGCTCGCGAAGGGTATGCCAGTGCCTTCGGCCACGGGCTTGGGCATGGTGTCGGGCTCGCCGTCCACGAGGAGCCCAGGCTTTCCCCTTCTGGCGACGTTGTGCTTGGACCCGGAATGGTTGTGAGCGTCGAGCCCGGGATCTACCTGCCAGAGCTGGGCGGGGTAAGGATCGAGGACCTGGTGGCCGTTACCGGCGATGGTTGCAGCGTTTTCACCCATTCCGACAAGACGCTGATTGAGATTTGACCCTGCCTGATCCTGGATAATGACCTAGGGTGTCTCGCATCTCTCCGCCAGGCGGAGAGATGCGAGACACCCCGGCCATTGTGCGACGCTGGTAGCTGTTACCTGCAAAAGGTCCGGGTATTCTTGCGGACTAACTTAATAGTTTTCATGACTGGATGGAAATGATATAATAGGATTGTTGGTTTCTATAAATTGGTAATTTTTGTGTTCTCATGGGGGTGCAGTGCGGGCATGATCTCGACCAATGATTTCAGGACAGGCCTCACCATCGAGGTTGATGGTGAACTCTACACTGTTGTCGACTTCCAGCATGTCAAGCCGGGAAAGGGTTCGGCGTTTGTCAGGTCCAGGCTCAAGAACATAAAGACGGGCTACGTTATTGAAAAGACTTTTCGCGCGGGGGAGAAGCTCCCAAAGGCTCACATAGAATACAGGGAGATGCAATACCTCTACAGCTCGGGCGATGATTACTTTTTCATGGATATGACCACATATGAGCAGCTCTCCTTGAACAAGGAGAAGCTCGGGGATAACATAAAGTATTTGAAGGAGAATATGGTCCTCGGTGTGCTCATGTATGAAGGGACGCCGATTGGGGTGGAGCTCCCGAACTTTGTGGAGCTGAAGGTTACGGAGACAGATCCGGGCATTAAGGGCGATACCGCCACGGGCGGATCCAAGCCCGCCAAGCTTGAGACTGGCGCGGTTGTGCAGGTTCCCCTCTTCGTTAACGTCGGCGATGTGATACGCGTTGATACGAGGACGGGCCAGTACCTCGAGCGGGTCTGACCGGGTAGACCGGGCGCGGCCAGCTACCGTTCAAAATCACCCGGGAGGCCGGTAGGGCGAGCCAGGAAGCCGGGACAGGTTTTCAGATCTGGGTTTCAGATTCGAAAGCCTGTCCTGTTTTTTTGTCATAAATTTTGCCTGCCGCAATATCTATATAGGTACAGGGGGGACGTGCCTTGGCAGTGTCTGAAGCATCATTATCTACCGGATCTATATCTACCGGATCTACCGGACAGGTCGCCACGGTCACCATGCTCGTGCCCCAGAGGATCCGTGACCTCCTGGCTAGTATCGAGCCGGGCGTTGTGGCCAGCCTCGAGGAGATCAGGTTAAGGCTCGGGAGGCCCGTTATGCTTGTCACGTCACGAGGGGATCTCTACCTTGCGAGAAATGGCGGCATCACCATGGACCCCGGCGAGGCTTACCTGTTTACCCGTGATGATGCCCATAAGACCCTCCAGCTGATGTGTTCGGGTTCGGTCTATGCCGTGGAGGAGGAACTCAGGAATGGCTACATCACGCTCCGCGGGGGGCACCGGGTCGGCATCGCCGGCCGCGCTGTGCTCGAGGGTGGGCATATAAAGACCCAGAGGGATATAGCCGGGTTTTGTATCAGGATATCTAGGCAGGTCATCGGGGCGGCCGATAAGGTAATGCCTTACTGCATCCAGCCCGGCACGGGGCGGTTTTTGCATACGCTAATCATCTCCCCGCCGAGGTGTGGCAAGACCACACTCCTGAGGGATATGATACGCCAGCTGAGCAACGGGTTCAGGATCCCCCCTGGCGGCGGTGGCCCTGGTTTAAACATCCGGGGTTTTAAAGTGGCCGTGGTGGATGAACGGTCAGAGATAGCAGCCTGCTACCAGGGCGAGCCGCAAAATGACGTGGGCGTGCGAACGGATGTGCTCGATTCCTGCCCGAAGGCCGAGGGGATAATGATGCTTATCAGGGCCATGTCTCCCGATGTTATCGCCACAGACGAGCTGGGGAGGGCCGAGGACGCCGAGAGCGTCGAGGAGGCCATAAACGCCGGGGTGAGTGTCCTTGCAACCGCTCACGGCTCATCCCTCGATGAGCTCGCGAGGCGTCCCACGTTGAATAGGCTCCTGAGCTGGAAGGCTTTTGAGCGGCTTATTTTCCTGGGCCAGACCCTCGGGCCCGGAACTGTTGAAAAGATCGTTGACGGCATATCGGGCGCCGTTGTATTAAATGGTCCAGTCCGGTAGATGAAGGCAGGAGGCTCGCTTCATGGTTGTGAAGCTATTTGGCGCTATGCTCGTTGTACTCGCATCGTGGCTTGCCGGCAATGCCATAGCCGGCAACTTGCAGAGGAGGGTGCAGGAGCTCAGGAGCATTAGACGCTGTTTTGCGCTGCTTGAGACGGAGATATCATATGCAGCAACCCCGCTCCCCGAGGCCTTTTTGAGGGTCGCCAGGGGCTCGCCTCCCCAGATAAGCGCCATATTTACAGGGGCGAGAGAGCTTCTCGTGTCATCCCAGGGTTATACTGCGGGCGAGGCGTGGGAGCTTACACTGGATAAAACTTACGAGTTTACGGCCATGGACCTGGGGGACCGGGAGATCCTGGAATCGCTCGGGCAGTTTCTCGGTGCATCCGACAGGGATGACCAGGTGCGGCATATCAGGCTGGTTTGCGAGCAATTGAGGGATCGGGAGGCTAGAGCGGTGGAGGAAGCGGAGAAGGGGGCGCGGATGTGGAGGTTTCTGGCCATCGGAGCTGGGCTTATACTTGTCCTGCTTCTCTACTGACGCACCGGCTGCTATTCCGTCGTATGGCGGAGCATCCTACGAGGCAGGTGGGCAAAGCTCACCTCCCCCATGAGCCGCCCCGTGAAAGGAGCAGGGACATGTCTGAGATCGACCTGATTCTAAAGATAACGGGCATCGGGATTCTCGTGGCCGTCATTCACATGATCCTGGAACAGGTGGGTAAGAAAGACTATGCATTCATAGCGACCCTGGCCGGGACCTTAATAGTCCTGGCAATGGTGATGCAAAGAATGGGTGCGCTATTTCAGCAGGTAATCAGCGTATTCCGGCTATGGTAACCCGGTTATTATAGCCGTCCGACCCGGTTATAGCAGCAGTGCTAAACCTGCTGGTGTGGGCCGCGTGAGAGGGGAGGGCGCCCGTTATGGAGATACTCAGGATTGTAGGCGTATGTCTCATTGGAACCATCCTTACCGTAATAGTCCGCAGCAAGAAACCGGAGATTGCAATGCAGCTCAGCATCGTCATAGGCCTCATAATCTTTTCGGCCATGCTGCCCAGAATAGGAGAGCTTATCTCAATCCTCTCGACGCTCGTCTCCCGGGCAAATGTGGACAACGTATACTTTGTAACGGTGCTCAAAGTCATTGGCGTTGCATATATCGTCGGATTCGGGGCGGAGGTTTCGCGGGATGCCGGTGAGAACGCGATCGCCTCCAAGATTGAATTCGCCGGCAAGGTCCTGATTATGGTGATGGCCCTCCCGATCATGATCGCCATACTTGAGACCATTACACGGCTGATACCTTGATTTTGGGCGCGCCAATTTAGGACCAGGGAGTTGGCCGTAATGATCCGTGATAGAATTCACTGCGTGATCTTCATCGCAGCGGCCTGGATCATGATTGGATCGGCAATGGTCGCCCCTGCCACCTGCTTGGCCTGGGACGAGGTGGTAAATGAGCAACTCAAGACGCTGGATATGAGCGGGCTTGAAAGCTTTTTGCAGAACGTCGACCAGAGTATGAAGGATTATTTCCCCGAGCTATCTCTGACGGAAATCCTCCACGCGCCAGGAGCGGGCAACAAGATCAGTATCAGCGTTTCATCCCTCGTTGGCGGAGTTTTACGCATCCTGGCCAGGGAGGTCGTGGCCAACCTTCACCTCCTGGGGCAGCTTATCGTCCTGGCCGTGCTCTGCACCCTGCTTATGACCTTCTCGTCAGGTTTTGAGGCGCAAACGGTAACATCGCTCGCCCACGGGATGGCCTTTGTCGTGCTGGCCATTATGGGGCTCAACAGCTTCGGCATGGCGACGAGCCTGGCGATGGCTACTATAGAAAACATGACGTCGCTGATGTATGTCCTTATGCCTGTTCTCTTTACGGCCCTCGCAGCCCTCGGGGGGGTCGCCACTGTCGCCGCCGTCAATCCCATCATTGTAATGGTAACGGGCGGGGTTGGCACGCTGATCAAGAATATAGTATTTCCCCTGGTCCTCCTCTCCATAACGGTTGATGTTGCCGGCAGGGTTTTCGAGCGCATCCAGATCGGGAGGCTTGCCGGGTTGTTGCGTGATGCCGCCGTGATGTCACTCGGTTTTGCTCTCTGCATTTTCCTTGGAATCATCTCGATCCGGGGGGTGGGGGCGTCTGTTACCGACGGGGTATCCATCAGGGCCGCGAAGTTTGTGAGTAATACATTTGTGCCCGTGGTTGGCAAGATGTTTTCCGATGCCGTAGGCGTGGTGGCGGGCTGTTCCCTCTTGATTCAGAGCGCCGTGAGCATAGCGGGCCTTCTCGGTGTTGTCATGGTCTGCCTCCACCCTCTTATGAAGCTCCTCGCGGTGATTATAATGTATAAGGTGGCCGGGGCACTTACGCAGCCCCTCGGGGATGAAAGATTATCAGGTGCTTTAAACTCTCTTGGAAATGGACTCATCTTGATCTTCGTGACTGTGGCGAGCGTAGCATTGATGTTCTTTGTGTGCATCGCCGTCGTTGCCGCCCTTGGCAATGTTACGGCAGCCCTAAGATGAGATAGGACCGGGTGGGGCTGGACGCGGCCAGGGGCAGGCCGCTCCTGCGCACTGACTTAGGGGGGCCAAAGCCATGATCCTTGAAGCCCTGAAGGCATGGATAAGGGATGTCATCATAATGGTTTTCTCCCTGGCGATGCTGGAGACGCTCCTCCCCCGGGGTGAGATCAAGAAGGCGGCTCGCATCGTTGTTGGGCTGGCCACAATAGCTGTGATCATAGCCCCACTTACGAAAATCCAGTATGCTGGCTGGGGAGCCCCCGGGCTCCCCGGGCAATCCCAACTCCAAGAGGGCCTGGGCCGCCAGGTCGATTTGGCGGCGACTACGAGCGAGGAGTATATAGCCCGCGGCGAGGCCATGCGGGCCGCCGGTACGCACCTGCTAACCGAGGAGACCAGGAAGCGGATTGAGCGACAGGTAGAGGCGCTTGTCAGCCTTGGTAACGGTATGCAAGGCGCGGGGCGGGATATATCAGCCAGGGTCGAAATCGCGCCTTCCCCCGGAGATATGGCTGGTATAGACATAGCCGGGATAGAGATTATCATCGGGTGCGACGAGGCAGGGGCAGGATACGCCCGGGAGGAGCGGGATATAGAGAGGCTCCGGCGCACCGTCGCCGATTTTTACGGGCTGGACCGCGAGCGCGTGTCGGTCGTGATGAGGCCTGGTGGGAGGGATTCTCTTGGACGTTAAGAAAAGCAAGTTGCCGGTTAATTTGCCTTTCAATTTCAAGGAGCCTCAGGTGAAATCCCTGTTCTTGATAATCCTCCTGGGGCTCGTAGGGATATACCTGCTGATGGTTGGGGGCGGGGCATTCAAGTCCGGGTCCGGCCCCGGCGGGATGGGGCGCGCTCCATCCCAAGGACAAATCATGCCCGGGGGCGACGACCGCAACAGCGACCCCGGGAGCGGGGCCGGGAGCGATGAGGGCGTGCAGGACCTCCGGTACGTCGCTTCAGGGGCCGAGCTGGAGCGCAAGACCCAGCTCGAGAGGAGCGTAACGGCTGCGCTTTCTGAGATAAGGGGGGCCGGCAAGGTGACTGTGAGCATAACATTTGCCGGGACAAGGGTGAATGAATACGCTTCGAATCTTATCCAGGAGAAGAAGACAACCGAGGAAAGGGACAAAGAGGGGGTGACGAGGGTTACGACGGACGCCCGGGATTCGGATCAGCTGGTCCTGATCCGCGGTGGCCCGCAGGGGCAGGAATCCCCGGTTTTGCTGGAAACGCGCGAGCCTGAGATAAGGGGTGTCATCGTTATGGCCGACGGGGCGGCGGATCCCGGCGTGAAGCTCATCATCACAAGGGCAGTAGAGACGCTTTTAGGCGTGCCACCCCATAAGGTCCTTGTTCTTCCCAGGAAACGGTAATAGTGGGTAACAGGGGGGTTATCGGGCGTGAGGGTTTTGACTAAGAAAAGGATTCTTGCCTGGGTTACTTTCATTGCGGCGATAGTGGGCATCGTCGTTGGCGCGAGGACGATAACCCCTCACCAGCCGGATGCGGCGGGCAGCCAGCCTGATAGCGTCGTGCCGGGCGGGGCTGGTGGGACCGGCGGCATAACAATTGGAACCCCCGGGGCGCTCGGGGTACCGGGGGCCGCAGGGGCGGCCGGGCCACGCGATTTCTTCGCAGAGTCGCGCCTGGAGAGGGACCGCGCTCGCTCAAGGCGTATGGAGCTGCTCCACGCCATGCTCGAAGGCTCGCCCGAGGGGTCCCAGGAACGCGCCGCCATCCAGCGCGAGCTCTTGAGACTATCTGCTGCGATGGAAAGCGAGGAGCGGATCGAGGCCCTGATCAAGGCTAAAGGCTACGCTGATGCGGTCGTGTTTGTGTCAGATAACTCGTGCGATATCATAATTGAGACTTCCGGCCTGACTCAGGTTGATGCGCGGCAAATCGGGGATATAGCCGCGCGCACGACAGGCCTCGGGCCCCAGGCCGTAACAATAACAGAGAAAAGGGGGAGCAATTAGGGTTGGGGGTGGTGACAGAAACAATAAGCGGGTTGATGACAGGAATAATAAGCGAAAGCAGGAAATACTAAGTTCGCGGTGAATATACGAAGACATAAGACGAAAACTATGCTTGTAGCGGAAGATTTTCCCGGCCGGGAGGTATTAAGTTTTTACATGGGTTTAAAGGATGTTCGCCGCGAACTTAAAGAAATCATAAGGGTGTTGGAGGGTACAGATGTCTCCGAGCTGGATATAGAGACCGAGGACCTTAAGCTCACTATAAAGAGGGGGTTCGCAGGGACACACGATGGCATGCAGGTTAGGGCCCTGCCAGCGGCTAACCAGGCCTTACCCCCGGACAGGACCGGGGCGGGTGCGGTTGAGCATGGCCCCAAGGACGCCGCCCCGCCCGCCGGGGTAGGCGTGGGCGTCGAAGCGCCTCAGAAGGATTACCTGGTAATAACGGCTCCGATGGTGGGCACATTTTACCGGGCTCCTTCACCTGAGGAACCTCCCTACGTAGAAGTCGGCGATGTTGTTGAGCAAGGTCAGACGGTCTGCATCATTGAGGCGATGAAGCTCATGAACGAGATACAGTCCGAGGTCAGGGGCAGGGTGGTGGAGATACCCGTTGAAAATGGTGAGCCCGTTGAATATGGGCAGGTACTTTTCAGGCTGGAGCGGTTATAAGGATTAAGCATTCTACGATTAAGCAATTTACGATTAGAGCGGTTGTAGACATAATCATTTGATGGGCGAGGTACGCAGGCTGTGTTTGACAAGATTCTAATTGCAAACCGTGGCGAGATCGCTCTAAGAATTATGAGGGCATGCTGGGAGCTTGGCGTTAAAACTGTTGCAGTCTACTCTGAGGCGGACGTGGATGCCCTTCACGTCCGGCTGGCGGATGAGGCCTACTGCATCGGCCCGGCCCCCAGTTCCAAGAGTTATTTGAACATCCCCAATATAATTAGCGCGGCTGTGCTTTCAGGGGCAGATGCCATTCACCCGGGTTACGGGTTTCTGGCGGAAAATGCATACTTCGCTGAGATATGCGCCTCACACGACATCAAGTTTATAGGACCGTCGGCGGAGGCCATCGAGGCCATGGGCGACAAGGCGGAGGCCAAGAGGACGATGAAGGCTGCGGGCCTCCCGATAATACCCGGCACGGATGGGGTTGTCGAGGATGAGAGGGAGGCCCTGCGCTTCGCGGGGGAGATAGGGTACCCGGTGATAGTCAAGGCCGCGGGCGGCGGGGGCGGCAAGGGTATGCGAATAGCCCGGAGCAAGGAGGAGCTGGAAAAGGCCATAAAGGTTGCCCAGGTCGAGGCCAACGCCGCATTCGGAACCCCGGCCGTGTATGTGGAGAAGTTCATCGAGAAGCCGAGGCATGTCGAGGTCCAGCTCCTCGTTGATGAGAAGGGAAACGCCATCCACCTCGGCGAGCGCGATTGCTCATTACAAAGAAAGCACCAGAAGGTTCTCGAGGAGGCACCCTCCCCCGTTGTCACGAGCAGTCTTCGAAAGAAGCTCGGGGAGCTTGCGGTAAAGGGGGCCCTGGCCGCCGGTTACACGAGCGCCGGGACCATCGAGTTCTTGGTTGACAGGAACGGCGATTTTTACTTCATGGAGATGAATACGCGCATCCAGGTTGAACACCCTGTGACGGAGTTTGTCACCGGTGTTGACCTGGTGAAACACCAGATCCGCATTGCCGCTGGCGAGGAACTCGGCCTCTCCCAGTCTGATATCAAGATCACGGGCCACGCCATCGAATGCAGGATCAACGCGGAGGACCCTGCCCGGGGTTTTCTGCCTTCACCCGGGACCGTGAGCTTTTACCATGTCCCCGGCGGCCCGGGTCTGAGGGTTGATAGCGCCCTCTATCAAGGCTACACTGTGGTCCCGTTCTATGACTCCATGGTCGCAAAGGTAGTGACGTGGGGTAAAGACCGGGAAGAGGCTATAGCGAGGATGGACCGCGCCCTGGATGAGTTGATAATCGATGGTATAGCGACCAATCTGGATTTCCAGAAGAGGATTGTGAGAAGTCGGTCATTCCGGGCGGCGAAGATTTACTCTGACGATGATATCCTATCCATTCTTGGCAGGGAGGGCCGTTCGTTGTCATAAAAAACAAATGCTGGTATAATATACTTGATAAAACGGGATACTTTCCAGTAAACCCTATTGGGGGTGGCGAGGGTGGAGAACGAGACCAGCATAGAGGCGGTTGGCCGGGGGGAAGGGCTGGGTAGCATACGCATAGCCAACGAAGTCGTCGGTATCATTGCGGGCCTTGCGGCCACGGAGGTTGAAGGAATCGCCGGGATGAGCGGCGGCGTCGTGGGTGGGATAGCGGAAATACTTGGAAGACGCAACCTTGCCAAGGGTGTCAAGGTCGAGGTGGGAGAGAAGGAGGCAGCTGTTGACCTCTTCGTCATCGTGGACTACGGTGTGCGAATCCCCGATGTGGCCTGGAAGGTGCAGCAGAACGTCAAGAGGGCTATTGAGAGCATGACGGGCCGGGAGGTTGTGGAGGTAAACGTCCACGTGCAGGGCGTGCATTTCCCGCAGGAGGAGAAGGGTGAGCCACAGCAGCGCGTGCGATAGATAGATAAATTATATAACGTAAGCATAAACATAGGTATGAGCGTAAGTAAGTATGAGCAAGGAAAGGAGCGCACCCCCTATGAGGACCCTTGATAGGCTCGTAGCAATTTTGGCAGGCCTTATTATGGCGGCATTTGCGCTTGCCGTGTTTGGCGTTGTTTCAAGCGGGTACTTTCTCGATAGGGCCCTGGTGTTGATCGAGGCGTGGGGAAGGGGAGCGCGCGGGGGGCTTGCCGCCATAGCTTTTGTGGCACTTCTAATCGGCATTTACCTCCTGGAACTCGGCTTTCGTACGAGGCGCGGCCCTCGTGCGATTATAAGGGGGACAAGCCTTGGTGATGTGAGTATCTCACTCGCGGCCATAGAAAACCTCGTGAGGCGGGCAGCAAGACAGGTGAGAGGGATACGGGAGGTTGATACGTTCGTCAATGCATCGCCGGAGGGCATCGAGGTGGTGCTATCCGTGCTCGTAGCTCCGGACCTCAATATCCCCGAGATATGCGACGAGACCCAGGCGAGGCTTGAACGATACATCCGAGAGACGGTCGGCGTGGAGGCAACCAGGATCAAGGTCAACGTTCGCAATATCGCCACCGAGTCGAGGGCCCGTGTCGAGTAGATGACCGCGGGAGTGCATGGGATGGTCAGGGAAGCAAGGAAAGAGGTGTAGCCAGGATGCGCCCTGAGATCGCCGAGTTGATTCGCATCCTTATCGAACACCGGGGGAAGGTCTGTGGTACCTTCTTTGGTTTCATCGTGGGTATTATTGTAATCTTTTATGGGTGGTTTGATGCCATTTCCTTTGCTGTCTGTGTGATAGCCGGCTACCTTCTCGGGAAGCAGGTCGATAAGAAGGAAAGCTTGAGGGAATTCTTTGAAAGGGTGCTCCCCCCGATCGAGAGATAGGATGAGGAGTTCGTGACAAGACGGGAAGTAAGAGAAGTTGCCCTGAAGGCGCTTTACCAGGTTGATATTGCTCGCACCCCCGTGAAGGATGCCCTGAAGTGGGCCCTTCTTTCAGGCGAGGGCAAGATCTCCGCGGCTAACGAGAGATTCCTTACGACGCTGGTATCGGGCGCCGCGCAGCACCTTGAAAGCATCGATAAAATCATATCCAGGTTTGCGCGCGGGTGGACTATCGAACGAATGGGCTCCATAGACCGGAATGTCTTGCGCCTGGCAATATACGAGATGCTTTATATGAATGAAACCTCCCCAGGGGTTGCCATAAATGAAGCCGTAGAGCTGGCCAAGAAATACGGCGACCAGGATTCGGGGAGGTTCGTCAACGGCATCCTGGCGAGCGTTGCGCGGAATATCGTCGATAATGAGGAAAGGCTGGACAGGCCCAGGGATGATGCAGGGAATTAGGGTTTATACAGTAAGCGAAGTGAACCGCTACATAGGCGCGCTCCTCGAGAGCGACGATATCCTCTCGGGCATATGGGTGAGGGGAGAGATATCCAACTTCAACCACCATACATCAGGGCACATGTATTTCAGCCTCAAGGACGAGATAGGCCGGCTCAAGTGCGTGATGTTCAAGACCTGGAACAGCAGGCTCTCGTGCAAGCTCGAGGACGGAATGTCGGTGTTTGCCTACGGCTCGGTGAGGGTATATGACAGGAACGGGGATTACCAGCTCTACGTCGAGGAGATCGAGCCCGCTGGGCTTGGTTCATTGTACCTGGCCTTTCTCCAGCTGAAGGAGAAGCTAGAGAGGGAGGGGCTCCTGGCTCCGGGGCGAAAGAGACCGCTGCCAGCCTTTCCCTCCGTGGTTGGCGTGGTAACGTCCCCGACAGGGGCGGCCATCCGGGATATTGTGACCGTGCTGCGCCGCCGCTGGCCCGGCGTTACAGTGATTTTATCGCCGGCGCTGGTCCAGGGCGATGGCGCCCCTGAGAGCATTGTGAACGCGATAGAGGCCATAAATAGATATGCAGACGAATACCACGGCGTCGATGTCTTGATCGTCGGGCGCGGGGGCGGTGCAATCGAGGAACTCTGGGCCTTTAATGATGAGAGGGTTGCGAGGGCCATCGCCAATTCGAAGATACCGGTGATATCGGCAGTCGGTCACGAGACGGATTTTACCATAGCTGATTTCGTCGCCGACAGGAGGGCTCCGACACCGTCGGCTGCGGCGGAAATGGCCGTCCCCGATGTGATTGAGCTGGCCAGGCGGCTCGATGTGAGCGCTGCCCGCATGCGCGGGGCCGTGGAGGAGAGGCTGCGCGCACACCGGCAGGCCGTTGATGAGGAGCTAAGAGCCATCATGGCTTCAGTTGATTATTCCATAAGGTTGCGGCGCGAGAAGCTTGCGGCTCTTGCAGGCCGCCTGCACGCCCTGAGCCCGCTCGCGACCCTGGCGAGGGGTTATGCCATCTGCCGCGCCCTGCCGGGCCGGATGGTTGTGCGGGCTGCGCGAGAGGTCGCGGTTGGGTCGGATGTCGAGGTTATCCTGGCTGATGGCCGGATAGAATGCGGGGTCAAGTTTGTCGAGGGGGCAAATGAGAATGGCGGTGGAGACAAAAAGGCCGGAGCCAAATTCAAGCAAGCTAAGCTTTGAAGAGGCCATGAGGAGGATCGAGGAGATCGTCGCGGCGCTCGAGGGTGGACAGGCCGATCTTGATAAGTCCCTGGCCCTTTTCGAGGAGGGGATGGGGCTTTTCCGGTTTTGCACGCAAAAGCTCGATGACGCGGAGGGCAGGATTCTCATGTTGGTTAAGGATGCAGGAGGCGAGGATAGAAAGCCCCTGGTAAAGCCCTTTGACGTTGAGGAAAGCGCGGGTTGATGCTGGCGATGGCCGATTCTTCTTCGAATTACATATCAGATTACATATCAGATTATATATCGGACAGGGTGGAGATTATTAACACAGCTCTCAAGAAGTTTATTGCGGACCTCGAGGCGGGCGGCTCCCCGGTTTATGAGGCTGTATACTATAGTTTGTTTCCCGGGGGCAAGCGCCTCAGGCCCATCCTCACCATGGCCGCCGCCGAGGCGCTGGGCGTTTCTCACAGCCGGGCGATACGCCCCGCGTGCGCCCTGGAGCTCATCCATTCATACTCCCTCGTTCACGATGACCTCCCCTGCATGGATGATGATGATTTTCGGAGGGGGCGTCCCACCGTCCACAGGGCGTTTGGCGAAGCCCTCGCCCTCCTCGCCGGTGATGCGCTTATATCCCTCGCCTTTGAGGTGTTGTCTTCCCCCGGGGCCGTTGCCGAGCTCGGGGCGGAAACATGCGTGAGGCTGGTTGATGAGCTGGCCCGTGCCTCAGGCGGGCTCGGCATGGTTGGCGGGCAGGCCCTGGAGCTTTCGTGCGCGGGAAAAGCTGGGCATCTCGATGTACAGCTGGAAAAACTTGAAAAGGTTGCCATGCTCAAAACAGGGGCGCTTTTTAAGGCGTCCCTCCGGTGCGGTGCGATTGTGGCAGGCGCCGATGATCGCACCCTCGACGCGCTGACCAGGTTCGCCGGGTACTTCGGCCTTGCCTTCCAGGCGGCCGACGACCTCGCTGACATGGACTCGGATGATGATAGCGTATCCCTGGCCAGGGCATATGGTGCGGCTAAAACGCGTTCGGTGATCCGGGATTTCAGGGAACGGGCCATATCTGAGCTGGGTTTCCTCGGCGAGCGAGCGAGGATTCTCCGTTCATTGACTGATTTGCTGTGCAAGCAGTAATCCCTCTTGCTTGCGCCCTCCCAAGGCTGGTCAGGGTTAGATGGTTCAGCCACGGCTCCGGTAAACTTGAAGTGCGAGAGGGTTTATGCTATAATCTGAGATGCTAACGACAGGTGGCGCAGTATCCTAGTCGGCATGCCCATCTTTGAGGACGGGCCTAAAAATCCGTCAAGGGCACATCGATGAAGTCCCTGGTGCCGGCTGCCGACGCCCAGTCGGGGGTTGGTGCTGGGGGTTAAGGAGATGGGGCGATCTACAATGGCATGTAGGCGTTGACCCCGTCTCCGTGGAGGCCCAAGTGCGTGGTGATCGCGCCGGCGCCCGCCCATCGCGTTGAGGTGCGTGCGCGTAACTACGGCTTGGGGTTAACCTGCACATCGGTGCGAGCGTATGGGTTCCTTGGGGCCGTACATATCGTGCTGGGTGCAGCGTAGCCTGCCTTGAGTGGTCAGAGTGGGATGGCGACATCCCGTCGCCTGAAACCCTGGCTGCAAAAGAGGCTAGAGGATGGAGCGTGCTGGTGAGGAAAACTCCTAGGCTGTCCGCGGTAAGTGGGGCACGCTGGGGATTACAGTGTGGACTAAGTGGTAATCTAGCATCCCCGATGGCGACACGGGGAAACGATCATAAAGGGGAACCGCCTGGCGGTAACGCACAGGAGAATCGTTCTGGGAAAACCAGCTAGACCTGAAGCCACAATATTTACTCAGCGTGAGGCCACCTGCCCCCTGATCCCTTTTCCAGAATCTCGTTTGATCCCAGAATCTCATTTGAGTTCCGGAGGGTAGCAATCTCTTGAGGCGTATCAAGCAAGTTTTAAAGGTCGGGCTGCTGACCTTTTTTTTATCGATGAGTATGAATCTTATTTCGCGGATCCTCCTTGCCCGCGTAGGCCTTGTTTTAAGCTTCCTGATTCTTTTTATTATTGTCTTGATAGGGATCGTTTTCGATATCATCGGGACGGCCGCCGCAGCCGCCAGCGAGAAGCCCTTTCACGCCATGGCGGCCAACAAGATTTACGGTGCCAGGGAGGCGCTACGGGTCGTCCGGAACGCCGACAAGGTTGCGAATTTCTGTAACGATGTCATAGGGGATATCTCGGGGACCGTGAGCGGGGCGGTCGGGGCGAGCATCGTATTCAGGCTCATAGTCTCCAGGTCCGCCACTAACGATGTCATCGCAGGTGTACTCATGACGGGCCTGATCGCCGCCATCACCGTGGGGGGGAAAGCCTTTAGCAAGGAGCTGGCCATTAATGAGGCGAACAGGGTCATACTCTGGGTTGGTGAAGCCTTGAGGTGGTTCCAGGGTTTAACAGGCATCACTATCCTGGGAGACAAGAAGGGAAGAAATAGTTCAAAAGGGACGAGATCCAGGCGGGGAAAGCGGGAGTCATAGAAGGTGAAGGATTCAGATGTCAGGCGACTCGTATGAAACCGGCAGCGTGCTCGATGCGCTCGGTGCCGGTGCGCACTTAAAGTTAAGATCGATGAACAATCGCGAGCTGGCCCAGCTTGCCGGTGAGCTCCGGTCTATCATAATAGAAACGACCGCATCCACAGGGGGGCACCTGGCTCCCAACCTCGGGGTGGTTGAGCTGACCATTGCCCTCCACGCAGTGCTTGAAAGCCCGCGCGATAAGATCATCTGGGATGTGGGGCACCAATGCTACGCCCACAAGATCCTGACCGGGCGGGGTGACAGGTTCTCCACCTTGAGGCAGTACGGGGGCATAAGCGGCTTCCCCAGGCGCGATGAGAGCATCCATGACATTTTTAACACGGGGCATTCGAGCACGTCGATCTCGGCTGCGCTCGGTATAGCGATAGCCCGGGATCTCAGGGGCGAGGACTTCACTGTCGCCGCGGTGATAGGGGATGGCTCGATGACCGGGGGCATGGCCTTTGAGGCGCTCAATCACGCAGGACATGTCGGGACGGACCTCATTGTTGTCTTGAATGATAACGAGATGTCGATCTCACGGAATGTCGGGGCCCTTGCCTCTTATTTAAGCCGGCTGAGGATGAATCCCGGCGTGCGCAGGGTCAAGGGCAAGCTCGAGGAGTTTGTCGAGCGAGTACCTTTAATGGGCGATGACCTGTCGACACTCGTGAAACGGGTCAAGGGCAGCGTGAAATACCTGGTCGTGCCGGGGATGCTCTTCGAGGAGCTGGGATTCACATATTTGGGGCCCATCGACGGCCATGATATCGCCACAATCAGGCGGACGGTGGAGGATGCTTGCGATAGGGGCGGTCCGGTCCTGATCCACGTCGTGACGCAAAAGGGCAAGGGTTATGGCCCTGCAGAACGAAACCCCAGGGCATTTCACGGGGTCGGGCCCTTTGATATCGCCACGGGAGCCCAGAGATCAGGAGTCCAGGTGAAGACACAGACCTATACCGATGTCTTCGAAGAGGCCCTCGTTGAGCTCGGTGCCTGCAACGACAGGGTAGTCGCCATAACGGCGGCTATGCCCGATGGGACGGGACTTGAGAAGTTTGCCCGCAGGTTCCCCGGCCGCTTCTTTGATGTGGGCATAGCCGAGCAGCACGCGGTCACGTTTGCCGCGGGCCTGGCCGTTCAGGGCTTCGTCCCTGTGGTAGCGATATACTCCACTTTTCTGCAGAGGGCATACGACCAGATACTGCACGATGTGTGCCTGCAGAAACTCCACGTTATTTTTGCGATCGACAGGGCGGGCCTGGTTGGTGAGGACGGCCCGACGCACCATGGGGTATTCGACATGGCGTTTCTCAGGCATATGCCCAACATGAGCCTCATGGCCCCGGCTGACGGGGATGAACTCGTATCCATGTTGAGGTTCGCCGTTGCGTGCGACGGCCCGGTGGCCCTCAGGTACCCGAGGTCGGGGCTCCCGGCCGAGCGGTATAGTCAGACTACAACCGCGGGAGTCCTGGAACCTCTGAATACTCCAGATACACGGAGGTCGGGCCGGGCGCACGTGATCAAACCCGGGAACGACCTCGCAATCTTCGCCGTCGGCAGCATGGTCGGGCCATCGGTTGAGGCATCGAAGTTCCTCGACAGCCATGGGATCAACGCAGCTGTTGTTAATGCTCGTTTCGTGAAGCCCCTCGACGTCGAGACGCTCACCGGCATCGCCACCAGGACAGGACAGGTCCTGACGGTCGAGGAAGGGGTGCTCCAGGGAGGTTTCGGCAGCGCGGTCCTTGAAGCCCTCAATGACGCAGGGGCGGCCGGGGTGCGCGTGATGAGGCTCGGCGTTCCTGACAGGTTTATCGAACACGGAGCGCGGGATATCCTGCTCGAAAAGTGCGGCCTGACAGCCAGCGCCATAGCGCGTGCAGCACGCCAGCTCACGGAAGGCCGGGGGAGGGTGGCGGCGCATTGGCGTTGAAGGCGAAGGAACGCCTGGATATCCTGCTGGTCGAGCGAGGCCTGTATAAATCACGCGAACAGGCCCGGCGCTCTATAATGGCCGGGGAGGTCCGGGTAAACGGCGAGCGGGTTGACAAGCCGGGGACCAGGGTCCCCGTCGACTGCGAGCTTGAAGTTGACAGGCCGGCGGTGCAATACGCGAGCAGGGGCGGGATCAAGCTCGAGGCCGCGCTCAGGGAGTTTAACGTGAGCGTGGAGGGCAAGGTGGCCATCGATATCGGGGCCTCAACGGGCGGATTCACTGACTGCCTGCTGAAGCATGGTGCGCGTAAGGTTTATGCTATAGATGTGGGCTACGGCCAGCTGGCATGGGAGCTCCGGCAGGACCCGCGGGTTGTGAATATCGAGCGGACCAATATCCGCTACCTCGAGCCGGAGCGCGTGCCGGAGAAGGCGGATATCATAACAATCGATGTCTCATTTATCTCCATCAGGAAGTTCTTGCCCCGCCTGAAGGAATTCCTTGCTCCGGGGGGTGGGATCATCTCCCTGATAAAGCCGCAGTTCGAGGCGGGGAGGGACCAGGTCGGCAAGAGGGGTGTGGTCAGGGATCCCGGGGTGCATAAGAAGACATTAAGTGATATAATAGACTTTGCTGATGTTAATGGTTTCCATGTAAGGGGCCTGATGTTCTCGCCCATAAAGGGACCGGAAGGGAACATAGAATATTTTTTGCATCTTGACCTGGAATCAGGTAGCGCGGAGGCTTCATGCGTGTGTCATGGCGATGCTGGCGTGGATATCGATGATGTGGTCCGGCGCGCTCATGCGGCATTGAATGATTGAATCTTACTACCGGAGATCGGGTGTTCCTATGACTACTAAAACCAGGGTAACGAAAATCGGCTTGATCCCCCATCTAAAAAAGCGGGAGGCGGTCAGGAGCGCTCGAGAGATACTGGACTGGCTCGGCGAGCGCGGCGTAAAGGGGCTACTCGACCCGAGAAGCGCGGAGGCTCTCGGCCTACCCGAACTCTCGTTCGGCGAGGGGGGCGACCTCAAAAAGAAGATGGATGTCGCCGTGGTCCTGGGCGGGGACGGGGCGCTCCTGTACGCGGCGAGGATGCTTTCGCCTTCGGGTCTCCCGGTCCTTGGGGTAAACGTCGGGCACCTAGGTTTCTTGACTGAGATCGAGCTCACCGAGGTCTATGATTCCCTTGAAAGGGTGATAAACGGGGATTATGAGGTGGAGGAGCGCATGATGGTGGCCGCGACGATACGGCGCCACGCGAAGGATGTCGAGAAGTTTACGGGCCTGAACGATATAGTGGTCACGAAAGGTGCATTTTCGCGGATGATCCGCCTCGAGACTTACATTGACGACCACCACATAGGAACCTACCCGGCTGACGGCGTCATCGTTGCGAGCCCAACGGGGTCCACAGCCTATTCGCTCTCGGCGGGGGGTCCGATTGTCAACCCGCGCATGGATACATTGATCATTACCTTCATATGCCCCCATACGTTATTCGCCCGGGCATTTGTCATATCCGGCTCCGAAACTGTCAGAGTCGTCGTGCATTCCTCACATGACGATGTCATGGTGACAGTAGACGGGCAGCTTGGGTACAGGCTCGGGGACGGGGACGAGGTCACGATAAAAAAGGCCGGGCACAAGACAAGGCTGGTCAAGCTCACCTCGAGGAGTTTTTACGAGGTTTTAAAGACGAAGCTGAGCGAGGGGAATATATAGCGGAAGGAATATATATAGCGAGCGGAATAGGTGAAGAGAGGGGAATATATGATCGGTAGGGTTGAGAGCGCTAAGGCGATCCGGCATGCCAAGATCCTCGAGATCATAGGGAGCAGGAGCATAGAGACCCAGGAGGAGCTCGCGCAGGCGCTCAGGAGCCAGGGGATAGACGTAACGCAGGCCACGGTTTCAAGGGATATAAAGGAACTGCGCCTCACAAAGCTGCCGACGGGGGACGGCGGGTACCGCTATGCCGTTGCCCACGAGCAGGCTATCGGGGATGTGCTCTCAAGGCTTGAGCACTTGTTCCATGATTCCGTGGTAAGCCTTGACTACAGCGAGAACCTGCTCGTCATAAAGACCTTGACGGGCAACGCCCATGCCGTGGCGGATGTTATTGATGACCTCAACTGGAAGGAAATACTAGGGACGATCGCTGGCGATGATACCATACTTGTAGTTGTGCGGCCCAAGTCTGCCGTGCCTGAGCTCCTTGAGAGATTCAACAAGCTTAGGGGATGAGGGATTCATGCTGCTTGAGCTGCATGTTAAGAATTTTGCGCTTATCGATGAGCTTTCCTTGGAATTCGCACCAGGCCTCAATATCCTCACCGGCGAGACGGGCGCCGGCAAATCCATCATAATAGATGCCCTGGGTCTCCTTCTGGGGGGGAGGGCAAGCTCCGATGCAATACGGTCCGGCGCCGAGGCGATGTATGCGGAGGCCGTCTTTGCCGTTGACGAGGGTTCCCCGGCGCACGCTGCACTGCTTGATCTGGGTATAGAAACCGATGGAGGTACCGTGATCGTATCCCGGGAGGTCACGAGTTCGGGCCGGAACCGTTGCCGTATTAATGACAGGACGGTTACCGTTGCTACACTCTCCTCGATCGGTGACTATCTGGTAGATATTCACGGGCAACATGAGCACCAGTCCCTGCTCTCTCCAAGCAAGCACCTGGACCTCCTGGATAATTTCGGCGGGGATGAGCTCCTCGCCCTGCGCGCCGAGGTTGCCTCGAAATTTCATACCCTGCAGGCTCTTAAGGCAGAGCTCTCCGGGCTCCTGCAGGACGATAGGGATAAGATGCAGAGGCTTGATCTTCTCCGGTTTCAGGTCGGGGAGATAGGGGAAGCGCGGCTCAAGCGCGGTGAAGAGGAGGAGCTCGCCCGGGAGCGATCGGTCCTGGCGAACGCCGAGAAGCTCTTCGAACAGTGCTCTCGCGCCTATGTTTGCCTGAACGGGGGCGATGGCGGCGCGGGGGATGGTTTCCAGGGCATGCCTGCGCGTGACCTCGTCGCTCTCGCCCTGAGCGAGTTGAGAGGCGCCAGCAGGATAGACAGCTCGCTGGGAGGCGTTGTCGAGCTCCTTGAGGATGCAGCCATTGGAATCGAGGAGGCCGCGCTGCGGCTTCGGTCTTACAGGGATGACCTGGAATTCAATCCTGAGAGGCTCGCCGAGATAGAGGACAGGCTTGCCTTGATCGCCCGGCTCAAGAGGAAATACGGGGATACGGTGGATGCCATCCTCGAGTATAAGGCCAGGGTCGAGGCTGAGCTAGGAGAGATCGAGCGGAGCGGGGAGAGGATCGAGGAGCTCAAGGGCGAGATCGGGTCGCTCGAAGCCGACCTGGGCAGGCTATGTGCTACCCTGAGCGAGGCGCGGGGGCGCGTCGCAAGGGCGCTCGAAGGCGAGGTTATGAGGGAGCTCGAGGCGCTCAGCATGCCGGGCGCTGTGTTCAAAGTCGATATCGTGCAGCGCGAATCTACGGGCGGCATCCCGTTTGGCACCAATGCCGACGCTGGCGCGGGTGCCGGTGCCGGCGTTGACGGACACGGGGGACGACGCGTCGAGGTCAATGGAAAGGGCGCGGACTTCGTTGAATTCCTGCTCTCCGCGAATCCGGGCGAGGAACCCCGGCCTCTTGCGCGCATAGCGAGCGGAGGCGAGCTTTCGCGCATCATGCTTGCCATCAAGGCCGTGCTTGCCGTCCACGACGAGATTCCTACGATGGTCTTTGATGAAATAGATTCCGGTGTGGGTGGCCGCGCCGCCCAAGCCGTTGCCGAGAAACTCGTAAAGGTCAGCAAGCTGAGGCAGGTCATTTGCGTCACCCACCTGCCCCAGATAGCCAGCATGGCGGATATTCACTTTCATATATCGAAGGAAGTCTCCAGCGACAGGACGCGGACGCGCGTCCGCAAGCTGGCCGGGGACGAGCAGGTCACCGAGATCGCGCGCATGCTGGCAGGCAACAACCTTACCGATATCACCCTCAGGCATGCAGAGGAGATGCTTTCACTTGCGACCAGGTTGAAGCTGGCCATATGAACGCCTGATTCACAACTCGTGGGTTTCTGAATAACATGTAATGTGCCGCCTGTGCATAAACTAACCCAGGACCTATTCAGACAGGAGACACAAGAAACCCATCCGGGCAGAAGGGCAGTAGATATATGGCCGGGAAGGTAACCAATATCTGGTCGAAAAAACACGTCGATGATGTCTCGGGGCAGGCGACCTCGAGGGTTATCGTAGAGGCCACTACGCCTATAAAATGCGACATCCGGTGGAAAGATGCCCTCACGGCGGCGGTCACGATTCCTGACTGCGAGCTCAACATGCCTGAAGGCCCGATCAAGGTGAATGACGGCCTCCTCACCGAGATTGAGGTCAGCCGGGCGGCGAGGCGCGGGGTGTTTATGGCCATTGGGCTCGAACATCCATCGCAGTTCACCTTCTTCCAGGATGGATCGTCCCCGTCGCTTCCCGTGCGTCTGGTAATAGCGTTTGACCGCTCAGCGATCAGGAGGATCATGTCCGATAAGGTTATCGTGATAGATCCCGGTCATGGCGGGATGGATGCTGGCGGCAGGGGGCCGGTAAACCTCGTCGAAAAGAATGTCGTGCTCGATATTGCGCGCTACCTTCACAGATATTTGAAAGAGGCCGGGGCGACGCCTTTTTTGACGCGCACCCACGACGTGGGCATGTCTCTTAAGCAAAGATTCGATCTTGCTGCCAGGTTTGGCGCGGAGGTTTTTGTGAGCATACATACCTATTCCTCTGGGAACGCGGAACTCGGCGGCCTCAGAACCCTTTACAACCCCTCACAGCCCGCAAGCGAGGAGCTTGCCGTCTTTGTACACGATGCCGTCATCCAGAGGCTTGGCCTGAAAGATAGAGGGGTGGCAAGGGATGCGACCAGGCTTCCTGGTAATATTGGCATTCCCGTCATAATAGTTGAGGCTGTCTGCATCTCCAACTGGGTGGAGGAGGGGCTGTTACGAAGCCCTGTTTTCAAGGAACGGGTTGCCGAGGGGATCTTCAACGGCATCAAACGCTTCTTCGCCGGGCGGGAGCGCGGGAAGCCGGGGGCGGGGGAGCAGGTTGAAGGTGGCGCCGGCGGTGCACAGATGGGGAGAATAGAGCGGATACCCATCCGGACTCACATAATAACGGAAAAAGACGATATTGTCGAGGTTGTCAAGATGTATACCCGGGATATAGCCGCGCCCGGGGATGTTATTGGAATAGCCGAGAGCGTCGTGGCGATAACCCAGGGCCGCGCGATCCTGCCCAAGACCGTCCGGCCGAGGAGGCTGGCGCGATTTCTGAGCAAATTCCCGGGGAAGGATGGGAGCCTGGCTACCCCGCCGGCCATGCAGCTCGCGATAAATGAGGTCGGCGCTGTCCGGGTGTTGCTGGGCGCGGCCGCCGCTGCGCTTGGGAAGATGGTGGGGCGAAAAGGGGATTTCTACAGGGTTGCCGGTCGTTCCCTGGCTTTTATCGATGATATAGCCGGGACCATGCCCCCTTACGACGAGCATGTGGTGCTTGGGCCTGCCCACCCCGAGGAGGTCGTGGCCAGGATAAAGAGGGAGACCGGCGTTGATGCCTTTATAGCTGACGTGAACGACAAGGGTTGCGTCGACATCCTCGCAGCCTCGGATGGCATCGACCAGGCGGTGCTCCACCAACTGCTCTCGGACAATCCCTTCGGCAATGATGACCAGCAAACCCCGATCGTTGTCCTGAAGCCTGTGCGCCGCTTCTAGGAATCGCACCTGGCGGCTCGCCTCGCTTCGCCAGGCTGAAGGGGTGTGCGTCTTTATCCAGAGAATCTCGCTTGGGGGCGGTGGATAAGTAGCGGAGGGGGCACCCATATATCATGCGGAAGCAGTCGTTCCTGCGCGGGGCCATGGTTTTGACTGTGGCCGGGTTCATAAGCAAGGTGCTCGGTGCCATCTATCTCGTCCCCCTCACCAGGCTCATTGGTGCAGAGGGCGTCGGCCTTTACCAGATGGCTTACCCCGTCTACGGCACGATGCTCGTCATATCGGTGTCAGGCCTCCCCGTCGCCATCTCCAAGCTCGTCGCCGAGCGTATCGCCCACGGCGATCCAAGGGGGGCGGCGAGGGTTTTCAGGATTGCAACGGTTATCTTGATCGCCGTTGGTGCCGTTCTGTCGTATTCCCTTTTCGCCGGGGCGAGGTTCCTGGCTACGAGGGTGCTAGGGGACCCCCGGTCCTACTACTCAATAAGGGCCATCTCCCCGGCAATCGTGCTTGTCGCGGCCATGTCGGCATTGCGCGGCTATTTCCAGGGTCTTCAAACTATGACTCCAACGGCGACCTCGCAAATCATCGAACAGGTTGTCAGGGTCATTACCGCCCTTCTGCTGGCATACATGCTCCTGCCGGGCGGCGTGGAATTCTCGGCCGCTGGGTCGGCTTTCGGGGCGGTGACCGGAGCCCTGGCCGGGCTTGTGTTGCTTCTCGGGATCTACTTCAAAGAGAGGGCACCCGGAGCCCTGGTGGGCACGGCGAGGACAATACCCGGACCCGGACCGGGGGATGATGTTCCGGCCCTGAGCATCCTCAGGGAAATCATGGCGCTCGCGCTGCCTGTAACCATCGCCTCGCTCGTCGTGCCGCTGACGGACCTTACAAACGCGGCTATAGTTCCTGCGCGGCTAAAGGTGGCGGGGTTCGATATCCCTGAGGCAACAAGACTCTACGGCCAGTTCGCTGTCATGGCAATGAGCCTCGTGGGCCTCCCGACCGTGATCACCACGGCCTTTGCCACGAGCCTGGTTCCATCCATATCAGCGGCATGGGCCACCGGCAATCGAAGGCTTGTGAGTGAGCGCATTCAAGAGGCGATCAGGCTAACCATTTTAATAGGGGTGCCATCCTTTGTGGGGCTTCGCATCCTGGCGAGGCAGATATGCGGCATGCTATTCGCTTGTCCCGAAGCGGGGGAGCCGCTTGCCATCCTCTCCATAGGGGCCTTATTCCTGTGTGTCCAGCAGACCTCATCCGGCATCCTTCAAGGTCTCGGGTGGACGCTGGTCCCTGTCAGGAGCTTACTTATCGGGGCTACCGTCGGGGCATCGCTCAATTTTATGTTCACGGCCGTGCCCGGGCTTGGAATACGCGGGGCGGCCCTGGGGACGGCGCTCGGATTTATGACTGCCGGGATCTTGAACTTCGCCGGCGTTTGGATTTTCGACCGGGCAAGGGTTGGCGCGAGCGCGGCGAGAGCCGCATTTAAATCGGGCCTCGCCGCGCTTGTCATGGGAGCGATAGTGAAGGTATTCTACAACAAGCTCGTCCAGGCTACATTCAGCAACTCGCTGGCGACCATTGCGGCCATATTTGCCGGCGCGCTGGTGTACGGTGCCATCATCGTCCTCATGGGGGAGCTCACGCCGAGGGAGCTCCGCCTCATCCCCGTTATCGGCCCCGGCCTCGCCCGGCTCGCCGGCACCGTGCATGGCGGGTATATCCAGCGTAAGTGAATCCGGCGCGGTCAGGGCTCGAAGAGCTTGCTGATGGAGCCGCCCGTATGGATTCGCCATATGGCCTCCGCGATCAGCTTCGCAACGGAAAGTACCACCACCCTCCCGCAGCGCTTGCTGTCCGGCACAGGAACGGAGTTTGTCACCACAACCTCCTTGAGTTGCGAGGAGCGGATGCGCTCGATGGCTCCCTCGGTTAGAATCCCGTGCGTACAGGCAAAATACATATCGCGGGCCCCGTGATCCTGGAGGATCTCCAGGGCGCCTATGAGTGAGCCGCCCGTCGTAATCTCATCATCAACAAGGAGTGTATTCATACCTTCGACGTCGCCGACGACGTGGCTACTCTCGGCCCTGTCCACATTTCCGATTCGTCGCTTGTCTATGATGGCCATGGGCGCCGCGAGGCGGTCTGCGTATTTCGCCGCGAGCTTCGCCCGCCCGGCGTCCGGCGCGACCACCACGAGGTTTGGAATCTGCTTTTCCTTGAAATAGGAGGCTATAATGGGCAGGGCGGTCAGGTGATCGAGAGGCACCGAAAAGAAGCCCTGAATCTGGCTTGCATGTAGGTCGATCGTCACGACCCTGTTGGCGCCGGCGACAGTGATCAGGTCTGCCACGAGTCTTGCCGTGATCGGCACGCGGGGCTGGTCCTTTTTATCGGAGCGCGAGTACGGGTAGTATGGTATCACAGCCGTTATCCGGCCCGCCGAGGCCCTTTTCAGGGCGTCGATCATTATCAGGAGCTCCATGAGCCCGTCGTTTACGGGCGAGCATGAAGGCTGCACGACGAAGACATCGGCCTCGCGCACGCTTTCGTTGATCTTGACAAAGATGTTTTCATTGGCGAAGGTCGTCACCTCGGCTTGGCCGAGCGTAGTATTAAGATGAGAACATATTTCCCTTGCGAGCTCGGGATGAGCCCGGCCGCTAAAAACCTTCAGGTCTCGTAACACGGGAATGCCCCCTTGAAGAGTGTTAAAGAATGGAATAAGACCTCGAGTCACAGCTATAATCTTAAAGTCACAGCTATAATCTTACATGAAAGTTGTCCATATGTGAAGGGTTTCTCTGCAGCTAAGTTAGTGCGCAAAAAAATACCCAGACCTTTCGCAGGTAACAGCTATCAGTGCCGCACAGTGGCCGGGGTGTCTCGCATCCCTCCGCCCGGCGGACACGGCTAAGTGTAAGTTCGAAGTTCGAAGATTACTGACGTTTTTCCATGGGTTGCCGGTGCTTGCGTTCCGGGGACGGCGCGCTTGCGGCGCGCCTCCGTGTGAAGAACAGGCGAAGCTTGTGAGGCACGTGAAGGAGGGGCAGAAGCATGAAAGCCAGGTGGATCATAGCCCGTAAACGTGACGGGCATGAGCTTGATGCCGGTGAAATCAACTTTATGGTTGACGGTTTCGTGAAGGGGGAGATCCCCGATTACCAGATGTCGGCATTCCTGATGGCAATCTACCTTAAAGGTATGACGCCGCGGGAGATAGGGGCCCTCACGCTCGCCATGGTCAGGTCCGGCGAGACCATCGATCTTGGGTCCATTCGCGGGAGAAAGGTGGACAAGCACAGCACGGGCGGCGTGGGCGACAAGACAACCCTGGTCCTCGGCCCGCTTGTGGCCGCGGCTGGCGCGCCTGTGGCCAAGATGTCCGGGAGGGCCCTCGGCCACACAGGGGGGACCATTGATAAACTTGAGTCGATCCCGGGGTTTCGTGTCTCCTTATCGAGGGAGGAATTCATCTCAAATGTCAACCGCATCGGGATCGCGATCTCAGGACAGACCGGAAACCTGGCACCCGCTGACAAAAAGATATATGCCCTCAGGGATGTCACCGCCACAGTGGAGAGCGTACCACTTATCGCCAGCAGCATCATGAGCAAGAAGATAGCCGCCGGGGCCGACGCGATCGTTTTGGACGTCAAGGCTGGAAAGGGCGCGTTTATGAAGACCCTGGATGAGGCATTCGGCCTTGCCACGGCGATGATAGCCATAGGCCACGAGGCCGGTAGGCGGGTGGTCGCCGTGGTGTCAGATATGAATCAGCCTCTCGGGAGGGCCATTGGAAACGCGTTGGAGGTGAAGGAGGCTATCGAGACGCTTAAAGGCTCGGGCCCGCCCGATCTTACAGAGCTTTGCCTGGTCCTCGGGAGTCACATGCTTGTGCTCGCCGGCATCGCGCGCGATGCGGACGAGGGTAGAGCCAGGCTTGAGGACTGCCTGGCATCGGGCGCCGGCCTCAGGAAGTTTGAGGAGCTCATCCAGGCGCAGGGCGGTGACGCCGGGATCATCGCCGAGCCATCGCGCCTGCCGGGGGCGAGGGTTGTAAAGGAGGTTGCCTCGCCGGGCGAGGGCTACGTGCACGAGATAGATGCCTTGAAGGTTGGCCGGCTGGCTATGGAGCTCGGGGCTGGCCGCGAGAGGGTCGGGGACCCCATAGATTACTCGGTCGGCATGGTATTGAAAAAGAAGGTCGGCGATGGCGTCGCGGCGGGCGAGGTCATCGCCGAGGTCCACGCAAGCTCCAGTGAGAGGGCGGGAGCGGCAGCCGCCGAACTCGCGAAATGTTATCGCATTGAAGCATCCAGGCCCGCCCCGCCGGCCCTGGTGTACGGCGTGCTGTGACCCCGGGTCGCATCGAGATGCCGCCATATCGCCAGGATGTCAGTCATGACATCGAGGGGGAACGTAAAATACCACGAATAGCTCCCCTGCAGTCATGGAACACTACTCTTGTGTGGTGGAGCTTAATGCGATCACCAGTAGGAATCACAAGTAGGCCACTGGTAGACCACAAGTAGACCAGATGAAACAAAGACAAACAAAGACATAAAGGAGGGTAATTACAGATGCCAGTAGCCGGGAGACTGACCCAGCTCGAGAAGTACTATTTAAAGGAGCAGCTTAATATGGAACAGCTGTGCCTTGCAAAATGCAACAATTATCTAAACCAGATCCAGGATCCGGCTTTGAAGAGCGTGATCCAGCAAACCAGGGATGTGTGCCAGAGCCATGTAAATACCCTGTCGAGCACCCTGCAGCAGGCCGGGTATAACCCACAGCAGATGATGTCGTAGCGGATTGATGTCATAGTTGATGTAGCTGATGTAGTAGATATGGCAACTGTAGACACAAGAGTAGGCACAGGTTATGAACATTCAAAGGATGGACAGGCCAAGGTAAGCCAAAGGAAAGGTAAAATGGGTGAAATGAAAGGAGGAAGTAATATGCCTTTTCAGGCAGGGCTCAATGACAAGGATATGGTGGGTGATTTGCTTTCCAGCATAAAGAGCATGTCAAGTGGCTATCATATGGCGGTTCTCGAGTCGGCAAACGACGGGATTCGCCAGACGTTCAAGAAGCTCCATGATGACCAGATCCAGCAGGCGAAGACCCTCTTTGACACCATGAACGCCCGGGGCTGGTACCCGGTCGAGCCGGCTCACTAAAAATGCGCTAGAGATAAACAGGTGGCGCGCCTCTATTCAGCCTGGCCGACGCCGGCCGCAAGACAGAGGAATAGAGGCGCGCCACCCCGTCACGTCAATGTCATGTCAGCCAATCTGTGTGAGAATGCTCTCCCTGTTAAATAACCTGATGCCGATGCGCAGGAGCAGTATATTCACCGCCACGCCCACGGCCAGCACATCCGGCGCGCTCTTACCCATAATATCCAGGATTTGCGGGGCTTTATAAACGACCAGGAAAATGATGGGGAGGTTTATAAAGGCCCCGACCTGCTGCGCCGACCTCATACTGGTGGAGCGCGCCGAGATCAATACGGCACAGGCGACCATGAAAAGGATAACGAGCGGGACGAGCAGGGCGGTGCGGCCGATCACGGCCAGGTCGGGCGAGAACGGCATCCTGTATTTGAGCCGCGCAAAACCAAAGCTCGCCCCGAGAAAAACCGCCTGGACGATTGCGACCAGCACGAGCGGGGGGATGAACGAGCTTATGACCTTGCCCACGAATAGCTCCCGGTTGCTCATGGGCGCGGCCAGGAGCGGCTCGATGGTCCGGTTCTCCTTTTCGCCGACGAAGCTCGCCAGGGCAAGCTGCATCGAGAATGAAGCCGGTAGTATGCTCGAAAGCAAAAACCATACCGGGAACATGGTGCTTGCCACCCCTGTGGGGAGGGCCCTCACCGTGCTCATGCTGATATAGGCGTAGAAGACGGGAAGGGCCAGGCCAGTTACCACGGTTGTATACACAAACCTGGTGTCCTGGATGGTCTCTCTTAATTCACGCGCTGCAACTAAAAAGGCTCTATTTACGGCCATAGCTCCGGCCCTCCTCAGGAGCCATCGAGGTCCACGATCTCCCATTGGCCATCTCTTCATGGCCCACGATTTCGAGGTAGACATCCTCCAGGCTCCGCGTGGTCTCCTCGCAGGATATCACGGCGAAACCCCGGTCCAGGAGGCTACGCAGGACCTGCGGGTTTGTCGAGCGAGGATCCTCTGTAGAAAAGACTATAGATATAGAGAGGCGCGACGGGGTGCCAGGATATTGACCTTCGGGATCCTGTCTTCGCCCTTGTATTTGCCTTGATGTGCTTTCTTGTCTCGCATTTGTCACCTTTTTTACGCCCGCGGTGTTCTTAACGAGTTCAACGGCATCAACGATGACATCGCTGATATCCACGGAGACACCAGGGGTGACATTAGTGGTGATATTAGCGGTGACATTGGCGGTATTCCCCTTGAGGCTCTCACCTGGGCCTGCCTTTAAGACCCTCAGGTTCCTCGATTCTCTCAGGTCTATCGTGATCCTGAACTCCCTCTCTCTTAGACCCTCCGTCTTCAGCTCTTCGGCGCGCGAATACCTCAGGAGCCTCCCCCTGCTTATTATCCCTATATAGTCAGCGAGGCGCTCCGCCTCGTCCAGGTTGTGCGTGCAGACCAGTATGGTGCGCCTTCGTTCCTCTTTGAGAAATAGAATGTAATCCCGCAACACCCTGGCGCTTTCGGGGTCCAAGCCCGAGGTAGGCTCATCCAAGAAGATGACCCTTGGGTCGTGCAGAAGGGCCCGTGCCAGGGCGACCTTCTGCTTCATGCCCTTTGAAAAGCTCCCGATCCTCTTGTCCCGGTGATCCTGGAGGTCAAAAAGCCTCAAAAACTGCTCAATGCGCGGACCCAGTTCGACGCCTGGTATCCCGTAGAGCCGCCCGAAAAATGCGAGGTAGTCGGCTACGCGCATCCTATCGTAGAGGCTTGGAGTCTCAGTGAGGACCCCCACTTGTGCCCGGATGCGGTTCTCATTCCCGCGGAGCGGGAGCCCCGCCACAGTAGCCTCTCCCTCGGTGGGGGAGATGAGGCCCGTCAGCATCCGCACCGTTGTCGTTTTACCGGCGCCGTTGGGGCCCAGCAGAGCCATGATGCCGCCGTCGGGCACCGCAAATGAGATGCCATCGACCGCGACCTTGCCGTTAAATTTCTTAGTCAGGTTATGACATTCTATCAGGTTTGATCACATCCCGGAGGTCCCTGGCCAATCCCTCGCCTTCGGCAGCCAGCTGTAATCTATCATAGCTGATCCGTATGGAGGTGTCAATTTTAATAGGGAACTATATATCTTCCTGCTATTGTCAAAGGCGGTTAGGTCAAAGCCCGACGCCTCCGCATTCAGATCCGGCGACCTGAGACCCATGTTTAACAACATTGTACCGCTGAAACGCCCATACTTAATGGTCTTTATTCTCATCCTTTCTTCATCTTTTACCGTTTTTCGCCGCTCTAATTCTTTTGGGAAATAACCATAATAGGATAACATTGTTTATCTGACGAGGCCCCGAGAAGGCCTAGCGGAGCTTGCCGGGGTCGTGGTTTAGATCCTGCCATTCTTCATCAGTCATGCGGTTTGATGCCGGTCTTTTGAATTCATAGTGGGTATAAACCGCGCCCTGGCACACCGTCCATCGCCCATCGACCTTCACGAGGGCGAGGATGGTTGCCGGGTCGCCGACTGCTTCCTGAAGGACCATGCGACTATTAGAGTCAGTATGCACGTCCACGACGAGCGCCATCCGCCCGCCCGCACTCCCCGTGCCCGGGCCTCCACCCGGGCCTGAGCCTGTGCTCGCTCCCCCGACGCGCTGGCTGAGGGCGGGCGAGAGCGTAGCTATCCCCTTGAGGAATTGCCCGATCTCATCAATGGTCCTGTACTCCGCTTCCGTCAGCTGTTTACCTGCGAGCTCCTTGCGGGAGATGACCTCGAGCTGGCCGAGGAGGTTTGCGAAGGAATCGAGCTTCGCAATGAATTCATCCCAGCCAGACGACGACGGGCTTGTGCTCACGCTCACGCTCGCGCTCTGCACGCCCTGCCCACGTTGCTCACGTTGCCCGCCCTGTCCAGGCTGACCGCGGCTGGCCGCCGGGTTGGTTCTGGCTTCGGCATCAAGCATCGCGGAGAGGCGGTCTATAAGGCTCCGTATTCTCGAGTAAACCTCCGGCACGGGCTCAACGTAGCCCCTGGCCAGCCCGGGTTTCTGCACCGGGAAACCTTTACTGGTATAGCTCTGTTTGGCGTAGAGCACGGTATCGTGCCTCAGCTCAGTCCAGGCGCCCAGCGCCGTGGTGAGCTGCTTCCTGAGCCAGGCGTCCCGCGCGAATGGCAGGCGGTCCACGCCCTCAACCGAGAGCAGGGGCTTGATCGCGTAAAGCCACGAGTAATACAGGTTTTGCTGCCAGTCAGCCTCGGAAAGCGCCCCGAATTCCGCCCGCAGCTTCGTCATCTGCTCATCGTAGCCTTCATAGGAGGTATCGCCGTCCCGCCTCAGAATGTCGAGGGCAAGGTCCGAGCCAAGCACCGCCATGACATCGAGTCCCCGCGGGAATGCCCTGATGCCGGCCCCGCCCAGTGTAAATGGCGGCTGGCTCTTGCCTTTAACCTTGTTATGGTTATTGCCATGCTTATCATACCCGGTATAGCGCCCGACATTCCTGAATACGAGCTGTTCAAATATATATGAATCCGGGATGAACCTCTGACCCATGAACCGGAGCGTCCTGAGCGGCGGCGCCGTATCCTTATCGCCATCCGTTCCGCCAGCCCCCGGCGATGATGCAGGCCCGACTGGTGGCTGGCCAGGCCGTCCAGGCCCACTTGAGTCGCCAGCACTGGCACCCGTGATCGATGAGATGCGTGACGGTCTTAGGCTCTTAACGCGTCGCAGAAACGCATCTATCTTATCCTTGTCGCGGCTCAACTCTCGGCTCAGGCGGCTAAGCTCGGTAGCCGGGTCGTGCCCGTGGCCGGGTGCGGGCGCGAGCGCTGGCGCGGGCCCGACCGCGGCAGCAGGGCCGAGCACCTCGCACACGACAGACGCGATGTCTTCCAGGCACAGGTCGTCCGAGGCGCCGGCGAAGAAGGATGTAATATCATAGATGCCTTGCCAGCGTGCCCGGGCTCCCTCCACCGCGCCGTCCAATGCCCGGGCCAGCAATATGACCTTGAGGGCATTCTTACGCGCCTGGTCGCCTATGGGTTCCCTTGCATCGAGGACGAAGGACATCCTGCCGTACCACATCATGGCTTTGAAATAACGTTTGAATTCCTCCGCCCGCGTATAATGGCCCCGCGGGATATACTGGGTATAGTCCTCCTCAATCCCAAAGAGTGGCGAAGATGCGACCCCTGAGTGACCTTCGATGAGAGCCATTTCCTTGTCCACGATGTCTTTCACATAGTCCGGGACCTTGGTATGAGGATTCAGGAGCCTCGCGGCGACGGCAAAAAACGCAACATTCTCGCGGAGGCATACGAGACCCAGGTCAGCGGGGTTAGCGGTACTATTGGTGGTGCTATTTCCACGGCTATCCGGCGGATTATTCAGCGGGACTTTTAAGTCGCGCTGAGCCCGGAGATAGGCGGAATCAAAGCTGGTGAGGAGGTCGTGTGTTAACTTGGTTATCTCCGGCAGGAGATAATCATGTTCCGCCAGGCGCAGGGCATAATCAAAGAGCTGGTGGGAGATGTGCAGCACCGCGTCGCTCGTGACGAAGGCTGGTATGCCCATCTTCTTGGCCTGCAGGTACACGTCATACACCTCGAAACTGTTTGATGGTAAGATGACGAACCCGTCCTCCGAGAGCCGCGTGCGGGCCTCAAGGGTCAGGCCTAGCTTCTCGACCTGCTGGAGGTTCACGGCGTCCTGGAGCTTCCCCAGGGGTCCCCCCGCAGGAGCGGCCGATGTCAGGACTACAAGGACTACCCCCAGGAGGACTGTCCCCAGAATGAGTATATGTATAATCCCCCGCCTTCCCCCGGGTTTCACGAATCTCATGCTAGATGCCCCCTCGCGTTCTACGTTCCCTGCGACAGCATGATTTCTGCGATAACACATAGCACAGTCACACTCTCTGTGCCAGGACAGTATCTACAGTGGCATAGCGATACCCGCCTGCTTGCCTTTATATATTATTCGTATTTCCCCCGCGGATTTGGGATGGACAGCACGTAACAAATGATACACCGATTTGGAAGCAAGGGGCTCCAGTTATTTGATCTCTTTATGCATTTCTTCATATAGCAGGACCAGGAGCCTGGCCCTTCCCAGGAGGATCTTCCGTTCCTGCTCTGGTATGCCGGCTCTCGCCATGCTGGATTGCACCTGGCCACTTCCTTTTCCTGCAGCTATCGCCAGGGCCTTCACGAGACCGGGGCAACTCGTTGCTTTGTCATCATGTCCAGGCACTCTGCCCTCTACAGGGGCTGCCTCTGGGGTGATGACCACGTCTACATCGCCAAAGAGGGGCAGCGTGAGCTGGACCTGGGTTCCTCCGGGCGCGATCGCAGCGGTATCGCGATCGCTGTCATCAACTGGGACCACGCAGAAGCCCTGCGCCTTCCATTCCTCAACCCTTTGAATAAACCTTACTTCAGGCCCCAGCGGCGTGTCCATGAGGGCTGAGAGTTCCTGTTCCAGAGCGCCCGCGAGAGCATCCCGCTCATTACTTATGCATCCATGATCTCCGGCCCTGGATTCCCCGCATTCCCGCGGCCCGGTCGCGCGTAGCATCCGCACCAGGATTGCCTCCTGCGCGGCATACTCCGCAGCGCGCTGTGGAAAAATACACAACTTTTCCCGGATATCCTCGAGCATAGTGAGGAGGTAATCCCTCGTAAGCATATAAGCACATCCATCGCCCGGGGGACCCGACTGAGATACATATCGCCGTGGTCGCTTTGCCGTAGTCACTCCTGGTACCCCTGGCGCTCCCAAGTTAGTGTGCATAAATCTCTGCCCTTTTTGGCACTCGTATAGGGCGTCTCGTAGGTATAAGATTCTGGCCGTGAGGTAGAAATCCTGCCGACGTGACATCCTGCCGGCGATAGGCCGCCATGACAAGGTACCATGTGGTGCCCCGGAGACATAGTATGTAGCGGTAACCGACGGCGAAGTTCGAGGCGAAGTTGGAGTGGCTCTGGTCGTACCCGGGCTCGAGATTTAGCAATATGCAATTCTTTTGCACTGGGGTATAGAGGTATAAAGGTCAGGATCCCCATGATCCCCATAATGAATAGTAATGGCCTCGCAGTGATGGGGACGGGGAAGCGAGGGAGAGTGGTGACGCGGCTATGACTGGTGCGACGCAAGCGATGGCCGGCCATGAGTTGCGCCTGCGCCTATGCGACCTGCCGGTCGGTGGGGTAGGCATTGTAGATGAGATACTGGTAGGCGGCGCCGTAAGGCGGAGGCTTCTCGATCTCGGCCTGGTGCCTGGCACTCGGGTCCAGGCCGTGCGGCACAGCCCGATCGGTGACCCGGTCGCGTTTCGCATTCGCGGGGCGATCATCGCCCTTCGCAGGGAGGAGTCCGCCCGGATTCTCGTGCGTCCTGCAAATGGCGAATGAGCAACCCTGGAGATGGCGAATGAGTGAAGGGAGATGACCCAGGTGGACGGCAAGCGCCTCCAACCCGTTGTCGCGTTGATGGGAAACCCTAATACAGGAAAGACCACGATCTTTAACGCCCTCACCGGGCTGCGCCAGCACACGGGAAACTGGCCCGGGAAGACCGTATCACGGGCTGAGGGGAGATACACTCATAGGGGCAGGACGTTCACCCTGGTGGACCTCCCCGGGACGTATTCACTTCTTGCCAACTCCGTAGAGGAGGAAATCGCACGCGACTTCTTATGCTTTGGGCGGCCGGATGCCGTCATCGTTGTGGTTGACGCGACATGCCTTGAACGAAACCTGAATCTCGTTCTCCAGGTCATCGAGATCACCGGCAGGGTGGTGGTGGGCGTAAATCTAATAGATGAGGCACAGCGCAAGGGAATATATGTGGATGTTGAGGCCCTGGAACACGAGCTTGGCGTCCCAGCCGTGGCCACGGTCGCTCGCAGCGGGGAGGGGTTGGTCGCGCTGAAAGACATTGTCTACGATATTGTAACCGGCGTGTATGCAACCTCCCCAAGGTGTGTCGCCTACGAACCCGAGCTGGAGCGTGCTATTCAGGAGTTGTTGCCAGGCCTCTCCAGGGCTATCGGCGATCGATTGAACCCCCGCTGGGTGGCTCTCCGGTTTATCGAGGGCGACACGACTATGATCAATGCGATACGGGATATAGCGCCGCAGACGCTGACCCAGCTACCTCTGGGTTGGAGGTATTTTCATGGACAGGACCTTCACGGACAGGATAAAGAGCATCGACTCCAGTACATGCGCGGTTACCAGGAAGCCTAAACAGCCGGCAAATAAGCCGGTAACTACAAATAAGCCAAATAAGCCGGCAAATGATAGTAGCGGCAGTCTGGGCCAGCCCCGGGGGCCAGGTAGGACGGGGATGCCAGGCCGTCAGCCGGATGGCGATATCCTGGAGGGCGATATCCATGATCGCATAGTAGGCAGCATCTACAGGCAAGCCGAAGCCATCGCCCGCAAGGTGGTTGCAGGCGGGGCGGGCAGGCAGGGCGCCCGGTCCCCGGGGTCACGGGTGATCGACTGGGACCAAAGGCTCGACGATATCCTGACCTCACGCCTGTGGGGCTACCCCATAATGCTCCTGTTGCTCGGCATCGTGTTCTGGATAACACTTTCAGGGGCGAATTACCCATCCCGGGTGCTGGCGTCGCTGTTTTTCGGGATCGAGGCGCGCCTATCCGAGTTGTGCGTGAGGCTGGGCGTACCGGGCTGGTTTCACGGCTTTTTCGTTTTCGGCGTTTACCGGGCCGTGGCATGGGTTGTTTCGGTCATGCTGCCTCCCATGGCCATATTCTTCCCGTGCTTCACCCTGCTTGAGGACCTGGGCTATCTCCCACGCGTGGCCTTCAACCTTGACCGCCTCTTTAAACGCGCGGGGACGCACGGCAAGCAGGCGCTAACGATGAGCATGGGCTTCGGCTGCAACGCGGCGGGCGTCATTGCGTGCCGTATCATAGATTCACCACGGGAGCGGCTGATCGCAATTCTTACGAATAATTTCGTTCCCTGTAACGGCCGCTTCCCTCTGCTGATTACGCTTGCTACGATTTTCATGGGTGGGGCCGTGATGCCCGCTTACAGCACAGCCGTGGCCGCGGCCGTAGTTGTGGGGCTCGTGCTGGTCGGGATCGCCATAACGCTCCTGGTGTCCTGGCTTCTCGCTGGGACGATATTACGCGGCGTGCCATCATCGTTTACGCTCGAATTGCCCCCGTATCGAAAACCTCAGGTGGGGCGGATCCTCATCCGGTCGTTAATTGACAGGACGGCATTTGTCCTGCAGAGGGCCGTTACTGTGGCGGCCCCTGCCGGGGGCATCGCCTGGGTCCTGGCCAACACCTTTATTCAGGGCAAGAGCATCATAGCTCACGCTGCAGCTTTCATCGACCCCTTTGGACGCGCTCTGGGGCTGGATGGCTTCATTATAATGGCTTTTATCCTCGGCCTCCCGGCCAATGAAATCGTCCTTCCCATTTTGCTCATGAGCTATCTCTCGGCCGGGAAGATGCTGGAGGTCGAAAGCTTCGAATCCCTCAGGGCACTGCTCGTGGAGGGGCACGGTTGGACGTGGCTGACGGCCCTCTCGATGATGCTTTTCTCGCTCCTCCATTACCCTTGCGGCACGACGCTCTGGACCATACGCAAGGAGGCAGGGAGTGCCAAGTGGGCGCTCATCGCCGTCATCCTGCCGTTGCTTGTCGCATCGGCTGCGTGTCTTGGCGTAACGTGGCTAGCTAGATTGCTTGGGATGCGTTGAGGAGATGTGATATCATGCTGACGGAGAGTATGGAGGACTATCTTGAAATGATTTACAGGATGATCCGGGAGCGGGGCTCTCTCCGCATGGTCGAGCTTGCAGAGGCGCTCGACGTCCAGCCCTCGTCCATCACACGCATGATCCAGAAGATTGACGAGGCCGGCCTTGTGCGGTACGAGAAGTATAGAAATATCGTCCTCACGCACAGGGGCGAGGAGATAGGGCGGTTCCTTGTGTGGCGCGACAGGATGCTCAAAGCGTTCCTGCGCGCCCTCGGGGCGGCCCGCGGGGTGGATGTCGACGGGCAGGTTGAGGGAATCGAGCACTATATAACCCCTGCTACCATGTGCCTCATCCGAAATCTCGTAGATTACCTCCATGATAACCCCGAGCGGGCTCTGGAATTGAGGGTGATGGCGAGCGGCGGCGGCTCGCTGAAATACCCTGACGGTATTGAGCTTGCGGAGTTACGGGCCTGGAACTACCGGCATGTTAGGGATGATGGGTAAGTGCGGCGACATGCTCTTTGTGGCTGTCCGGCCCGGGGCTGGACAAGCAGGTGCATAGATGTATAATAAATGTATATACAGTCGCGCCCGCCGGGCGGAGAGATGCGATATTGATTATTGATTGGCCTGTGGGCCGGCGTATGCGATGCTTCAGTGATATGCGCATACTGAGCAGGTGAGCCTCCTTGAGTGATGCCTTGACCCCTATGCTCCGGCAATACAAGGCAATAAAGGAGCAGTATAGCGACGCTATACTCTTCTTTCGCCTCGGCGATTTTTACGAGATGTTCTATGAAGATGCTGAGCTTGCATCCCGCGAGCTCGAGATCACCCTCACATCCCGCGAGGCTGGGAAGGGGCAGCGCATGCCGATGTGCGGGGTCCCCTATCACGCTGCCGAGATGTATATCGGCAAGCTCGTGAAGAACGGCCATAAGGTCGCCATCTGCGAGCAGGTTGAGGACCCGAGACTTGCAAAGGGGATCGTCAGGAGGGAGGTCATCCGGGTCGTTACGCCCGGCACGGTCACCGACTTCTCCATGCTGGAGGAGAAGGTCAATAATTACATCGCAGCGATCGCCCTTGACCGCGGTAAGGCCGGCCTGGCCGCCTGCGACGTTTTGACAGGCGAGTTCATCGTCACGGAGATCACGGGCGAGGATGTCGAAAGGCGCCTGGTGAATGAGATAGCCCGGATCGAGCCTTCCGAATGCCTGGTGGGGCCCGGCGTGCGGGAGAACGAGAGGCTTCACGAGTTTCTCAGCGGCCTCCGTGGGCTTTCCTGCACGTACTACGGAGCGGAGCATTTCTCGCCGGGGACGGCCCGGCGCGTCTTGCTCGAGCACTTCCAGGTCGCATCGCTGGAGGCGTTCGGTATCCATGACCCTGATTCCTCCAGGGACTCCAGGGACACCTCCGGGCTTGCCGTGAGCGTGGCAGGGGCGCTTATGGCCTACCTGAGGGAGACGCAGAAATCCTCGCTTGCCCACATTGTGGAGCTAAAGGTCTACTCGACGGCCAACTATATGACGATGAACGCCTCGACGCGCAGGAGCCTGGAGCTCACCGAGAACGCAAGGGACGGGTCGCGCAAGGGCTCCCTCCTTTCTGTGCTCGATCTCACTGTCACCCCCATGGGAGGTAGGCTGCTTCGCAGGTGGATCGAACAGCCCTCGCTCGATCTCGATGAGATCAACAGGAGGCTCTCAGCTGTTGAGGAGTTTGTGGGCAACCTGATGCTGAGGGATGACCTGAGACGGCTCCTGAAGGACATCCGCGACATAGAACGCCTCATCGGCCGGATCTCCTGCGGGCTGGGCAGCGCCCGCGACCTTGTGGCGCTGTCTACGTCGCTCGGGGCCTTGCCGGGCATCAAAATGGCGCTCCAGGGGTGTGATTCGCCGGCTCTTGAGGGGATCGCGTCCCGGTTCGACGACCTGAAGGATATTCATGACCTGCTCGACAAATCCCTGGTCAGCGATCCGCCAGCCACTGTGAGGGAGGGCGGCATGATCAGGGACGGGTATGATGCAGAGCTCGACCGCCTCCGCAGGGTAAAGAACGAGGGTAAGACGTGGATTGCGGACCTCGAAGCGCGCGAGCGCGAGCGGACGGGCATCAAGTCCCTGAAGGTCGGCTACAACCAAGTGTTTGGATATTATATAGAAGTGACCCGACCAAACCTCCACCTCGTCCCTGAGGATTATATCCGCAAGCAGACCATGGCCAACGCCGAGCGTTTCATAACCCCCGAGCTGAAGGAGTTTGAGTCCCAGGTCCTCGGCGCGGAGGAGCGTATCATCGAGATCGAATATAACCTTTTTGTAGATATCCGCGATAAGGTGAGCGCCCAGGCTGAGAGAATTCTGAAGGTCGCCACGCTCATTGCCGAACTCGATGTCTTCGCCTCCCTGGCGGAGGTAGCTGAGCGGCGCGGCTATGTGCGGCCCGAGGTGAACGCCGGGGATTCCATCATAATCAAAGACGGCCGCCACCCCGTGGTTGAGGCGATGCTCGATGGAGTCTTCGTGCCCAACGATACAGTCCTCATCCCCCAGGAGAACCAGGTCATGCTGATTACGGGTCCCAACATGGCCGGTAAATCGACATACATCAGGCAGGTCGCGCTGATCGTCATAATGGCCCAGATGGGGAGCTTCGTGCCCGCCAGGGAAGCCAGGATAGGCATCGTGGATCAGGTTCTCACGCGCATCGGGGCGGGTGATGATGTCTCCGCTGGCTATAGCACCTTCATGATGGAGATGATCGAGGCCCGGGAACACCTAGTGGCCGCCGCGCGTCGCCGCCCTCGCCCTGGAGCCGGACAACATGCCGACCGGCTCCCCAAGCACTCGCTCGTGCTAGTGGACGAGCTGGGCAGGGGGACATCCACATATGACGGCATAGCCATAGCCCAGGCCTATGTGGAAGCAATGGCCCGGGCGGGCGGGTGCAAGGTGCTTTTCAGCACCCACTTTCACGAGCTGACCAGGCTTGAAGGGGAGGTCGAGGGGGTCAGGAATTATCACATGGAAACCGTCGTCGAGGAGGGCAAGCCTGTGTTCCTCTACAAGATAGCTCCAGGGCCCGTGGCGCGGAGCTTCGGCATCAACGTGGCGCGGATGGCCGGCTTTGATGCCGCATTTTGCAGGCGGGCGGAGCAGATCTTGAAGGACCTGGAGAGGAGGAACCCGGAGAGGCTCCAGCTATCCTTCTTCGATATGGCGGCACCCTTCGATATGGCGGTACCCGCGGAGCGGGTGGAGTTAGCGGAGCAGTTAAAATCTGCGCAGCAAGAGGGGGAGTGTGACCAGCGTGGCATCGGCGGGGGCGATGCTGCCGCGGCCGGGGAGGCCGGAGATGGCGGAATCATGGGGGATTGCGCCGGTCAGGAGGTTCTCGATTGCATCAGGGACCTTGACCTTGATAATATGACCCCCATCCAGGCGCTCCAGAGGCTCCACGAGCTCCGCCAGAAGCTCCTCAGGTAGTTACGATATTTTTGTCCCCCCATAGAAGGATTCTAATGGTAAAAATAGAATTAATATTTATAGTCGATTTCAGTTGTAATGTTGGTGTAGTTATAATTATATATTAGTGAAATATTAATAAGGTTAATTATAGAGCTATACAGTTGCTACTGCTACAACTGGTATCTAAAAAAATAAGCGCTCAGGAGGTGATGGATGGAGGGCGGCAACCTTGTTCCTTAATTATTTAAGAGATCGAGAGATCGTGCAGGCTCCCATTAGTTTTGAGGACGAAAAAATCTGAAGAGACAAAAAGGTAAGAATGGGAAAAAGGGAAAGAAGAGGAGGTCTTTAGAAATGTTGTTCCGCCGGAAGATTCTCCTGACGCTCCTGCTGGCCGTGTTGTCTCTCGTGCTCGTCTTCGGGACGGCGACGGCTGGCTCCAAGCCCATCAAGATAGCATTTGTGCCCAAGCTCGTCGGGATCCCGTATTTTAACGCCATGGAGGAAGGCGGGAAACAAGCCGCCAAGGACCTGGGTGTTGAATTCATCTATACAGGCCCCGTCACTGCGGACCCGACCAAACAAGTGGAGATCATCGATAACCTCATCACAAGGGGTGTCGACGCCATCGCCGTTGCCCCGAACGACCCCACATCAATCGCTCCAATCCTGAAAAAGGCCAGGGATAAGGGAATCGTGGTTATGACTTCTGATACAGACGCGCCGGACTCCGTGCGCCAGGTCTTCGTAAACCAGGCCCTCCAGGACCAGATAGGCTACAGCATGATGGATGTGCTCGCCGAGGATATGGGATATGAGGGCGAGTTTGCCATCGTCTCATGCGGCCCTACGGCGTGGAATCTGAATACCTGGATAATGTATGAGCAGCAGCGGCTGGCCAAGTACCCCAAGATGAAGCTGGTGACGATTCGCTACGCCGAGGAGGACATACAGCTTGCGATTAGCGTGACCCTGGATATCCTCACGGCGTTCCCCAAGATTAAGGGGATAATCGGCCAGTGCAGCACTTCCGCTCCTGGCGTGGCGGAGGCTGTGCGCCAGGCCGGCAAGTCAGGAAAGGTCGTCGCGACCGGCATATCAACGCCATCCCTGATGAGGGAGTACGTCAAAGACGGGACCGTAAAAAGGTTCCTGCTCTGGAACCCTGTAGATCTCGGTTACCTTACGGTCTGGGCAGCAAAGCAGCTTGTCGAAGGCAAGGGCTTCGCACCCGTTAATAACGTCCCCAAGATCGGCAAGGTTGAATACAGGGAGAAGGATAAGATGCTTGTCCTCGGCCCTCCTTTCGTCTTCGATAAGAGCAATATAGATAAGTTTAACTTCTGATGGCCAGTATGCAGGAACTCGCCTGGCTATCTCATGCCGTAATTTGTGCCAGTTTACTAGCACGTCCCATGGGTTGCCGGTGCTTGCGTTCCGGGGACGGCGCGCTTGCGGCGCGCCTCCGTTGAAATTTGGCGTGAGGGCCTTGCCAAATTTCAAAAGGCCCCGTCACGCAAGCACCGGCAACCCGTGGAAAAACGTTAGTAATCTTCGAACTTACACTTAGCCGCGTCCGCCGGGCGGAGAGATGCGAGACACCCCGGCCACTGTGCGGCACTGGTGGCTGTCACTTGGGAAAGGTCTGGATATTTTTGCGCACTAACTTAGATCCTCTAAACTTTTCGCGCCGGGAAGCATCTGTCTATAAGATCGAGGATCCTGCTCCCGGCCCTAGAAATGTTGCGATTTCTAGGGGGTACGGGGGGTCATATGATACCCTCGAGAAAAGGCCGCAATCCCCGGGTCAGCCCTTATTGATCCATCCAGGGTGATTTCAGGGGCAGTAAGCAACGCCGAAAAGGGCAACTCCTCTCGCGCAAAGGCCACCAAACCACCATCTGGTCTCCCCCCCGGGCCCGGAAGCGTCGCGGGGTCTGGTGAGGTAACATCACCTTCAGGAATCGAACAGACCATAATCCCGGGTAGGAGTTGCGCTGGAATTTCACGACCTTGGCGTAGCTCCTGCATATGTCCGGCGTTGAATCTGTCGAGGCATCGTCCAGGATTACGATCTCGTCGACCCATTGAGTAAGATCATCGAGGACTGGAACGAGAAACCTGTCCGCCTCGTTTCTGACCACCATCATGGCCGTGAGCTTATTGCCTTGAGATTTCGCGGTCTTCGTGTTTGCGGCCGCCTGTTCATGTTCAGGGCGTGATTGGCGGTTAGGACCCGCACAGTTTGCCGCACAGTTGGGGCCTATTAAAGAGCGAGGCGGACCCGCAAGAGTGAGCTCCGTCGCCATCCTCGGAGATCCCGCCCTTGATGCCTTAATGCTATTGGCTTTATTGACTATTGGCTTAATGTTATTGCCTGAATCTATACTTGAATATATATTTGTTACCTAAGCTGACCTGCGCTATGCGTGGCCCCGGATTATACTTAGTGATAGAGTCTGGCGGCATGCTACTTTTTCGCGGTTGAATAGCCGTTAGCGGAGTTGATTTGACGTTAGTGGCTCGGGAAAACACCCGGATAACCCCTTGACGGGAGAGTTTTTTTTGCTATAATAAATATGTAGCTGGTGGATGCGGCCAGCGGAAACGACGCGGGGTAGAGCAGTTGGTAGCTCGTCGGGCTCATAACCCGGAGGTCGCTGGTTCAAGTCCAGCCCCCGCTACCATGTTTCATTATTATAAGCTGTATAAATGGCGGCGTAGCTCAGCTGGTCAGAGCACACGGTTCATACCCGTGGCGTCACTGGTTCGAATCCAGTCGCCGCTACCATAATTTTTTCATGTGTGTGCGCCATTAGCTCAGTTGGTAGAGCAGCTGACTCTTAATCAGCGGGTCCGGGGTTCGAGTCCCTGATGGCGCACCAAGTATTTCTAGGGGTCCGGGGTTTCCGGGCCTTCATTCTTCGCTAAGATGGTGCAAATTTGGTGAGAATCATACTAAAGTCCCGCTAGAAGATTTATACTTTTACCCCCTTTATTGCAAAAGATCGAACCCCTCTCTTGACCAACTCATCCCTGCTAATTTCGGCCTCCTTAAGTCACTGTCACTGTGCGATCCTATGGGAGGAAAACAGGGGAAAAGGCAGGCCAATTCCTGTAATCCCCTCGTTATGACCATCCCATTATACTCAGGGAGGATACTGTTGGGCGGGATAAAGTCCTTCCTGCAAGCCTTGCAGAAAGCGACCTGACGTCATTGATAACGCTAAACTTAGTACCTACCTTAAGCTGACGATGACTATTGCGAACCACCTCGCACCTTTATGTTGGAGCATACCCGCCTTACCTACCCACTGTCTTATCCTGCACCTTATGCGCGCTACAAAGTTATGTTGCCCATAAGCTGAGACTGCTGCGATTACCTTCGGCCTCGTAGAAGTGGTTAATTTTTTTAGTTTAGTACACTAAGGAGTTATACAGGATGCATCCCCAGGAATATACGGATATAGCTCAGGATTTTGTCTATACCAGTCCTAAGTCATCTCTAGCGCCGGTAGACCATACTTGTCCTATGTTGATTAGGATATGTATCAGTGGTATCTTTATATCGTAGTTACCATGATGTACGTACCGGTATAACAATCATTATATATTCACATAAGTCGACCGATGTGATCTTCATATCAGGTTATGATATGAGGGTGCATCCCTCGGCAACTAAAGGGGATGGATTTATGAGCATTACCAGCAGGGATATAGCCAAGATGATTGATCACTCACTTTTGCGACCCAATCTCACGGATGACGATATCGTAAAGGGTTGCGAGCTTGCGAGGAAGTATAACGTTGCCTCAGTCTGTGTGAGGCCGAGCGATGTGGCCCGCGCAAAGGAGCTTCTCGAGGGTAGTGAGGTCCTCGTGACCACGGTCATCGGTTTCCCCCACGGGGCGCATACCACCGCAACCAAGCTCTTCGAGGCCGAGGAGGCGATAAACAACGGCGCAGTTGAGCTTGATATGGTGCTCAACATCGGCAAGCTGCTTTCGCGGGATTATGACTACGTTGAGAGAGAGATCAAGGCGATCGTTGACATGGCGCACTCCAGAGGGGTTATAGTCAAGGTTATCCTTGAGAACTGCTACTTAACGGACGAGTTGAAGGTGAAAGCCTGCGAGATCTCTGAGCGGGCAGGAGCCGACTATGTGAAGACCTCGACAGGTTTTGGGACGAGCGGGGCTACGATACCGGATTTAGAGCTTATGAGGCGCTCGGTGAGTGCAAAGGTGAAGATCAAGGCCGCGGGAGGGGTGAGGACGCTCGATGCGGCACTCCAGGTGAGAGCCGCCGGCTGTACCAGGTTCGGCGCGACAGCAACGGAGGCGATTATGGAGGAGGCAATAAGCAGAGAGAAGAACGGGACATTAAGAGAAATTTAAGAATTGAAAAGAGGCAGAGTATACCGGAGCCCGAATTGTGGGGCCACAGTGCAGAGGAGAAGCAAAGGAGGATATTCAGTGAAACGAGTTTTTCTTGATGGTCTTGGCAGACTTCCTGTCGTCCGTGATGTGGAAGTTCCGGAGATCACTGATGAAGAAGTTCTAATTAAAGTAAAGGTGGCAAGCATTTGTAACCTTACAGACGTACATACAATCGAAGGAACCCACCCGCCCCATCATGTCTGGGCAGAAGGTTATCTGAGAACCCCCGCTCATGCCTGGCCCGCTCCGCTGGGCCATGAGTCAGCAGGAGAGGTAGTAAAGGTGGGTAAATACGCGGCCAGAGAATTTGCCCCGGGTGACCGTGTGTGTACAATCCACGCCAGCGAAACCATGTCCGAGTATGTTAAAGCCCGTCCGGAGTGGCTGGCAAAACTCCCTGATAGTGTATCATACGAGGAGGCTTCTCCAATAGAGCTACTTAGCTGGGTGAATATTTTGGTGGAAGATACCGTGCGCCCGGGCACCGTAGTAGCGATCCTCGGTCAGGGGTCCTCAGGGCTTATGGCGACTCAGTGCGCTAAAGTAGCAGGGGCCCGGAGGATAATTGTCTCAGACCCTGTGCGGGAAAAACGTGAGCTCGCTTTGAAACTTGGTGCTGATATAGCCCTGGATCCAACCTCCCAGGACATAGTCAAGGAAATAGAGAGACTAACTGATGGCAAGGGCGTGGATACGGTAGTGGAATGTGCGGGTATACCGGATACAATCCGCATCTGCACGCAGCTGGTCCGCAAGCGTGAGCCCCACCTGGGTGGGACGCGGCCGGGCACGATAGCGGTCTTTGGAGCTTGCTGGGATCCGGTGCCCTTCGATTTCTTTGAACTGCACTTCAAGGGAGCCCATGTAGTCACCGCGGGCGCCACGACGCTCGGGTACACCAAAGCCGGCCTGCAACGCGGAGTGGATCTCGTAGCATCGGGCCAGATCAAGATGCGCCCACTTCTTACTCATAAATTCTATATCGACGATGTGGCTGAAGCTTTTAAGCTGCTCATGGAGAAGCGTGAGCCTGCAGTGAAAGTCTTGATCGTGCCGGATAAAGAATACTTTGATCATGTTCGGCTAGGTGATTAATTACATACATCACGGATAGGCGAAGAGAAAAAATCTTTACCAGGTGAAATATAGCAAGGCGAAATATACGGATCAGGAGGTGATGAGCTTTTCGTAAGGCGGGTTTGTTACGGAATTCTAACGGAGTCAAAAGGGTATGGGGAATCGGAATGGTACAACGGACGTAGGGCAGGGATCAGTCTCAACCAGTCTCAAAGATTATGAAGATCGTTTTAAACGTTATCTGGGGAGGGTCTGTAGAATGTCAAAGAGAATTTTGTGCCTCGGGCTGTTATCGCTAGTCGTGATAGCAATGTTCTCCTCATCTATATCTATGGTCCTGGCCGCGGGCAAGGCGGTAGAAATAGAGTGGTATGCATGGGGAAGGCCTGCCGAGGTAGAGTTCTTCCACCAGGCAATCGCCGAATTTGAAAAGAAGAACCCGGGAATCCGTATCAAGCTTACGGAGACCGGATGGGATGAGCACCACAGGACGTTGGATGTGCGGATAGCTGGCGGCAACGCACCTGATATCTATCGTACTACCTTTCCGTACGTCGGTAGGTATATCAAGGCTAAACAGGCCCTTGATTTATCGCCGCATCTATTAAAAGAATATCGTAAAAGATTCTGGCCAAACCTCAGGCAATTCGTTGAATCCGACGGGAAGTTCTATGGAGTACCGCAGATGACGGATACGCATGTAGTATTCTACAATATCGACTACTTCAAGGCCGCTGGAATAGAAGCTCCTGCTACAATTGATAAAGCCTGGACATGGGAAGATTGGGAGAACATCGGACGAAAGCTGAAGAGCAAATCGCCTGCCAAATACGGCTTCGCCGGGGCTCTGTATAACGGAGAACCTTGGTATATCAATACATGGGGTGGTGGATTCGTTACACCTGACGGCAAGAAGCCGGACGTGAATAAACCGGAGGTAATAAAGGGATTAAAGCTCCAGAAGAAATGGTATGATGAGGGTTTGGAGCCTATAAATACGCTCTTCCTAAAACCGGATAGCCATGAACAGTTGTTTGCGCTCGGCCAGATAGGCGTAATCTTTAGTGGGACTTGGATGGCAGAGTGGCTGAAGGACCAAATCGGTGATAAATTCAAATGGGGGACGACATTCGTCCCGAAGGGGCCAGCCGGTTTTTCCACGGCTCTGGGTGGTTGTTTGAATGTGATATCCCCTCAATCAAAGCATCCTAAGGAAGCTGCGAAATTCCTGGAGTGGCTAAATACAGATGAAGTCATGGAGAGGTTCTGTCAATTAGGATTTATCCCAACATCGGTGCCTCTTGCGAAACGAATATCTTATAAGGATCCTACAATTAATGGAGTAATGAAGGCAGCTCTCCAGCAGTATGCACAAATCCCTCCAATCGTCGTAACCCAGTATAAACAAAAGAATTATGCGGGTATGGTGCAGGTCTTTATTGAGACTATAGGCCCTGCGATGCATGGACAGATTACTGTCGAGCAGGCTGTTAAGATGCTCGACAAGGAACTCAGACGACTAATAGATTAAGGTAGTAGACTTCTAAAATTTCATGGGGTCGTGGACGTTTGTTTGAGCATCACGTCCACGACCCCGGGTTTGCGGTTGTCTTATTTCCCTTAAAGTGGTCTGGTCCTGGTAGTAGGAAGCAAGAAGGGACGGAAAACGTACCATGATAAAGCTGGTTTCCTGGAAAACACAGAGGCGGATAGTTCCATATATTTTCATCGCCCCCGCCATGCTACTTTTGGCGATATTTACATTCTATCCTATAATCTCCTCCATTCGAATGAGCCTTTGCGAATGGGATATCATTGGCACGCCACGCTTCATTGGACTAAGAAACTACGCCACTACTTTATCCGATATGACTTTCAGGCACGCCCTGCTTGTCACTTTCTTGTTTGTCGGGGTGACGGTCCCTGTAAATGTAACGCTTGCTTTGTTGACGGCGATTCTTTTAAATGGGCGCTTAGCTTTACGGAACCTGTTTCGAAGCATTATCTTCTTCCCAGCCTTCACATCAATGGTGGCTATCGGCATGCTATGGAAATATATGTATTCTACCGATTATGGAATCATCAATTATATAATCACCCTTTTTGGGGGACATCCGAAGGATTGGCTGGCAAACCCCGCTTGGGCGCCGTGGTCACTGATGCTTACTAGCGTTTGGTATGGATTTGGCTGGAACATGGTTATTTTCTTAGCAGGCCTCCAAAATATCCCCGACCAATACTATGAGGCCGCGGCCATAGATGGAGCGAGTAAATGGGCGGCCTTTCGGTTCATAACTTTGCCGCTATTAAAGCCGATCTCCTTATTTGTCGTCGTGATGGCGGTTATCTACGCCTTCAGGATGTTCGATTTGGTTTATGTTATGACTATGGGCGGGCCGGGAACTTCTACAATGGTACTAATGATGTACTTCTACCGGCAGGCGTTTATAATGCTTCGCATGGGCCAGGGAAGCGCGGTAGCTCTCATCTTATTTGTCGTAGTTTTCTTCTTTACAGTGTTGCAGCTCCGTTTCTTCAAAGGTGAGGTAAGCTATTGATTGTAAATTCCCAGCCTAAAGAGTATCGCGGAATTCGGGAGGAAATCGTATGAAAAAAGTTATTCCCTACATACTCGCTATTGGTTTAGCCTTGTTTGTGCTGCTACCCTTTCTTTGGATGTTCAGCACAGCGGTAAAGCCCCTGAAAGAGACTTTCAGCTGGCCGCCCTATTTGATACCTCATGACTGGAGCCTTGAAAATTTTCCTATATCGGTACAACGTTCAAATGCGATCCGGGCGCTTTTGGTTAGTTCAATTTATACGGTAGGATGTATTGTCTTATACCTTATTGTTGCATCCCTTGCAGGCTACGGGTTTGCAAAATACAAGTTCCCGGGAGACTCTATTTTATTCCTGCTTGTGCTCGGCACGGTGATAATCCCTATAGAAGTCATCATTGCTCCACTTTTTATGCTCCTTAAGAGCCTGGGTTGGGTAAATACCTTTCACGGGATGATTCTCCCCCGCGTCGTGGAGCCATTTGGTATATTCTTGCTGAGGCAGCATTTTAAAACCATACCTGATGATTTCCTGGATGCAGCGAGGATAGATGGATGCTCGGAGTTCGGTATATTATGGAAGGTAGTTTTGCCGCTATCCCTTCCTCCTTTAACTGTAACCGGCCTATTCATGTTTCTATGGAGATGGAATGAACTGCTCTGGCCCCTGGTAGTTGGTTCCGGTGAGGCGCAAAGAACCATTCAGGTTGCAATAGCCTTGTTTCAACATGAGTGGTTCGTGGAATGGAACTATCTTATGGCATTATGTGTAATAGCGATCATCCCCATTCTGATACTCTTCATACTCCTCCAGCGGTACTTTATACAGGGCGTAGTGATGAGCGGACTAAAGGGGTAGCGAACTAAAGAGGGAAGTAATATATGGACTTTGCTATTTAGCCCTGCAGGAATCTCAGGAAGTTATAGAATCTAATAATATTTTACCTAATACGAGGGAGCGGACGAAGATAATGAAGCAAGTGTTTGTAGAAGAACGTGGGAAAATCGCTATCAGAAACGTCCCGATTCCCAAATTGGAACCCGGGACTATACTGGTGAAGATTGAAGTGGCTACCATTTGCGGACAAACCGATCTTCATATAATAGAAGGTTTGCATCCCGGTGCCACTCCGTTTCCGTGTGTCTTGGGTCATGAGGGAGCTGGGGTCGTAGCTGACGTCGGGCCGGGTGTCAAGGATTTCGTGCCCGGCGATAGGGTGGCCCTGAGGGCATGGAGCGACGGTACCTTTTCAGAATACGTAAAGGTCCGGGTGGATGACGCCCTTAAGATCCCTGACAACATGAGCTTTGAAGAGGGGTCGATGCTTGAGATAACGAGCTGCGTATTTGGCCTGGTTGACCAATGCGTCCGGCTCGGCGATAGCGTGGTTATACTCGGGCAGGGGGTTTCGGGGCTGCTGGCTACGCAAATTTCCAGGGCTGCCGGTGCGGGCCGGATAATTGTAACGTCGAGAAATAAGATGAAACGGGATCTCGGGCTTCAATTCGGTGCTGACATAGCGATCGATCCCCGTGAAAAGGATGTGATCGAAGAGGTTGGAAAGATCACAGGCTCCTGTGGTGTAGATGTAGTCCTGGAGTGCGCAGGGGTCCCTTCAACGATTGCCGCGTGTCCTCAGCTGGTAAAGCAACAAGGGACTATCGGCATCTTCGGGGCGTGTGTTCAACCCGTTTCCTTTGACTTCTTTGCATTTCATCAAAAGTGGGCCCGAATTCTTTCTACGGGTTTTAAATGGGCGTATTCAAAGGGTACTTTCGTGAGAGCGCTCGAGCTCTACACCAGCGGCAAGATCAGCTTGAAACCGTTGATTACCCATTGGTATTCCCTTGACCAGATTGAAGATGCCTTTGATCTATTGCGCAAGGGTGATGAAAGGGTAGTCAAGATAGCTATTAAACCCTAGAAACACAGTAAGCGAGTAAAGGAATTAACTGACTTGATAAAGAGATAGGGAGGCGTTTTTTAGATGATGAACCTTAAAGGGCAGGTAGCCGTAGTAACTGGCGGTGGAAGAGGAATGGGCAAGGCTGCTGCCTTGCGTCTGGCAGAAGATGGAGCGGCTTTGGTTGTTATCGATGTAAACGGTGAAAATGCGCGCCTTGTAGCCGAGGAGATAGTGAAACGCGGTGGAGAGGCGATCGGCTTGCAGGTGGATGTTTCGAACTCGGATGAGGTGAAGAAGGCGTTCGCCAAGATAGATGATAGGTTCGGTGGTAGAATAGACATCCTGGTCAATGCTGCAGGAATTCAAAGGGTGGCGGGCATTCTGGAGGAGACAGAGGAGGTCTGGGATAAGCTCATGGCCGTGAACACAAAGGGGACCTTCCTCTGCTGCCAGGAAGCCTGCAAGCGGATGATCCCAAGGCGATATGGAAGGATTATTAACTTCGGGTCATCAGCGGGCTTGACCGGAGTGGTTTTCATGTTGAGTTACTCGGCGAGTAAATTTGGTGTGATTGGCTTCACCCAGGCGCTGGCCCTGGAAGTCGGGAAATACGGCATAACAGTGAACGCGGTCTGCCCGGGGGCGGTGGATACTGAGATGTGGAGGGACACCCGCGAGGGCTTTGCCGAGCGCACCGGCGTTTCTGCCGAAGACCAGTTGAAACAAACGGCTGAGTCGATCCCCTTGGGGAGGGTTGGCCAGGTTGATGATATTGCCAAGGTTATAAGGTTTTTGGTCAGCGACGATGCAAGCTATGTGACAGCACAGGCTATCTCAGTATGCGGCGGTATACATCCCCACTAATGTCGCCTTGCCGTCTTTCTTTAGTGGTTATCTTGAACTTAGTTGACCGGGAATAGTATTGTTGTATTATAGAATGCGCTCTATTATTTCTACACTCTGGAATGTAAGCATGAAATGGAATATAAGGCATGAAATACAAGGCAGGAGGATCAAGTATGAAAATAGGGTTGATGACAGCATGCCTTCCAGAATTAAGCCTGAGAGAATTAGTGAGCTGGGCGCGAGACAACGGTCTCGAAGCTCTTGAATTAGCATGTTGGCCGGTGGTTCCGACGGAGAAGAGAAGATACGGCAATGCCTCGCACATCGATGTAGCGGCGCTTACACCCACAATGGCTGACGAAATCAAAATGCTCTTTTCCGAGTCCGGCCTGGATATTTCCTCCCTGGCGTATTACCCCAACAACCTGGATCCTGATCCTGCACGGAGAGCGGAGCACCACGATCACCTGAAAAAGGTCATCAGGGCAGCTTCCTTGCTCGGGGTGAACCTCGTGGGAACCTTCGTCGGGCGAGACCCTAATAAGACTGTACCGGAGAATTTGGAGTTAGTGAAGGTTGTATGGCCCGACCTGGTCAAATTTGCTGAGGATAATGGGGTACGGCTTATGTTCGAGAACTGTCCCATGATGTATACCTGGCCCGGTGGAACCAACGTTTTCTTTTCTCCTGAGATATGGGACGCTGTTTTCGAGATCCTGCCCAGCAAAAACCTTGGAATAAATATGGATCCCTCGCACCTTATCTGGCAGGGGATAGATTATGAGAAAGCGGCTTCGGATTATCGGGACAGGATCTTCCACACTCATGCTAAGGATACAAAGATCCTCCCGGATGTTCGCGGGCGTGTAGGGGTTTACAGCAGCACGCGGTGGTGGGTGGATCGTCTTCCCGGGCTGGGCGATATAGACTGGCGCAAATGGATCAGTGCGTTAGTCAACGCAGGGTATGACGGGGTAATCAGCATTGAACACGAGGATCGAAACTGGGAAGGCAGCACCGAGAAGGTTCAAAGAGGTATACTCTTTGCTAAAAAATATCTAGAAGTGCTGATGCCTTGCTAAATCGATTTGGAGTGATGGAAAAAGTGGCTGATAGGCGACTGGAATTTGGAGGGAGCTTGAGCGAAGAGAGCGCTGTGCCTCTCTATCACCAGCTTTTAGGAATAATAAAGCGGGGGATAATGGCGGGCATATTTAAACCAGGGGATATGCTGCCATCCGAGCGCGACCTTTGCGAGAGATACAAGGTGAGCCGCTCGACCGTAAGGCAAGCAATTGATGCACTTGTGAGCGAAGGCTTGGTCTACAGGAGGCAGGGCAAGGGGACCTTCATAGGTCGATCCAAGATACAGCGTCACCTGCAGCACCTATATAGCTTCACGGACGACATGTACAGGATGGGGCTCGTCCCCAGCTCAAAGATACTCGAGGCGGTAGTAACAGAGGCCAGTGAGGATATCAGCAAAAACCTGGCATTACCCGCTAGTGACAAAAAGGTGACCAAGTATACGCGAATAAGGATGGCCAATGATGAACCTCTGTTGATTGAGACCACATGTGTCCCGTATTATCTGTGTCCGGGCCTTATCGAGCGTGACCTCTCGAGGCAATCTCTTTATCACATCCTCAGGACCGAGTATGGCCTGGAGCCGTATAGAGCTGTGGAGACGCATGAGGCGATCTCTCTCGCTCCCTCAGAAGCCAAGCTGCTTAAGTGTAAACCCGGCACGAGCGGTTTCTCGATCGAGCGGATAGCTTACCTGGAAACAGGTGAGCCCATTGAGCTCACGAACTCAATAACTCGCGGCGATAAGTGCAAATTCGTTGTCGAGCTTTGGGCGAATAACGCGCAGATTACGCGGAAATTGAACCCCGGCCAGCCCTAATAACTCAGTAAAGAGGCACAGAAAAGATAGCGTATGAGAGATGATCTGGATAAACGTGTGGGGGTGCATCGGATGGATTGCTTCATCGGCATCGACCTTGGAGGCACTAACATCAAGGTAGTTACAATATCTGAAGAAGGACAGGTAATTTCAAAGACGACAGGTCCAACCGACGTCCACCGTCCACCGCAGGCTGTGGTTGAGACGATGGCCGGGATGGCTAGAAGGGTCATGAATGAGGCTAGGGAAAGAGGCTATGAAGCGCGGGCCGTTGGGACGGGCATTCCGGGTCTCATAGACTGGGATGCGGGCGTCTGCATCATGCTGCCCAACTTCCCCGGGAAGTGGGAAGGGGTCCGGCTAAAATCCCTTCTTGAGGCTGCCCTGGGCCTACCCGTCTACGTGATAAACGATGCCAGGGCGACCACGCTGGCAGAGAAGCGCCTTGGCGCGGGGAAATCCGTGGATAGCCTGGTGCTGGCCACAGTTGGGACGGGTATAGGCGGGGGCGTTGTTGTAAACGGCGACCTCTACCTTGGAGCGGACGGTGGTGCTGGTGAGGTCGGCCATATCATCGTGGAGCCCGGCGGTATCCTGTGCGGGTGCGGCAACAGGGGATGCCTCGAGGCGTACGCGAGCGGGCCAGCTATGGTGGCCATGGCGATCAGGGCGATAGTGCAACAGAACGATACTTTGATACGGGATCTTGTCGAGGGAGATTTGAATAAGGTCACCCCAAAGGTCATAGCGGAGGCTGCCGGGAAAGGTGACAGGGTTGCAATCGACGTTATTGAGAAGGCGGCAGAGTACATAGGAATAGCCCTCTCAAGCGCGGCGACCACCATCAATCCCCAGATGATCGTAATCGGGGGAGGTGTGGCGCAGGCAGGCGAGAGGCTTATAAACAAGATCAGAGAGGTGATCCACGCCCGAGTTCATATAGTCCCAGGCGAGAAAATCCAGGTGGTGCCAGCCGAGCTTGGCCCGGATGCAGGCATGATAGGTGCTGCCCTGTGGGCCAAAGAGCGCCTGGGGCGTTAAAGATTCGCCTTTATCGGATCCATTCTTAGATGGGGGTTGAGATAGGATGAAGAAAATTCCAGTCGGGGTCATAGGTACGGGTTTTATCGGGCCTGCGCACGTTGAGGCTTTGCGGCGCACGGGGCTTGTGGATGTTGTTGCTATTGCAGATATCGACCAGGAGGTCGCAGATCGCAAGGCAGAACAGCTCGGCATCGAGAAAGCCTATGGGGATTGGCAGAAGATCCTGGCCGATCCCGATATCGAGGCTGTTCACATCTGCACACCCAACAATCTCCATTATCCCATGAGCAAAGCAGCTCTCGAGGCGGGTAAGCATGTGGTCTGCGAAAAGCCCCTCGCCATGAACTCTAAAGAGGCTGAGGACCTCGTTGACGTGGCCAGCCGCACCGGGCTCGTAAACGCGATTCACTTCAATGTGCGTTACTACCCGCTTGTCCATCAGGCCCGTGCGATGGTTGAAAAGGGTGATATCGGGAAGATATTTGCGATCCATGGGTCTTATCTCCAGGACTGGCTCTTCTACGAGACCGACTATAACTGGCGGCTCGAGCCCGAGTATAGCGGGGAGTCGAGGGCAGTGGCAGATATAGGCTCCCACTGGCTTGACCTCATAGAGTTCATCTCAGGGCTCAGGGTGAAGGCTGTGTGCGCTGACTTCGCCACCTTCCATCCCATCAGGAAGAAGCCCCTAAAGCCTGTTGAGACCTATGCGGGTAAGATGTTGAGCCCGGAGGACTACCAGGATGTCCCCATAAACACCGAGGATTACGCCACGGTGCTCCTGGAGTTCGAGGGCGGGGCGAAGGGCGTTATGACCGTAAACCAGGTTGCGGCCGGCCGGAAGAACAGGATTTACTTTGAGATCGACGGCTCAAAGAAAGCCCTGGCATGGGATTCGGAGAAGCCCAATGAGCTCTGGATAGGGAGGCGCGATGGTAACAACGAGGTCATGATCAAGGACCCGTCGCTCATGTATCCTGAGGCGAGAGAGATAGTGAGCTTCCCGGGAGGGCACACCGAAGGGTTCCCAGATACGACAAAGCAGATGTTCAAGCAGGTGTATTCATACATTGCCTCAGGGGACTACAAGAGGGGCATAGCCCCCAAATTCCCGACGTTCAAGGACGGGCACCGGGAGATCATGATGTGCGAGGTCATCCTGAAGAGCGCGCGCGAGCGCAAATGGGTGGAAGTAAAATAGAGGAGGGACCTACGATGAAATTGGGTTTTCTGACCGCGGCGCTGCCCAACAAGAGCCTGAAGGAGCTTGTGGAGTGGGGTTCGAGCAAGGGCTTCAAGATGCTGGAGGTTGCATGCTGGCCTGCGTCCTACGAGAAGAGGAGATACGCCGGCACCCAGCATATTGATGTAGTCAACCTCACGGCAGATAAGGCATCAGAGATCAAGGCGATGTTCGCCGAGAAGAACATGCAGATATCATCTCTTGCGTACTACCCCAATAACCTCGATCCCAATCTTGATGCCAGGCGGGAGGCGCATGAACATCTCAAACGGGTTATAGTCGCGGCCCAGATGCTTGGTGTCGGTGTGGTAGGCACCTTCGTGGGCAGGGACCCGAGGGCGAGCGTCGAGGAAAGCCTTGAAGAGTATAAAAAGGTGTTCCCTGACCTTGTGAAGTTCGCCGAGGATCACGGGGTGAAGCTAGCGATAGAGAACTGCCCCATGCTCTATGAAGACAGGTGGCCGGGCGGGTCGAACCTGGCATCCACGCCTGAGATATGGGAGAGGATGTTTGAGCTGATCCCCTCGGATTACCTTGGGCTCAACCTGGATCCCTCGCATCTCATCTGGCAGCAGATCGACTACATCCAGGCGGTCTACGACTTCAAGGAGAAGATATTCCACACCCACGCCAAGGACACGAAGATACTCAAGGATAAGCTCGGCAGGAAAGGGATATATGGCTTCGGGTTCTATATGGACAAGATAGCGGGGCTGGGGGATATTGACTGGAAGGGGTATCTGAGGGCGCTTTACGAGGTTGGCTATGACTATGTGGTGAGCGTGGAGCACGAGGACAGGGGCTGGGAGAAGGACGAGGAGAATATCTTAGACGGTATTTACCTGGCCAAGAAGCTTCTAGATCCATATTTTGTTTGATTGGTTGGTTACGCGAGGATGGCCGTAACCCGATTCCTTGGAGGGTTATGGCCTCCTTCTCGCCTAACGCATCGCAGGGGTATAGCCATTATCAGGAGATAATATACAAACCATGATTACAGACATTACAGGAGAAGATGTGTACACACGCTCGAGCGAGGAGGCCGCTAGCGGAATTCTCCTCGCAGTTCTGACTATAGTATTTTGGGCATCCCTTTACCTTTATGTTCCGATTCTGCCATCCTATACCCAATTTATTGGCGGTTCTCTTACCATCGTCGGCATCGTCACCGGCTCCTACGGATTTACGCAGTTAATCCTACGTATCCCGACAGGGATCTGGTCTGATCGGCTCGGACTTCGAAAGCCCTTCGTAGTCGCTGGCTTCGTAGCCGCCACCGGAAGCGCGGTTGGCCTCGCCTTATCGCGTACGCCCTACCTTCTCGTTGTCTTCCGTGCATTCAGCGGCGTAGCTGCCACCACCTGGGTTGCATTTACCATTCTTTTCTCGAGCTATTTTAATCCACGCGAGGCGACCCATGCAATGAGCACTATAGTCTTCTGCAATTCGCTTGGGCAAACGCTCGCGACCTTTATTGGCGGGCTCATTGCGGAACGCTATGGATGGCTTGCGCCTTTCCTGGGGGCTGCGATGCTGGGTGGATTTGGGACTTTATGTAGCCTGGCTCTAAAGGAGAAACGCAAGGTTTCAGGAGAGGCGCTCTCCATCGCTCATCTTATGCAGGTGGGTAAGGATACTAGACTCCTTTACGTCTCCTTCCTAGGGGCCCTCACTCAATACGTTACTTTTGCAACCGTTTACGGCTTCACGCCACTGTATGCATCACGGATTGGCGCCTCAAAGGCCGAGCTAGGCATCCTTTCACTGGTCACCCTTGTTCCCTATACTGTAGCTTCCCTCATAGGTGGGACGTGGCTTGCGAGGTATATGGAGGAAGGGAAGATCGCCGCCATCGGATCTCTTGTTGCCGGCCTGACCACAATTATTATCCCTGTGATCGAGACTCTTCCCTTTTTATATATATCCCAAGCCATAGGGGGTTTCGGAAGGGGATTGGTCTACCCTGTGCTCATGGGCCTGAGTATACAGGCCGTGGAGCCTGATCGACGGGCTACGGCAATGGGGTTCTTTCAATCAATCTATTCCCTGGGAATGTTTTTGGGTCCCACGATTTCGGGTGCCATTGGAGAAAACATAGGCTTGCCCGGTGTATTTATCACGGCATCAGGGATCTGTTTCCTCGCAGCAGTCCTTTCCAACCTGCGATACACTCGACCTACGGTTTGTTGACGAAGTATGGAGATTCGTCAATGCGGAGGTGAGGTGTGAAACGCTCATCCTTAGGAAAACAAAGACTGCATCATCAGCGTATTCCTCACTTCGTGGCCTGCATGGAGGACGACCGGAGTTATACGCTCCACCATGTTGAGTTATTGTTGCCTATTGACAGGTGGAGGATGATCATATATATTTAGGTTAAATCAATTAAACCTATCAAAATACTTAGTTTATTGGTCTTCTTATCCAGAGAGGGGGAGGGACAGGCCCGATGAACCTTCGGCAACCCTCGGATCCATGAATCCGAAAGGTGCCAATTCCTGCCGACAGGAGCGTCGGGGAGATAAGAAGAGGTGAGTCGCTTTGAACCCTCTTCTTAACTGAAGAGGGTTTTTTGTAAGGCTAATTGCACCGGGCCTTACATGTGTGCGGGTAGAAAATCGAAAGGGGGTCTCAATAATGAGCGAAAACTTGAAAAAGGCCTTTGAAACTATAGCACTTCACGGAGGTCAGGTGCCTGATCCTACTACAAATGCCAGGGCCGTACCTATATACCAGACGACCTCGTATGTCTTCAATTCCGTGGAGCACGCCGCCAACCTATTTGGACTGAAGGAATTTGGGAATATCTATTCACGGATCATGAACCCCACCACGGACGTGCTGGAGAAGCGCCTTGCAGAGCTTGAAGGGGGTTCGGGAGCTCTTGCGGTAGCATCCGGTCAGGCAGCCATCACGCTCGCCATCCTGAATATCACGCGGGCAGGCCAAAACATAGTCTCAACCAGTTATCTTTATGGAGGTACCTACAATCTATTCCACTACACGCTTGCCAGGCTTGGTATCGAGGTGCGGTTTGTAGATTCGTCTGATCCAGATAATTTCAGGAAAGCTATTGACGACGATACGCGTCTCCTCTACACCGAGTCCGTAGGCAATCCCAAGAATAATGTAGACGACTTCGAGGAGATAGCTCGCATAGCTCATGACCATGGAATACCCTTTTTTGTGGATAACACAGTAACCACACCCTACCTCCTCCGTCCGTTTGAATACGGAGCCGATGTAGTTGTGCACTCCCTCACCAAATTCATAGGAGGGCATGGTACATCCATAGGTGGAGCCATAGTGGATTCCGGCAAGTTCAACTGGAACAACGGGAAGTTTCCGGAGATAACCGAGCCGGACCCGTCTTATCATGGGCTGAGCTATTGGGACGCCTTCGGGCTGCATGATAAGGCGATCATCCCCGGAATAGCCTATATCTTCAAGGCCAGGGTCCAACTTCTCAGGGATCTAGGTCCAGCTCTTTCGCCCTTTAATGCTTTCCTATTCCTCCAGGGCCTTGAGACATTACCTCTACGCATGAAGCAACATTGCGAAAATGCGCTTAAGGTAGCCCGGTGGCTCCAGTCGCATCCTGCCGTTTCCTGGGTGAATTATCCCGGGCTGCCCAACCATCCGGACCATGAACGTGCGAAGCGGTACCTCCCTAAGGGTCAGGGAGCCATAATTGGGTTTGGTATCAAGGGTGGGCGGGAGGCAGGGATCAAGCTGATAAATTCAGTCAAGCTTTTCTCTCACCTCGCCAATATCGGGGATGCCAAGAGTCTCATTATCCACCCGGCATCCACAACTCACCAGCAGCTTACCCCCGAAGAACAGCTCTCTACTGGGGTGACAGAGGATTTCGTGCGGCTTTCCATAGGCCTTGAGAATGTGGATGACATCATGGCAGACCTGGATCAGGCTTTGGCGGAGAGTCAGCGATAAAGAGTCAGCGATAAGAAGAAGAGTCGGAGGAGATGCCAGATGAGCGATCCCATAAACGCCCTTGTTGGCAAGAAACCCAAGCGGTATGATGGCCCCGATTCTCCTAGGTCGGTGGGCTGGACCGAGCCCCTTCGCGTCCGGTTGGCCGATGAAGGTAATCCACTTCTCCTGGACTGCGGTGAGAGTATTGCACCAGTCGACGTCGAATACGAAGTCTACGGGGAGATGAACGAGAACCGCGACAATGTGATACTCATCCTACATGCACTTTCGGGAGACGCTCATGTAGCAGGCTGGGATGCTAGGGCCGAGGAATACGGCCGGCTGTGGCGCAAGGCCCGCCCCGGGTGGTGGGACATGATGGTCGGTCCTGGGAAGGCCTTTGATACTCGGAAATACTGTGTCATATGTTCCAATGTCTTGGGGAGCTGTTATGGGACGACCGGCCCTTCTTCAATAGACCCCGCCACGGGTCGCCCATACGGGCTTCGATTCCCAATCGTCACCGTGGGAGACTGGGTCAGGCTCCAAGAGCGGCTGGTTACTTATCTGGGTATAGAACGCCTGTTTGCCGTAGCCGGGGGTTCCCTTGGGGGACAGCAGGCTCTGGAATGGACCCTTGCATATCCCGGAAGAGCGAAGCTGGCCATAATCCTCGCATCCTCCGCGCGATTAAGCGATCAAGGCCTTGCTTTCAATGCGGTGGGACGGCATGCCATTATCAATGATCCCAATTTCAAGGACGGCAACTACTACGGGGGCCCAACCCCGGATCGAGGGCTTGCCATAGCCCGGATGCTGGGCCATATAACTTATCTCTCAGAGGTATCTATGCGCCAGAAGTTCGGCCGTCGATACCGTAACGGCACCAACGCACCAGGGTTCCACCTGGGGATTGACTTCGAGGTGGAAAGCTACCTCCAGCACCAGGGGCAGGCCTTTGTCGAGAGATTTGATGCTAACAGCTATCTATACATAAGCCGGGCCATGGATTACTATGACGCCGCTTCATGGGGGGATGGAGACCTCGACAAGGCATGCAGCAGGGTAGATTCAAAATTCCTTTTAGTTTCATTTTCCTCAGATTGGCTCTACACACCCGAGCAGATGAAGGAATTGGCCCTTGCCCTATGTCGTAACAGGAAACCAGTAACCTATGTCAACATCCCTTCATCATATGGGCATGATGCCTTCCTTCTTGAAGTTGAGAAGCTGGAACCCTTGATACGGTCTTTCCTTGACGGTGTCTTCTTGAAGGGGGAGTAGTGATATGAGTATCCGATGGGATCATCAGGCGATTTACGAGATAATTCCTGCAGGCTCGTCGGTCCTCGATTTAGGATGTGGAGATGGGGAACTGCTCTCCAAGCTTATTAGGTATAAGGGCGTGCAGGGTCAGGGAATTGAAAAGGATATCGATCATGTTATGGAATGTGTTGCCAGAGGGGTGCCCGTATACCATGCTGACCTCGATCAGGGACTTGCGGGGTTCCCGGACGGGTTTTTTGATTATGTAGTCCTCGAGAAGACCCTCCAAGCGGTCCACAAGCCGCTCCTCGTCCTTGAGGAGATGCTGAGGGTCGGAAGGGCTGGCATAGTCAGCTTTCCCAATTTTGGCCACTGGGGCATCATAGCGTCCTTTGTGCGCACCGGTCGAATGCCGATAACACCGGTCCTCCCATATCAGTGGCATGATACTCCGAATATACATCTTTTTACTGTGAGTGACTTTCTCGATTGGGCGAAGGCAAAAGGTGTCATGGTGGAGCGCGGCCTTTCGTGGGTAGACGGGAAAGTACAACCATTCGGCGAAGGCCACGCCCTTTTGGCGGAAGAGGTGCTGTTTGTTGTCTCACGGATCCCTCACGAGGACACTTGCGACTTAACCTCACACCCGGCAAGTTTTTCCAATGACTTAATAAGGGCATGATTACCAAGCATGCTGGCGCCTTCCTCACTCTCTATGGAATTGTAAAGCTGGTGAACCAAACTCGTACCAGGTAGAGATACGCCAACACTCTCCGCTGCGGATAGGACAAGCCTTAAATCCTTTTGGTGGAGCTTTACCAGAAAGCCCGGCGAGAAATCCCGCTCAACGATCTTAGGGGCTTGATTCAAGAGCGCCCATGATTGTGCCGCCCCTCCGGACAGGGCTTCGATCACCTTATTGATATCGAGGCCGGCCTTGGCTGCTAGCACCAATCCCTCACATACGGCAAGGAGGTTAAGAGAGGCTAGCACCTGGTTACAGAGCTTTGCCCACTGACCAGCGCCGCTCGGTCCAATGTGGGTTATCTTCCTTCCCATGGATTTCAATATGGGAAGGCACCTTTCAAATACTTCCTTCTTGCCCCCCACCATAATTGATAGGGTTCCCTCGATCGCACCCTTTTCCCCACCGCTTACCGGGGCGTCAAGCATCTCTACGCCTCTTCGTCCGAGTTCGTGATTGATCTCCACGGTTACTTGAGGGGAAATGGTGCTCATGTCAATGAGAATCAGACCCGGGCGCGATCCCTCTATTATGCCGTTCTTTCCAAGAACCACCTCTCTGACATCAGGGGAATCACTCACCATCGTTATAACTATGTCGGATTCCCTGGCTACCTGCGCAGGGGAAGAGGCCACCTTGGCTCCTGTCCGCTTCAATTCTTCTGTCTTGGATGATGTACGGTTGAAGACTGTAAGCTCATAGCCTGCTTTAAGCACATTCTTTGCCATCGGCTTTCCCATGATCCCGAGGCCGATAAAGCCTACCTTTGGTTTCACTTGGATTCCGGCGTCCCTTATCTCAAGGCTCAGAACTTTGAGAGGAGACGCCCTTCCCTCCCTTGCGATAAGAGCTGATTTAACCTGTGGATATATTTATGACCCATTTGGAGTCTGTACTTAACGAAACTTCCACAGGATTGTTAGATCTCCTTCAAGTTTATTTGGCTATGGTGTGAATCATATCCCTAAACCCTCCGGAAGAACATGCCTATTGGTTCATACCTTATCAACCATACCGCGAGTCCACATGATCCGCCACGTCGAGCAATAGTCTTGGCGTAGCTCACATATCTCTCAATATATCCGTTTGGCAAAAAATATTTTTGTGATGTAGAAGGATTTTAGATGCCTCCATCGAATACAGATGATAGCACAATGCAATAATCATTATCGCTATGCGGAAAACTTAGACGAGCTAGAGGGTGCTCAATTTGGATAAAGATAAACGTTCAGGGCTCGTACAATCCATTCAACGCGCATTCAAGATCATTGAATTCATGGCCAGCGGGCCAAGGGAAGTAACGCTTACATCCATAACTTCGGCGCTAGGTATGCATGTTGCCACGGTCCACAGGATTCTTGCCACCCTTATCTCCTTAGGCCTTGTTGAGCAGGTGCCCGGCAGCAAAAAATACAGGCTGGGCATGAAGGCTATTGAGCTTGGAATCGCAGCCCTCAGTCAAATAGATCTGCGTGAGGAGGCTGCGCCATATCTCAGAAGGCTTATGGAGTCCACTGGAGAGACTGCGAACCTTGTAGTGCTGGACAGAGACGAGGTTGTGTACATAGACAAGGTTCAAAGTAGCGCCTCTCTCGGTATGTTTGTCAAGATAGGCAAGCGCGCCCCGATATATTGTACGGGCGTAGGCAAGGTGCTCACCTCAGAGATGCCAGAAGATGAAGTCAAGGCGATCCTCTTAAAGAGCGGCATGGAACGGCTGACTCAAAACACGATCTGCAGTGTATCTGATTTCCTGGAGGAGCTCAAGAAGACTCGCGAGCGCGGATATGCCCTTGATAATGAGGAGTGCGAGCCCGGGGCGAGGTGTGTTGCAGCCCCCTTGAGGGATCACACAGGCCGTATAATTGCAGCTATAAGCGTATCTGGCCCATCGGTCAGGTTCACTGATGCGAGGCTGCCTGAGCTTATCCGGCAGACCATAGAGGTCGCAGCCGAAATATCAAGAAGGATGGGCTATAGAGGAAAGGAGATCAGCGGGGTGAATGACCCTAAAGCCAAGCTACACAAGTTAGCTCAGGTATCCGGGGAATAAGGCCGTCAGCATACGTTAGCATAGATAGATATAAGAAGACTCAGAGGTCATGATCAAGGGAGTGTTTATATTGAAGGTAGCAGAGGCTGTAGTAAAGATTTTAGAGAGCGAAGGGATAGATACTGCATTCGGTATACCTGGGGCATCAATAAACCCAGTGTATAAGTACCTTGGCCAATCCTCAAGGATACGCCACTACATCGCAAGGCATGAAGAGGGGGCGGCACACGCCGCTGATGGCTATACAAGGGCTAGCGGCAGGATGGCATGTGCCATAGCAACAAGCGGGCCTGCGGCGACCAATTTCGTGACAGGCCTCTATACAGCGCAGATAGATTCGATTCCGATTGTCGCGATAACGGGCCAGAACACAAGGGCTCAGCTCGGCAAGGAATCATTCCAGTGTGTTGATATAGCCACCATAGCAAGACCTGTTGTGAAAGGGTCATGGTGCATAACCGAGCCTGCCCAGGTGCCTGGGATAATGAGAGGGGCCTTTAAACTCGCAAGGGAGGGTAGACCGGGGCCTATCCTCATAGATTTGCCTTTGGATGTGCAGATGGCGGATATCTCTTATGACCCTGATACTGACTCCCCGCTTGCCTGGGAGAAGCCAAAGCCGGATCCCAAGAAGATCGAGAAGGCTATCGATATGATCCTCTCTGCCAAGTCCCCCATTCTGCTTTTAGGAGGCGGGGTTATATTAGCAGATGCAACGGAGGAGTTCATCAAGTTTGCAGAATACATGTCCCTTCCGGTTGTGACGACCTACATGGGTAAAGGCGGTATATCGCCTGATCACCCGCTCTACTGCGGGCAGGTTGGCATCCAGTGTAACACGAGGTTTGGGAATAAGGCGTTTTTGGATTCAGATCTTGTAGTGGGGATAGGATGCAGGTTTAGCGACCGCCACACAGGAGGGCTTGACGTTTACACCAAAGGCCGGAAGTTCATCCATGTTGACATAGAATCGACGCAGATAGGCAGGATCGTCCCCACAGAGCTCGGGATAGTATCGGATGCAAGACTTGCGCTCGAGGCGCTGCTTAGTGCAGCAAAGGAGAAGACCAAGAAGAGGGAGCCGCAGGGGTGGGTTAAGGATATCCCTAAACTACGCCAGGAGATGGAGCGAAGGCTCGAGTTCGATAATGTTCCGATCAAACCCCAGAGGGTGTTTTATGAGCTAAATGAGTTCTTTGGAGATGATGCCATCTTCACGGTAGGCTGCGGCCTGACGCAGATATGGTCCGGCCAGTTCCAGAGAGCATCTAGGCCGAGGCATTACCTCCCGTCCGGTGGAGCGGGGACGCTCGGTTATGAAATTCCGGCGGCAATAGGGGCCAAGGTAGCCAAGCCCAACAATCCGGTGGTGGCTGTGGTTGGAGATGGAGGCTTCTCCTTTATGGGCGAGGAGCTCGCCATGGCATGCCAATATGACATCCCTGTAATTATTGTGATAGTAAATAATGGATATTTAAGTCTAATAAGACAGAATCAAAAGTATGCATATGATTTCGAGTATGGTGTTGATCTATGGTATAAGGGGAAGATGATAGATTTTGTGAAGATAGCGGAAGGTTATGGAGCCAAGGCTGAAAGGGTTGAGGATCCGGCTGAGATATCGAGGGCCCTAAGGAGAGCCGTAGACTCAGGTATGCCTTATGTAATAGATGTCATCGTGGAGAGGCAGACCGATTGCTCGATGGGGGCCAATATAGATAAGGTGCGAGAGTTTGAATAAGGCTGGCCTTTCAACATATCTTCACGTTCGTTGGTATAGTGGGTATAGTTATCTGTTTCGCCGTTGGGTTTGGCCTCGCCTTTTGCAAACTAGGGAGTCGTGGACTCTATCGGTTGGGATCCATTATTTCTTCCTCACCTACTGCGGGTCCGCTTGGTGTAGTCTAACCGCCGGGGCGGTGCTTTCACTCATACCCAATCCAGGGTCTGACGTCTGTAACTCTGGGTGGTGTGTAGGATGCTCTCTAGAGTCATGTCTACGGTAGTGAACGTGCCTCGGTTGAATGGAGAGGAAGTCGAGCCCATATAATGAGGAGGAATGTTAGAAGATGGCTAGAGAACGAAGGTATGACGTAGTCGTGGTAGGTGGGGGTACAGCCGGGCTTATCGCCGCCATTAGCTCAGCCAGAATGGGGGCGGCGACTCTTCTTGTTGAACAAAAGGACTATCTTGGAGGGCTAGCCGCTATCGGCATGACGATTGGGGGATTCCTGGACAGAGATGGTAATCAAGTAATCGGCGGGATCCCTAGGGAGTTCGCTGAAAGGGTAGTGGCTCGGGGTGGTGGCCTGGGGTATGTTATGGCCGGAACGGAAGACCGATGGATAAGCAGCGTCCTCTCACTAGACCCAGAATGGGTGAAGCAGGTTGCTTTTGAGATGACTGCTGAGTCCGGTTGCAAGCTTTTACTACGAACTACATTTGTGGGAGCCTTGGTTGAGGGCTCTCAGGTTAAGGGGGTTGATGTTGTTTGCGCCGGAGAGAAGGTGAGGATATATGCCGGTGCCATAGTAGATGCAACGGGAAATGCAGACGTCGCGGCATCGGCCGGAGCTGAGATCATGAAAGGCGATGAGAAAGGCGGACATCAATCCGTGACGTCCATTTTTAGGGTCAGCAATGTGAAGATCGAGAGATTTGTTGATTATATGAACACGGTGATCAATACGGAAGGCAAGGACGCTTGGCATATTGAAAACGCAGCATGCCGTGGCAGCTGGCGTTATTGGCTCCCTTGGCGGGACGTGCCTGATGTAAAACTGCCGGATACATGTGGTATTTACTTTCATGGCAATGAGGGGGATATTTTTATCAACTCGACTCATGTGGAGGTGGACCCGCTTAACCCCGATGATCTATCTTGGGCTGCAGTTGAGCTCAGGGGACAAGCCGTAAAGATCACGGAATTCTTGAAGAGCAAAATCCCAGGCTTTGAAAAGGCATATCTTTCGAACGTGTACGAAGTTGGAGTCCGGGATAGTAGGCGGGTTGTGGGAGATTATGTGCTGACGCTTGAGGACTTAAAAACGGGTCGTCACTTTGATGATGTAGTTGCCAAAGGCGCGTATCCTCCTGATGTACATAAGAGTTACGGTGACGTACAGATCAATAAGGAGGATAATGTGGCCTATGAGATCCCTTATAGGGCGCTTGTAGCGAAGGGTTTCGACAATTTGCTGGTTGCGGGGCGATGCATTTCTGCTACCTTCATGGCTGCTGCAGGCCTTCGCGGTATGGGGCCGTGTATGTCTACTGGCCAAGCTGCCGGGACGGCAGCGGCTCTCTCGACTTGTATGGGGACGATGCCGAGAGCGTTAAGCGTTCCTGAATTACAGCGAAGCTTGCGAGAGAACGGCGTGATAATCTAAGACGGCCCTGATACTTAATTTAAGATCGACCTTGATGTTGGCAGACCACGAACAGGCATATAGCTTGACGAAACTCGGGGGTGGTTGCCAGGAGAGGAAGGCCCTACCGGAGCTGCGGTATCCACTGATGATAGGCCTTATGCGGGATATTATATGGAGTGAAGTTGTATCGATGAGCTATGACGATGTGACTGAAGCTCTTGAAGGTGGTCACGCGGCCACGATTGTTGAGTGGTCGCACCACTACTCGAGAATCGTGGAAGCCATCGGTAGCGATAAAGTGTCATTAACTCGTTTACCTCCCCAGGGGCTCGAAGTTATCGCCAACTATCATTACTGGGTGGACCCCAGCGATTTCGAAGGGTCAGAATATCCTGACGCTACCTGGGAATTCATTAAGTCCTTCACATAGTCTAAGGCAACCTCAAGAGCAACAGCTAGATGACTAAGATGATGACCAAGATGATGCGTAGAGCATACGCTATGAACCGAATTGAACCGAATTCACGGCCGGGAGCCTCTGAGAGAGACTCCCGTGTTTGAGGAGGATGAGGAGTTGAATATCCTGGAGGAGAGGCAAAAGCAGATTCAGCAGCTAGGTCTAGGGATTATATCTGAGGTACACAACACGCCAATTATTGACGATGCTGATATCGTTGTCGCCGGCGGCGGGTTTGCGGGCATTACGGCCGCTATATCGGCTGCGCGGAATGGAGCCAGGGTTATTCTCATCGAAAAGGCGGGGTTTCTCGGTGGATTGGCTACTGGTGGCCTGGTCAATTATGTGACACCCTATAAGGACTGGTATGAACAGGTAGTTGGGGGCCTTGCTGAGGAGATTATCGAGAAATTAAAACACTTAGGCGCGCGTGAGGGAGAATATGACGTGAGCGAGGAGCATCCATGGCTTGCTCAGGAACGCGATTGGAAGACCCGACTTTTTGGTGACACCCAGGGTAGGAAGAGATATGGGGTCCAGTTTGATACGGAAACGTTAAAGGTCCTCGCTGATGAAATGATCGCCGAAGCTGGTGTGAAGGTCTTATTCCATACTTTTGTGGCTGGAGCGCAAGTTGAAGATAGTCGTGTTAAAGCTGTCATCCTGGAATCAAAATCCGGCCGGTTCGCCATTTCTGCCCGTGTATTCGTTGATTGCACCGGTGACGGAGACTTAGCTGCCCTCGCGGGCGCGGAGTTTCAGAAAGGTAGGCCCAGCGACGGCCGGATGCTGCCCGTTACCTTGATGTTTAGGCTTCGCGGAGTTGATGTCAAAGAAGCAATGGGATATCAGTTCGCGGAGAGGTCCCAATATGGCTATGCCAATCTAATCCGCCTAGCAAGGGAGAATGGGGAATTGGACGTACCTCATTCCTACTTTTTGGTGCGTCCCACGGTGCAGCTAGACGGGTTAGAAGTTAACGGGACTCGTGTGCTTGGCATCGATGGAACCAATATATTCGATTTGACCAGGGCCGAGATGGAGCTGCGTCGTCAGGCCAAAATGCTGGTGGAGTTCTTCCGAAAATATGTTCCCGGGTGTTCAGGGGCTTATATCTCCGAAACCGCATCGTTGATCGGTGTGAGGGAGACGCGCCGTATAGTTGGGGAGTACATTATCCAGGATGATGATATCCCAGACGGTAGAAAGTTTGACGATGCTATCGGGCGAGGTACGATCCACGTTGATATACATAATCCTGCCGGCCCCGGCTTTGACATCAGGCCTGTCAAGGCCGGAGATTGGTATGAAATACCCTACAAGAGCCTGGTCGTTAAAGGTCTGGACAACTTGCTTGTCGCTGGCAGGTGCATTTCAGCCACGAGTGTCGCACAATCTGCCTTGAGGCTCTACCTTAATGTATTTGTCAGCGGGCAAGGGGCTGGCACGGCCGCTGCCCTGTTGTGTCAAAGGGAGAGGATCAAGGCAAGGGAGCTCGATATAAGGCTGCTACAGAGGACATTGGTATCTCAAGGAGTTAAGCTGCGTAAAGAAATCGTGGAGAGACTCGGAACGAATGTAGGTTAGGATCGGGTTGAGATTGATCTAGGATATGGGGTTGATAGGGGTTAGGGTCGGTGCGTGCGGTCTCGCACCGACCCCGATTCCTTGGCGTTTGGGGTAAGCCGGTTTGGGGAGGCTATGAGTATGAGCATACAAAATATCTTTACTCAGCTTAGCATCAGTGCCGTACAAGCGCAAGCCAGACGGAATGGACGAAACAAGGATCGTTTCTTTCCTTGGCTGACCGTCGCGCCTGCCATGGCAATAATACTATCATTGATGCTTTATCCATTGATATATAACCTTTTGGTCAGCTTCAAGTATTTAACCCTGATCAATTTCCGCCGTGGCGGGAGGTTTATCGGTCTTAGCAATTATATTGATCTATTTCGCGATTCTAGTTTTTACAATTCGCTCGGGGTCTCCTTCGTTTATGTAGTCCTCACTGTCACCTTGCAGCTTGTTTTGGCGCTTATTATTGCTTTATTCGTTTACCGGGATAGGCCATGGCTTCGCAAGGTTACAACTCTTGGCCTGTTGTTACCAAGGATGATGACCCCTGTCTCGGCGGCACTGGTTTGGCGCTTCATGCTCAATTATGAAACGGGCATCATAAATTATCTTCTCTCACTATTGAACATTCCGAGACTCTCATTTCTTACGGATCCCTTTCTAGCCATACTTTCTTTGACTGTAATTGGGGTCTGGCAACACATAGGCTTTGATTTCTTGTTGTTAGTGACGGGCCTCATGGCGATGCCAAACGAGATACTTGAAGCAGCCCAGGTGGATGGAGCTAATTGGTGGGAACGCCTTAGGTATGTTATCCTTCCTGTTCTTAAACCCGTAATGGTTGTTGTTATCTTATTTGGAGTCATCAACTCTTTTCAGGTCTTTGATATCGTCTACATGACTACCGGTGGAGGGCCCGCGGGAGCCACGCAGGTCCTGGGAATATATCTTTACCGGAAGCTCTTCCTGGCTAGCCAGTTTGGCCCGTCAGCCGCTATTTCGGTAGTATTACTATTTATCAGCCTGCTTATCAGCGTAAGCTTGATTAGGGTGTTACGAAGGGAGGAATTATAGATGCGGATACGGGGACAGGGGGTTTCGTGGAAAGAAGTAGCAATCCATGGCGGTATCTTAACCTTCTTGCTGATTACTGTTTTCCCCATTTTTTGGATGTTGATCTCTTCAATCAAACCCCCCGGTATAGTTTTTGCTACCCCGCCGGTGTGGATATTCAAACCGACACTGGAAAACTATATACAAGCTTTAGGATACGGCCCGCGAGGGTGGGGAACAGGAATGTCCCACTTTTTTTGGAACAGCCTGGTCATCGCGACGGTTGTAACAGTAAGTAACTTGATAATAGGTGCACTGGCGGGATATGGAATGGCACGGTACAAGGTCGGTGGAGAAACTCTCCCCCTGGCATTCCTATTAGGGAAGATGCTGCCGCCGACGGTCCTGATACTGCCTTTCTTCCTAATAATTAAGAAGCTTGGCTTGGGTGATTCACAATTAGGTTTGGTCTTAGCATATACGGCCCTGAATTTACCCTTTTGTGTTTGGATGGCCCGAGGCTTCTTCCTGGATTTACCCCGGGAGATTGAGGAAGCCGCAATGATTGATGGGTGCTCAAGGTTGCAGTCCCTGATAAGAGTTGTGGCACCACTTGCCTTACCGGGTTTAATAGCAATAGGAATTCTTGTTTACGTATTTTGTTGGAACGAGTTTATGTTTGCCATGATCCTGACGAGCCTGAAAGCGAGGACGCTTCCGGTTGCCGCATCTTTGTTCATAACCGATGAGGCTATTTTATGGGGACCGATGACTGCCACCGGTGTCATTATCATGAGCGTCCCGATCCTGCTGACACTCGTTGCGCAGAGATATATTATCGCGGGTTTGAGTGCCGGAGCCCTAAAGGGTTAGGTCGATATGTAAGGCTCCATTTGGAAGGAGGCGATGGAATAAGCGAGGTGTGAGAAGGCATGAAACAAAAGGGGGGTGGAGTCCGATCACTCAAGAGTCCCCCGGTCCCCCGTAAGCAGTTGGAGACACTACGTAAGTAAGTAGTTTCAAGGGGTTCCATAAAGCAGTAGAGTAGAAATTCAGTGGGCAGAGGAGGCAATAGATAATGAAAAAGTTTGGTATAGCATTAATACTTGGGCTTCTGTTGATCTTGGGCACCTTGTCGATAACCTCGATAGCTGCAGTAGCCGGGGAAAGGATTGTATTTGCAGTCTTGCCGGGAATGGAGCAGGCTATGAGAGCCGCTGCCGAAGCCTACAAGGAAAAGACCGGTGTTGAGGTGGTCATCCACGTTTTACCGAGGACGGGATACCGGGAGGCTCTCGTTGGTCCATTGAGTGCGGGTAGTGGTGAATTTGATGTCGTGTATATCCAGAATCCGTGGCTAGCGGAGTTCGCCGAGGCTGGCTTTATAGACCCACTCGACAAGTATTTATCGCCGGCCCAGTTGAAAAGCGCGAAGGCCGAGCTTTTCCCTGGTGCGTATAACGGTGGCGTTTACGACGGTAAGGTGTGGGGCCTGCCCTGGGATCTTAGCAACTTCATGCTCTTTTACCGGAAAGACCTGATCAAGGATCCACCTCAGACCATGGATGAGTATCTGGAATTGGCGAAGAAATTCACAAAATCTATTAATCCGAACTCTCCTACAAAGTATGGCACGGTGCTTGAGGGCTCGGCAGAGCGTGTTAACGCCCAAGAGTGGTACAACTTCCTATGGTCCTTTGGCGGCGACTTGTTTGACGAAAACGGGAAGCCGATCCTCAATAGCCCGGCCGCTATAGCGTCGCTTGAATATCGCTATGGGATGAAGACTAAATACGGCGTGGTCCCGCCTGATGTAAATAACTACCGTTATCCAGAGGTGTTGACAGCCTTCCAGGAAGGTCTCGTTCCGATGGTAATTCAGTGGAACGCAGCCTATGCAACCTTTGCTGACCCGAAGCAATCTCCTAAAATCTATAATAAGTTCGCCGCTACCCTTATCCCCGGGTTCAAGACCAAGTCCGGAAAGATTGTAAGGATTCCCTTTGCCAAAGCCTGGTACGTGGCGATTAACCATTATAGTCGCAATAAGAAGGCGGCCGCGGAATGGATCTTGTGGTTCACCGGCACAGAGGCAGGCAAGATCTCCCTTCTCAATGGAGGCCTTTCAAGCAGCGTCAAGGCCTGGTCCGACCCGGAAGTCCTGAAGGTCCGAAAGGACGCCCAAATCTTCAAGGAGACGGCGCAGATTGCTAGGATGACGCCCAATATCCCCGAGCTGCCCGCCATCGAGGATAAGCTTACGGAGGCGCTGACGTTTGTCCTCGCCGGTAAGAAGACGGCAGCGCAGGCTCTGTCGGAGGTTAATGAGGAGGCATATAAGATTTTGAGGCAGAGCGGGCGGCTTAAATAAGACCGCAAGAGCTAGTGGAGAGCCATCCGTCCACCAGGGTATAGGACAGTAATAGGAATGGCATGATAATTTAAATCGCAGAAGATCGATGTGGAGGGAAGCTGCACTGGGCTATGCCAGGGTAGCCCCTCTACATCGATTTTTTCTACGCGCGGGGTTTACAGCTGGATCCAATATAGATGTATCCAGTAACCGAAGTGATACGCTTGGTAATAGAGTGGTAGGTCGGGAGATCCTAGACCTGGCCGAGTATCGCCCGCAACTGCTGGAGGTATTGTCGCGTCTTTGTCTCATATATCATGAAGAGCCGCTGGAAAGGATACTGAGCCTTGCAGGTTTTACGCCGGACATATACGTGATCGTTTGTCCGGGTCCGTACCACCTATAGCCCTATGGCCTGCCTGATGGTGACATTCTCGTCAGCCTGCCCGGGGCGCAGCCTAGGGGTGGTAAGACTCTTGCCACTCCATGCACCTAAGTGTAGGTTCCTTAATTTGTGCCAGTTTACCAGCACGTCCCATGGGTTGCCGGTGTTTGCGTGACGGGGCCTTTTGAAATTTGGCAAGGCCCTCGCGCCAAATTTCAACGGAGGCGCGCCGCAAGCGCGCCGTCCCCGGAACGCAAGCACCGGCAACCCATGGGACGTGCTGGTAAACTGGCACAAATTAAGGAACCAACACTTATTACATTTACATAATCATAAATATGGCTGCTTTATAACTATTACGTATATGCCTGTTTACACCTTTACACCGATCATTCCTATCTACCCTGCCTACCCTATCTACGGTTATCACGCCTATTTACGCCATCGCGCCTGTGGTCGCACGCCTGGCACGTCCCGGCGGGACAAAGCAGGTAGAACGGGTCTCTCCCTAGAATTTCCACCCCAATCCTTATAACTTCTCTCGCCTTTAACAGGTAGGCCCTGGCCTCGCCGATACGGCCCTCAATCATGACTCCCGCCCTTACAAGGTGTGGCGTCAACCTGTCGAAGCTCTCGCTGCAGCCCGGCACCTCAAACAGTGGCACCTCATGCTCCCGGCCGTCCGCTCCGATGACGCGGGCGGCTTCCCTCCATCCAAGGTGTTGCCAGCAGAAAATATCTATATAAGGGACGCGTGCGATCGACTCAATGACGTGAATCAAGGAGTTCCTCGTGTTGCCGCAGCCGATGAGGGCTACATAGCCCCCGGCCTCCGCGAGCCTGTGAAAGGGAGAGCCGGCACCCAAGGCGGCAACGGTCTCATGACCCCTCACCAGCTCCTCCGCATCGCGCCCGATGGCCGCCACCGAATGTGTCGGGTGGAGGCTCCTGACCGCCCCGCGCTTCTTTCTGAATACTTCGGTAATCAAGCCTGTAAAAGAGGGGGCGGTAACCGGGTCGAACGCTACAGCCCGGGAATTGCCTACAAATGAATAGCTGAAGGTCGGCACCATCACCGTGCCCGACGGCCGGGCAGGGCCTTCGCTCCCTCCAGCCGCGCCGACCACATCCAGGAAGGCATCTATGACCGCATCGGGGCCACCCTCTACATAGCCCATGCTTTTCAGGGAACTGTGAAAGACGACCTTATCCCCGGGCCCGAGTCCCATCGCCCGCAAGGACTCCTCAATCTGATCCCGGTCGATTCCCTTCTTCTGCGCCTCCCACCCCATACTCTCACCGTATCCTTCACCGTATCCTTCTGTATCTCTATTCCTCTATTCCTCTATCCCTCTATCTCTCTATACTCTCTATCCCTCTAACTCTCTCTAAAAATAATCTCTATCTGCATCTCTATCCGCGCTCATAGACGATCTCCCCACCCACGATCGTCATCACGCAGTTGAAATCCTTGTCCAGAACGGCAAAATCCGCTCGCTTGCCAGGCTCGATGAAGCCGCTATCCGCTTCCCCTAGCACCCGGGCCGGATTCCCGCTCACGAGCTGCGCTGCCTCCCAGTCGCGGAGCCCCATCCACTGCATAAAATTCCTCATGGCCAGGGGCAGGGTAAGCCCGCTCCCGACCAGCGCCCCCGTATCCTTGAGCCTGATCCCGTCACCCTTCCTGGTTTTGATCACCCTGCCGTCGGGCATCTCATAGATGCCGTCATCGAGGCCCGCGCCAGGGAGGGCATCGGTGATGAGCACCATGCCCGAAAGGCCCTTTGATCTCAGGGCCAGCTCAAGCATGAGCGGGTCCACATGAATGCCGTCGGCTATGGCCTCAACCGTAACGCCCGGGTTGACCAGCGCCGCCTCATCGATACCGGGGCGCCTCACCCCGGGCTCCTTACGGAGGTTATCGTAGGGACAATTATTAAAAATGTGACAGCAATGGCTGGCGCCAGCCCCAACCGCGGCCGCAACGACCTCCGGCCCCGCCAGGGAGTGACCCATCGAAACTACGATGCCCCGGGACCGCAAATAGCGGATCAGGTCTATAGCGCCCGGGAGTTCCGGGGACAAGGTCATCAGGCGGATGGCCCCGCCTGCCGCGTCCACATATTCCTCGCACTCCTCCAGGTCGGGCTCCCTCACCCGCTCCTCCATCATCCCGCCCCTGGAGAGCCTGTTGATGAACGGCCCCTCCATGTGTGCTCCGAGGATCCGAGCGCCCTCCGCGCCCCGGCCGTCCCGGCCCCTGCCCGCACTATCCCTGCCTACCTGACCCACCTGCGCCACCTGCGCCATTGCAGCCTTTACCTCGTGAAGCCACTCGAGATATTCCTGCCTAGTGGCCGAGGCCAGCGTCGGGAGAAAGCCCGTCACCCCGAACCTTGCGAGGAACCGGGCGAGCTTCGCAACTTGCCCGTGCGCAGCCTGGTAGTAGCCAGCACCGTGGATGTGGATATCAATGAAACCAGGGAAAATGGTGTAACCCGGTCGTGAGAAGTCGATATATTCAGCAGCCGGCCAGCGGCCGAGCTCGCTGGACTTGCCGACGCTTTGAATAATGCCATCCTCAAATGCAACGTACCCGTCTTCCAGCGCCTTGTCGGGGCAGATGACACGGCCCCTCAAGACGACATATCCTGTATCTCCCACCATATATTCCCCTTTATATTCCCCTTTCCCCGCTTTCCCGTCCCTAAGTACAGCGTTTCGTAACTATGGTGACGTATTTTCCATCCCCCTATGGCACAGCGATCTAGAGCCAAATCGCTTATGGCATGGCAATACGTCATCGCATTTATGAACAGAAGTACTAAGGAAGTACTAAGTTAGTTAGTACGTATAATCTTTGCCCATTCCGCCATTCCGGCACGTGGACAAGGGCATGCTCACTAACTTAGCCTTTCACAGCGCCAGCCGTAAGGCCCTTTATGAACTGCTTCGACATGAAGAGATACATGATCAGGGTCGGCAGGGTTGCAAGCGTCAACCCGGCGAAGAGATAATTCCAGTCGGTCTGGTACTGACCAAAGAAATTTGTCATACCGAGCGGGACGGTCTTCAGGTGATCGGAACTTATGAATACCAGCGGTATAAAAAAATCATTCCAGGTCTGGACAAAATTGAATATCGCCACCGTGGCAAGGGCGGGCCTCACCAGGGGCAACATGATCTGGTAGTAGATGCGATATTCATTACACCCATCAATTCGCGCCGCATACTCCAATTCCTTTGGAAGCGCCTTGAAGAATCCCGTGAGAATGAAGACGGCGAACGGGATGGCGCTGGCCGTATACGTGAGGATCAAAGATGCATAGGTATCGAGCAGGTTGAGGTTCTTCATCAGGACGAATAGGGGAATTATGCCAAGCCTTATGGGCAGCATCAGCCCACTAAGGAAGAACAAATAGAGAAATGTATTGCCCGTAAACCTGTAACGCGCCAGCGCAAAGGCGGCGGAGGATGAGACTACGAGCACGAGGAAGACGGAGACCACGGTCACAAAGACGCTATTCTTGAGGTATGCGTTGAAGCTGGCTACGCTCCAGACGTAGCTGTAATTGTCCCATGCAAACGAGGAAGGCAGGCTAAACGGATTGGCAAAGATCTCCTGCCCCGTCTTAACTGAGTTGCAGAGCATGATGAAAAGCGGGTAGACTATAGTCAGCCCGTAAGCAACCAGCAGTATATACAGGGCTATTCTTCCCAATGATCCAACTCGAGACCTGTTAACCACTGTACGCTTCAACTCCCAGCTGTTCAACTCAAGGATTCTTCAAGACAACGGCACACGCAACAAGGCCTCCCAAGGCCTCAATATTGGACCTCATGTTTCCTCGTAATCCTCAGCCATGTATAAGAAACTATGAGGACCATGAGGAACATCACCACAGCCACGGCCGATCCGAAGCCCAGGTTGCCCGGAGTTCCCCACACTGTCCCGAAAGCGGTGCGGTAGAAGAATGTCCCCAGGACGTCCGTGGAGAAGAACGGGCTACCAAGTATACCCTCCATGGTGTAGACAATGTCGAAAGCATTCATCGTGCCGATGAAAGTCATGATCGTTACCATGGTTATCGAGGGCAATATCAGCGGCACCGTGATGTAGCGGGCAACATGCCACTCAGAAGCGCCGTCGATCCTGGCCGCCTCGAAAAACTCGTCAGGGATGCCCTGGATCGAGGCGAGGAATACAAGCAACGGGAACCCAATCCACTGCCACGCATTTACGAATATGATGGCCAGCAGTGCCGTATGAGGATCGCCAAGCCAGGGACGAGCGAGGCTCCCCAGCCCCACCGCCCTCAGTATGAGATTAACCGTTCCCCACATCGGGTTGAGCATGAGGGTCCAGAGGTAGCCGACTACGACAAGGGAGAGGGTCACAGGCAGGAAGTAAACAGCCTGGAAGACCGCCGACCCCTTGATACGCCGGCTCAAGATTATGGCAAGCACCAGCCCGACCAGGTTCTGGACGACCATGGTAACCACAAAGAATATGATGTTATGCTTAAGGGCATTAAAGAATTGCTGGTTAAAGGGCTCTTTCGTGAATAACTTGACAAAGTTGCCAAGGCCGACGTATATCATGGGCCCGAGCCCCTTCCAGTCATAAAGACTCAGCCTGAATGATACCAGAAAGGGATAAACCACAAACACCGTATAGATTATCAGGGCTGGAATTATGAAAACCACGATATGCGTCTGAACCGGTCTCTTCTGCTTGGCTTTAAGATTCATAATCTGTGTCCATCCCCAGCAATAGAAAATCCATATAATATCCACTCATAATATCCATTCCGGCCCCGGGGCTCGACGGAGCGGAGATTGGGAGTACCGGGGTGCCTGGCACTCCCGGCACTCCCCCACCAGATAGGGACGAGGAGAGAGGGACGATGTAGTATTCAATGCTTAAAGGGTTTATACCACTTGGCTATACCGTTTTGGATATCCTCTGCGACCTGCTTCGGCGTCTTCTTGCCAGCGAACATCGCTTGCAGCCCGTTTGCGAAGAGGACATCGCCCGCAGGCTCCTCACGGTTAAACACGGGATAGGAATACAGGAACGGCACGACGCCCTTGGCCTCATCAAGGCGCCTGCTGGCCTTGGCAAATATCGGGTGAGTGTACTTCACGCCAAGGATCGGGGTCATAGTCTTGAGCTCGCTCGAGTACATCTGACCAAACTCCTTGGATGCGAGGAAGTTCATGAATTTGATGACCTCCGCCGGGTGTTTGGTCTTGGCGTTTACTACCGTGCAGTTTGCAGGGGTCGCAAGCCAGTAGGGCCCGCCCTTGGTCTCGGGGAAGCCTATGGCCATGTCAAAGTCCAGCTTGGGGTTCATCCTCTCGAAGAACCCGATCTCCCATGAGCCACCGATAAACATCGCGGCCCGCTCCTGGGTAAACAGCATCTGCGTATCCGTATAGCTTATCCCTTCAAACCCTGCAGGGAAGAACGGCTTGAGATCGAGCAGGTTCTCCAAGGCCTTGACAAACCTAGGGTCGAGGAAGTTCGTCTTCCCTTTTACCGCTGCATCATACCACTCGCGCCCGCGCAGGAATGTCGGGCCGAAGGCTCCTTCAAACATGCATTCCTGGAGCGTCCAGGAGTCCTTTGTCCCTTGCGCAAACGGCACCGCGCCGGCGCCCTTGATAGCCTGGGCTACCTTTATAAGGTCCGGCCAGCTCTGCGGCTCTGCGAGGCCGAATTTCTTAAACGCATTCTTATTATAGTAGACGCCATACACATACGACCCGTGGGGGATCCCGTAAATCTTGCCATCGCTCCCCTTGACGCCCTCCAGGTCACCGGGCCTGAAGTTTGTCTTGATGGCGGGGACCTTCCCATCCAGCGGCATCAGGTAGCCATTGTCCGCGTATTCCTGGAGCATGGTGAACTCACTGGACCAGAAGAGGTCCGGGCCCGACCCTCCGAGGATTGCCGTCTTGAGGATGTTACGATATTCCGTATTCTTGTAGGCCGTAAACTTCACCGTAATTCCAGGATTCTTAGCCTCGAAAGCCTTGATGAATTTCTGGTAGGCTGGGACATCCTCCGTCCTCAAGCTCCAGAAGTTGAGTTGGACCTTGCCTGCACCATAAACCACAGATGTTTGAAGCACAAGGAGCAGTGCAAGCAGAAAAATTACTGCGTAAAGACCCCTCTTCTTCGGCATAGACGCTCCTCCCTTTTGTTTTTCTTCGATTGGCCGGGCCTGAATCGACCAGGCAGGCCCGCTCAGCCCGGCCTCGCCCAAACCCAGCCAAGTCTGGCGCCTCGCCCAAGCTAGCCTGGCCTGGTCCAGTCTGGCCCGGCCTGAGGTTTGTTTATTAAGATAACTTTCTTAGTTTACAAGATATATTCGCTACCGCCCGTTAAAATCCTCCCTCCATAATCCAAAATCAAGGGTCATCAGCGTCAAAGGTTACCAGCATCAGCGCATCTCAACCAGCATCCCCGCCACCATCCCTGCCGGCGTAGCCGTCAGTGCAGTCATCGGCGCAGCCATCAGCGAGCGAGGCCCTCGAGGAGCTGGATAGCGGCCTCCGTGATCAGCCTCCCTGCCTCCTTTGCAAGCTGGCTCGTCCGTGCGGTCCTGGGCTCATAGCCCCCCTCGCTGAATGCCTTCTCCGTCGGAATATAGCCCACATACCCATTGGCGTAGCCGATTACGAACGTCGGCTTGAACGGGCTTCGCCCCTTGATCTCCAGGCCGAATTCCACAAAAAGTTCGCCCGGTATCGCGACAAACGCCGCGTCCCCGACCCTGAACGCCTGGAGTTCAATGTGCTCGTAGGGATCTTTCTCCCTCAAGGCTGCAAGCTCGAGGATCTCCAGGGCGTAAATCTCATCCGGCACGCCGTCGACCAGCGCGAGAAGCTTCGACAACTCCTGAAACGTCCTGCCACCCGCGAGCCTCCTGGCCGCGTCGACCTCTTCCCCGGTCAGCTCCCGCCTGGGTACATCTATCACCCTCGAGGCGCAGGCGACCGGGACATGTCCCACCGCCGGAACAGGCAGCGCAGACTTCCGCGTCCTGGCCAGGGCCTTTATGACCTCCGCCCCGACGATCGTCCCTACCCTTTCGGCCTCCTCAAACCCTCGCCCCTGCTCCGGGTCGTTCACGTTGATATGGTTCACGTTGCCGTCCGCTCCGTTGGTATACATGGCTACGGCCCCGGTCACCGCCTCGATCAACCTCATGGCATACCCGGGGTAGTCAGCAGACATATCAAAGTTGTCACCTGCAAGGATGGCGGGGTGAAGGGCATAGTTGAAGAACACGCACACCGGTTCCCCACTCGCCCCCTGGATCTCCATGACAGCCACCTCGGGGTCTACCGGGCCTGCAGGCCCGGCGATCCCCCGCCTCAGGGCTTCGTCGCAGCCGATGAACTCCCAGTTCATCCTCAGCGTGCCGTCCTTCATCCATATCCTGCGGTTGAACGCCACGCTATCCTCCCGCCCCACCGCAAACCGGACCGTCGCCTCCCCGAGGCGCCTGTGGGCCATGCAGACCACGCCTGCGAACTTCCTCTTCAAGACCTCGGTGTAGCCCCGGTCCACCTCGATTCCAAATAGCCCGAGCATCGCGGGGCCCGAGTGGGTGTGGGATGCCGTCACCATGACGTTCCCCCGGGGGATCCCCGTCTCCGCCTCGACCAGCGTCCTCACCCCATCGCAAAAATCCTTCGGGACCCCCACGAGGTCTGACGTGATCATGGCCAGCTCAGTACCATCATCACCCTTGAGCACAAGCGCCCGGACATAGAGGTCGTCGTGGATCCCCTGTGAACCCTTGTCCCTTACGTTGCCCTCGAGGGCGATGCCGACATACGGCGTTATAACCGCCTTCGCTACTCCGGCTTTCACCGCTCGATGATTCCTCCTCGTAATCCTAAATAGATGATCCTAAGTTAGTGCGCAAGAATACCCGGACCTTTCGCAGGTAACAGCTACCAGTGCCGCACAGTGGCCGGGGTGTCTCACACCTCATTTAAACGGATTACGACATATGAATCTCGACGTTATCCGCGACGCCGCCCAGTATGGTGTAGGTCCCGGGCGCGGTCTGGAGAAGCGACCCCGGCACCAGGGTATTTACCGGGCCGTGAGCTACGAGTCGCGCAATGAACCTCTGCCAGCTCACTCCGCCGCCTATGTACCCGTCAAGCCAGAAGCTCCTGTACTTCGCGCCCATGATCTGGGCCGGTCCGATCGTATTGGCCTTGGGCGGGACCCATGACCAATCCCCGCTGAATGAGTGGAGTGCGTTTTGCATGATTGTCATCGGGTGTAGCTCGACGCAGCGCGGTCCCGCCTTCTTGTAAGCCTCGAGGTCATCGCCAAACTCAAACCCGAGGTGGGCCTCCCAGAATGCTATATGCCCGCACCAGCCGATCCCTCCATAGCAGACATCCGCGCCGCCCATGTCCTCGATCATCTTCCCATAAGAATCAATCACGTCCTTGGTCGGGAAATGGATTTGAGACAGCGGGGGCCTCAGGTCCTCGTCGATCTGCATAAAGAACTGCTCCATCATGGCCTTCTGGAATGAACCGGGCCAGTCGGCGGGCGCTGTATTACCGTCCTGGTCTGCATATTCGTCCATATTAAACGTATGGACGTGCTTGCATGAGATCCTGAATTTGTTGATGAGTTTCGCGGCGATTGCATACTGGGGCATCGGCCCCACGGGGAAGATCCCCACAAAGCGCCTCCCGGCGTCGGCCGCCTCCTTTATCCTGCTGACTATGTCCAAGGCAAATTCCGTATAGAATTCATTGGGGTCCTCGATTACCCTGATCTTGAACTCAGGGTTCGGGTGCTTCGTTATATCCTCTTTCTTTATCGCCCTTACCCTCTCACACACCTCCTTATCCCGGAATGGAAGAAACTTCGCAAGCTCATACGTGAAACCCATCTCGATTCTCCTTCCTTTCTTTTCCTTTCATTAAGTTTATTTGGAGCCTATCGTCCTTGACCTATCCTTTAACGGCACCGGACGTGAGGCCGCTCACGATATACTTCTGGAATAAAAGGGCAATTAAAACAGGTGGTAACGCGGCCAGGACCCCTCCTGTCGCCATCATCCCATAGTCGATGGAGTGCCTGCCGCTAAACTCAGCAATCGCGACGGGTATCGTCTTCGCCGCCGGGGACGATGTAAAGATCAAGGCCATGAAAAACTCCTCCCATGACATGAGGAAGCAAAACAGGCTCGTCGCCACGAGGCCCGGTACCGAAAGCGGCAGCACCACCTTGAAGAGCGCCGATACCCGCGTGCAGCCATCGATCATGGCTGCATCTTCGAGGTCCTTGGGGATCGTGAGGAAATAGCCCCTCATGATCCAGACCACAAAGGGCGTGAGGAACGCCGAATAGAGCAATATGAGCACAATGTGTGTATCAAGCAGACCAAACCTGCTCATGGTCTCATAAAGAGGAATAACCACGGCGATTGGGGGAAGCATGTATATAAACAGGATCATGAAAAGAAGCTGGGTCTTCCCCCTGACCGGCAGCCGCGCAAAGGCATAGGACGATAGGGTCCCGATCGAGACGCACAGCACCGTCACAAAGAACGCCACGATTATGCTGTTGATCATGGAGCGCTTGAACGTGGACTCGGCTTCCCCGCCCTCTGAAGCGGCCCTGATTATCCGGACATAGCGCGCGAAGGTCGGGTTCTGAGGAATCCAGTGCACGGGAACGGACAAGAGTTCGCTCTGGGTCGATATGCTTGATATGAAGAGCCAGACAGGCGGCGCGAGGATCCCGGCGGCCACGACGGCGGCAGCCACGTAGATGAGAAACCTCGCTATGATCCTCTGCCTGGACCTGGATATACCCATCGACATCATCTGCGTTCTCCTTTATACCTGTAGTCTCAATTAAATATCCCCGCTGAATGTCCCGCGATCTCGTTGAACCGGGGTACCGGAGCCGCAACCCCGGCGATCCCCTCAGTACTCTATATCCGAACGCATTATCCTCGTATAGAGCAAGGCGATCAAGCCTATGAAGAGCGTTATGATGTAAGATAGAGCCGCACCCTGGCCGAAATTGAGGAACCTGAACGCGCGGATGTATGTAAAATAGCTCAGCACCATCGTCCCGTTCGCCGGTCCGCCCCTGGTCATGACGAAAATCAGGTCGAACACCTTAAATGCGTCAAGGGTTCGCAATACAAGTACAATCAAGATGGTTGGCTGGAGCAGGGGCAGGGTTATATGGCGGAATCTCCGCCACGCGCTCGCCCCGTCTACGGTCGCCGCCTCATACAGCTGCTGCGGGATCGTCTGGAGCGCCGCAAGGAGCAACAGGACGACCAGGGGCGTAACCTTCCAGACCTCGGCCACGATCGCCATGTTCATCGCCATGAACGGTTCGCTCAGCCATGCGCGATAGGAGCTTATCAGGCCAAGCTGGTAAAGCAGGCTGTTGAGCGCTCCATAGCTCGAGTTAAAGATCCATTTCCACATGATGCCGTTTACCGTAACGGGCAAAGCCCAGGGGATCAGGATCAGGCTCCTCAACACACCCCTGCCGACAAACTTTTCATTAAGGAGCATAGCTACAGCTATCCCCAGCACCACTTCCAGCGAGATAGAGACCACGGTAAAATAGACAGTCTTCCAAAAAGACGACCAGAATGCAGCATCGCGAAGTATATCAATATAATTGCGAAGGCCGACAAAGGGCGTGCCTATGAATGGGTTCGTCAGCTCCTTTGTAAAGAAACTCAGATATAATGAGCTGAATATCGGGTAGATGATCAACGGGAAAATCACGAGTATGCTCGGCAGGATCAGCCAGAAAGCCAGCCTCGACACTGACGAGGATCCCAACACTGAAAGATATCTGGATCGTAGCCTCTCCATCGCATCCTCTCCCCCCCTCTCACAGCTATGGGCCAAGACTATAGCGCTCCCACTACAGTGCTCCCGCTTATGCCACCGCTTGCGCCCAGATACATATGTTCCCTTTACCCGCCTCCCTGCAGAGCATTCTAAGTTAGTGTTAGTGCGCAAAACCCTCTGCCCCTTTTAGCACTCGCATAGGGTGTCTCGCATCTCTCCGCTCAGCGGACGCGGCTAAGTGTAAGTTCGAAGTTCGAAGATTACTGACGTTTTTCCAGGGGTTGCCGGTGCTTGCGTGACGGGGCCTTTTGAAATTTGGCAAGGCCCTCGCGCCAAATTTCAACGGAGGCG
>DUMQ01000135.1 GCA_012839815.1 Bacillota bacterium | reverse complement strand
TTTATCACCTCGACGCCTATCCTGGTAACTTTCTTACCACCCAACCGTGACCCACCGGTGATGGTGGTAAGAATCTTACCACCCTGAGCCGTAAAGGTGGCAACCTGCCTACCACCTTACCACCTCGCTCACCACCTCGCCCGCAAGATTTGATCACGAGCATGATTCGATCATGAGCATGACTAGAGGATAAGCATGACTCGGGCATAAGCATCACTCGATCATGACCCGCATGACCCGAATCATGACCCGCCCGCATGAGCTAATGGTGAGTTTCTCGCCGGGGCTGGCCGGCAGCGTATGCTTAACGAATGGCCTAAGTGTAGGTTCATTACTCTGTGCCAGTTTGCCAGCACGTTCCAGGGTTTGCCGGTATCGGGCTCCGGGGACGGCGAGCCGCAAGCACCGGCAACCCCTGGGAAAGTAGTAGTGATTTTCGAACTTCCATTTAGCGTATGCCCCGCAGGGAACTCTCGTAAGGCTCGAAAAGGGTATTGTAAAGGTCCATAGCGTGCCGGTCGGTCATACCCGATATGTAATCGGCGATCACCCGGTGGATATCCTGGCCCCTCTTTATCCTTTCCTGCGTTATCCGGGGGAGCATACCCGGGTTTTCCAGGAAGACGTTAAACAACTCCCTCACAATCATCCGGGCTTTATTGCTCATCCTCAGCGTCCTTGGATCATTATAGACCTTATCCGAAAGATATGCTTTCAAGGAGCCAAGCTCCGGGTAGGTCGATCCGCTGAAGAAGGCTATGGGCTCGGCGGCATTTCGGACATCATCAGGGTGCTTGATGTTATGCTGTTTCAAGCGCCTCATCGTCTCCCTCGCCGCATCTCTGATGAGGTAGTCTATAAGATTACGTATGGCAAAGCGCCGCGCGGCATCCCTCCGGAGCTCGGGAGTGTCTTTCAGCCTTCCCCACAGGGCCCCCCACGTCGCCCCATCGCCGCCGGAACCGCCAGGATCGCCAGGATCGCCAGGGCTACCCACCTTCCCGCTATTATTGCCATAGATCCCCCGGCCGGCTATCTCCCTCCAGAGCTCTATCTCCGAATACAGCTCCTCCTCGGTGACGAAGCCTATGTAAAGGGCATCCTCCAGGTCGTGCGTGGAGTAAGCTATCATGTCGGATATGCTTGAGATCTGGGCCTCAAAGCCCGGCTGTGGAAATCCCGCGAATTCAGAAATAGCCCGGGGGGCATCGAAAAAGGTTTCATGCCTGGCTATCCCCTCCCGCGTCTCCCAGGTGAGGTTGAGGCCAGGGCATTCTGGATAGCGTTCCTCCAACTCGTCAACTATCCTAAGAGCCTGGAGATTGTGTTCAAACCCTCCATACCCCGCCATAAGCTCTGAGAGGGCCTCCTCCCCTGCATGTCCAAAAGGCGGATGGCCAACATCATGCGCGAGGGATATGGATACCACAAGGTCCTCGTTGGCACCCAGCATGCGTGCGAGCGTCCGCCCGATCTGGGCCACCTCGAGGGAGTGCGTGAGCCGGGTCCTGTAGAAATCCCCTTCATGAAAGACAAATACCTGGGTTTTATACTGCAATCTCCGGAATGCAGTGGAATGCAGGATCCGGTCGGTATCCCGCTGGAACGCGAGACGCGGGTCATCGCCATCCTGCGGGTAGAGGCGCCCCCGCGTCTCCATGGACCGCGCCGCATATGAGGGGAGAAGCTCTTCCCGCCTGGCCAGGTCCTCACGATATAGAATCCGGTAGTCACAGTACTCTCGCTCCACAATCCATCACCGACCTTACAGACCTTACGAACCCTGGCAATCATAACTGTCATCTGTACGTCAACCCCGGACGCCGACCCTTACGATGGTTGGCCGCGGATCGTACCGGTCCACCGATACAAGGTCCCTTCTGATCTCCAGGCCGTTCCTGGAGGTGACCCTCCACACCTTCACCACATAGCCCGGGGCGCCCTTCTTCTCAACCTTCCTCTCGCCGGGCTCAAGCGTCCGGTCCTCCTTTTCGATGATTCCAGGCTCTATCTTATCGATTATCTCCGTCTCGATGGAAACAATGTCCGAACTCACAGGCGTTCCAAATAGGCTCACTTTAAGCAAGTTACCCTCAACGGCGGTGGTTACCAGGACATACCTGCCCGTGATATTCCTAAACTTGAAATCAAGATAATCGTAGGCTACAGTTGCGTCGCGGCCCGGCGGGATATAGGCCGGCGCCAGGGAATGGTTGCTCCGGGCTACAATCTCCAGGCCCGCCAGGAGCACAGCGTTATATAACGTCGTCGAGACCTGGCAGATGCCGCCCCCAACGTCGGGGACAAGCTCCTGATTTAGCACCACGGGAGCGCGCCTGTAGCCCACCTTCTCACTCCTCGGCCCAACCACCTTGTTGAAGGAGAATATCTCGCCCGGCGGGATCATATGACCGTTGAGAGCGCTGGCCCCGATGACTATGTTATGTACCCGATCGGCATCCCCGGGATCGAACATAGTCTGGTAAGAACCCAGGAGCCTCTCGATCCCCATAGCGCGAGCCTCCCCCGTTGTCAGGGCAGGCCTTATCTCTCTCACCGTCAAGGGTAGGACCCTATCATAGGACCTGACTATGGCAGCCTGGATCCCCGATGGAAGGTCCGAGGCATCAAGGCGGGCGCCGGGGCGGCTCTCCTCTATCCCCACCGTTCCATCCTCACGGGGAATGAACACGGCATCTTTAGGTGCTCGATCGATCTCCGCCCGGAGGTTGGCAACGAGGCTCCTGAAAAGTCCTTCATCGACTGTGAACCGAAGGGGGATTTCAATTCCAAGGACGCGGGCTTCGCGCCTTTCCCTCATCCGGCGAAGCAACCCGCCCGTGCGGCCGGTCGCGAGGGCCTTCGCCACGGCCCCTGTGATATCCGGCGAAATGTCCAGCGCGCGCGGGAGCACATGCCATCTCTGGCCCTGGTACTCCAGGATGATAGGCTCCTCCAACCACGCCGCGGCATGCTCGCCTAGCACCCTCCGGGCCTCCGCGGCGGTGCAGCCCCCCACATCAACCCCGGCTATGCTTACCCCCGGGATTATCGTGCCGGTCCCAATACACCTCCCCACGCCAAGACCACCCATGATGGCAGCTACGATGAATAATATCGATAAAGCCAGCAATTTTTCTAGATTTAGTTGCGGTCGTACCGGGAAAGCCCTCCTGCTCACCAGATTCACACCCATACACCTGGACAACCTGGACGGGAATAGCCGTCAGGCGCCAAATATCCCAAATCTCAGATTATTAAGTTATACTTCTATCCTTCTACAGTATATTCCTGCAATCTAATTGTACCCTCGTTTTGTGCCCCAGGTGTATCCTCGCTACGGTCACCCGCGCCCATTAACTCACGCATCGCACCCCCCCTTTCTATACACTTACGTGATCTTTCTGGTTCTAAGAGCCGCAAGAGCAAGAAACACCATACACGCCAGACCTACGTAACCAAACGATGGGTAGATGGTCCCTACCAATCTCGAGAAACCAAGCATGGCCGGACCCATTGCACCTATGGAAATCAACACCCCTGCGCCGCCCGGCTCCAGACGCAGGTAACCGGTGCCAGCGATGCGCTTCCCAAGCGTAAAGGCGCACGCCGTGGCCGTTGTGATCATTGCGAACCAAATGGCAAGGGCGTACCCGATGGCAAATGAGCTGCCCAACCCTTGCGCGATATAGAGCATCGGGACTTCTACCCCATTCAAGGCATCCCTGTAGGGGGCCATGGTAGCTGTAATAATTGCGGCTAGAATGGTCAAGCATAGCCCTCCCAGGCTACCGCCCCATATAGCGGCTCTGGGTGAGGGAATACTGCGCCCCATGGACGCCAGGACCCCTATCCCCAGGAGAATGTTATATGAGACATAAACTACCGCTGCAACCTGCCAGGTAGGGAGGACGTTGCCTCCCCACGCTAGCACAGGAAGTCCCGCCGCCGGGTGAATACTGAGTCGCGACCTGACTCCCACAATAACCGCAGATATTATCATCCACGGGACCATGACCACGTTAGCCCTGGCGACCCCCTCCGCCCCCGCCAAGACCGTGAGCCCGGTAATCGCGGCCGTAATAAATACCCCGATGCCGGGCCTGACCCCGAGTTGTTGCTGAAACAGGGCGCCGCCCCCAGCGAGCATTACACAGAGGGACGACAACGAGAAGGTCATCAATATAATGTCAAAGGCTCGACCGCCAGCCCGCCCGAAGACATGTTCCAGGAATTCCCCTGTATGTGAGGGTGCAACCCTGTAGGCCAGACCCATGATGGTTACCCCATAGCCAATAAAGAGAAGACCCGAAATAGCAATAGCGGCCCTCCACTGCTGGCCGAAGGAGACAAAAAACTGCAAACCCTCCTGGCCCGATGCGAATCCCGCGCCCACTACCGAGCCGATGTAGGTAGCCGCTAACTTTACCGTCGCAAGAGCATCAGCCCTCAATGCCGCCCTACTGGTGGTCTGCATGATGATCGACCCCCGCGTAAACTTTTACTCTTCCGGCAAGCTTGCTGGCTGGCCGCGGGCTGGCTCCACTCGATTCATGAGGCCGTATGGACGCCCGGTGACCCCGCCAACTCCCATTTAATCTATATGCCGGGCCACTCGCGCGCTTCACTTTTATAAAACCTTTCCCATACTTAGGTGCGTTGTAAATGCATAGAAAGCGCCTCTCCTTCATATAATGGCAGTATCTAAGCGCCGGGTGACCACACCCCCACTCTATCGAGCTATGAAAAGCTCTCGAGATTCCCTTCGAGGTGAATACAATGTTCAATTTAACCTCCCGTTTCCGGGGGAACATGCTGGTTCCCGAGAAGGTTCACGTCGAAAATCCCGATGCGCCGCTACTTCTCGCATCGGCGCTGGCGCGATACATAGAATCTGATCTCGCAGGCTCTGGGCGGCCGCGAGATATCGTCCTACTTTGCGTTGGGACGGATAGATCAACAGGAGATTCCCTGGGGCCTCTCGTAGGGACTAAGATGGCACGTCTTTGCATGCCGGGCCTGGCTGTCTACGGTACCCTCGAAGAGCCTGTACACGCCGCCAACCTCGAATCGGCGATCCAGAAGATTAACTCAAGGTTAAAAAACCCGTATATCATCGCCACGGATGCTTGCCTGGGCCGTCTCGAAAACATAGGTATGATTACGATAAACAGGGGACCTCTTAAGCCGGGGACCGGCGTGAACAAATCACTCCCGCCGGTCGGGAATATCCATATTACAGGCGTAGTGAATGTCGGGGGTTACATGGAGTACCTGGTTCTCCAGAATACGCGCCTGAGTCTGGTTATGCGAATGGCGGATATAATCTCCGAAGCCCTCGCCGGGGGGCTTGAAGGGGCAATGAGGGGGATTGCGACCGCGACCGGGTCGATGAGCACAAGTCCCGATCGTGGGCGAGAGAGATAAGAGCAGGAGAAGCCGGGAGATGGGAAAGGCCGCCCGGAGGCCCGGCCCCGTTGCGGCCCCCGGTTCAACGCAAACGCATCCGCGTCTCGACCTCGGCAACTATATCATCAGCCGATTTACCGGTCGCATCGAGGACCGGTACTTCAGTGGAAATAGCCTGGACGCCCGACATATCAGTATCAATGCCGCTTATGACCATGGCATCAGCCTGTCCCATGGCTTCTTCGATATCCACGACGTCATAGCCGGCATTCTTAAGCGCGGCCCTGATATTACCAAGACTGGCTGATACAGCGATAGTCCCCTTCCTATTCATCTTCACCATTCTTGTCACCTCCGACGGCTGGAATCCCTTCCCCGAGTATTATGACATCAACTGACGCAGATTATGAATTCTCTCCGACTATCGGGGGCGATTCCATTTGAGGAGATTCTGGACCTCATCATCGGTGACAGGATCGAAATTCCAGTAAAACTGCCCTACTGCATAAAATGGCTCGGGGGTTGCCAGGATGACGGCTTCATCAACCTCGCGCGAAAGCCTTTGCGCTGTATCCGGGGGCGCTACAGGTACGGCTATGACAATTCTCGCTGGCGCGTCCTTTTTGATCGCCCTCAAGGCCGCAAGCATCGTGTACCCGGTCGCGAGCCCGTCGTCCACTATGATCACGGTTTTCTCCTCGAAGCTCGGGAGCGGGCGCCGGCCGCGGTAGCGCTCCATCCGGCGCTCTACTTCCCCGCGCTCGCGCCGCACCGCTTCATAAATATAGTCTGACCCCACATCGAGCATCTCCACGAGTTCATCGTTCAGCACGAGGGTCCCATCATGCGCCACCGCGCCTATGGCCAGCTCAGGGTTATCCGGAGCGCCGATCTTCCTTGGCGCTACAATATCGAGGTCAGACTCGAGCTCCCTGGCGATCTCAGCGGCTACCGGAACCCCGCCCCGCGGGAGGGCTATGACCATGCAAGATGAGCCCTTATAATGTTTGAGCCGCTCCGCGAGCATCCTGCCCGCCTCCTGTCGATCCCTAAACATCATCGTAGTCATGCCCTGTTCAACCTCCCCGCCGGGCCCTTGGGGCTTCCCACCCTATCCAACCCTGGGGCTGTTCTGTTCGTCCACCCTCTACACCTTCAGGCCAGGAGCTGGCGAATCCGCCAGTAGTCTTCGCGGCTAAGCTTTTCCCCATCGCCGCCACAGCTTTTCGATCTGGCCCGCATGTCCGATCCCGACAAGGTCTACGCAGCGGACTATAGACAGGGTGGGTGACCCTGGTCTCCATGATCATTCTCCCTTTATCTCTGCCTCCACCTGTCCCGTGAGAAGCTTGGGTTCGCTGGAATCGAGCCGCGTCATCTCACACGCACCCTTAAAAATAGCGCCATCCTCGATTACAAGCGTGGCGACCTTCACATCCCCGTAAAGCCTCCCCGACGGGACTATCTCCAGCCGCCCATCGGCCTCTACATTCCCTTCAACATGGCCAGCGATGACCACATTCTTTGCACGCACGCCTGCGGCAACCATGCCGCCCTCACCCACTATGAGATCACCAGTTGTATCTATCTCGCCGCGGAAACGTCCATCGACGCGCACCGTGCCGCTTGCAGTCAGTTTCCCCTCAAACTCCGTATCCTTCCCCACCAGCGTATCGATGCCCCTGACAAGCTGGGATTCCTGCCGCCTGGTGAACATCCCCTCTCCTACCTCCAATCCCCCGCGCAGCCATGGTACAACGTGATGAAACAAATAACTATGACAACGGGAGCCCGATTAGACCCGCGTCATGTAGCTATTTTCAGGGTAATCCCCATGCCGCCCGCGGTGCCGCAAGGGAATGAAAATGTCTCTGGAAGCAATTGAGTCATTTTGAGGGTAGTGCACGGGCCAAAGTCCGCCTATAGGAGGCCGTTAACCCTCCTTGCCTGTGATTCAGTGCATATAGCGCCGCGGGTCCACCGGCTTTCCGCCGAGGCGGACCTCATAATGCACATGGGGGCCGGTGCTCGTCCCCGTGCACCCGGAATAGGCGATCACCTGGCCTTTCGCAACCTGCTGGCCGGCATGAACCACCAGGCGGGAGTTGTGGCCATAAACCGTGGTGATCCCCCCGCCGTGGTTTATGATCACGACGAGGCCGTAACCGCCCTGCCAACCGGCATACGAAACAACGCCCTTCGCCGTAGCCCTCACTGGGGTCCCGGTCGCAGTAGCGATATCGATCCCCGTGTGATGATGATAGACACCCGTAACTGGATGACGCCGGCTCCCAAAACTTGAGGATATCCGCCCACGAACCGGCCAGAGGCTCGGCTTGCGGGCGTTCATATCCCGGTAGGCTTCCGCTGAGCGCTTCAACGCCTGTAGCTCTTTCTCCGCGTCGCTAAACGCTTCTTCTAACGTCGTAAGGGTTGAGGCGGTCTCATCCAGTGAAAAGGAAGCTGTTTCCTCCCCTCCTCCGGCGCCGGGCACAACTTCACGCGAAGAGACGTCCGGTGATCCCCGGCCCTCCCTCGCGCCTTCGCCGCCCCTGCTGGCAATCCTCCCGACGCGCGTCCCCCCTGCCTGCTTGATTATCGAACTTATGTCCCTGCTGAGGGCGTCCAAATCCTGAAATCTTTCCTCAAGTCTCCTGGCTCTCTCGGCCAGCTCTGCGATCTCCCTGGCCTGTTCCTCGTGAAGCCGCTTTAACCTGGAATTCTCGCGTGTAAGCTGGTGGATTCTCTCTTCATTTGCCGCCTTGGCCGAGCTAAGCCGGGCCGTCTTTACCCCCATTCCCAGATATGACCATACAAGAAATGCTAGGGTTAATATCGCCGCAAGACATCCCCCGTAAAAGGCCAGTAGGGGAATCTTAAGGCAGCGTACCGAACCCTCTGTCGATGGTATCGTCATTATTGTGACGGTGGCCCGCCTGTGTCGCGTTAGCGTGCGCTTCAGGGCCTTTCGCCACATGGGGCGTCTCCCCTCTCTGAATACTGTGATCAGCAACCGACCGGTGATTAGATACAGGTTAGGGTCGTCCCGGGTTCCAGCAAAATGCCAGAGCCCCTTCCATCATGCTATCCAATTTGCCAGGCAAAATACAAACAAAGATATACTTCCCCAATTTACGCAGCCGTATGCCTGTAGTACAAGCCTGAAGCGAAACCGGCCCCGCACCGCGCTCGCTGGCCACGGATCAAGGCACCTGACGTAATGAGGCGTCACCTGATGTATCTCCTGAAAGGGGCAAAAAGCTATGTGTGCCAACTCAGACTCAGCGACTGCCAGGACTCAAAGACTGCCGCTGGGTATTCGGCTCAATACCGGTATCCGGCTCGGCCAGGTGGAATATAGCCGTGAAATTATAATAAGGTAGCAGGCTCCATTTATGGAAATTTGCTATTATGGGAATTCGCTGTTACTTCAAAGAATCCTGCCTGGGGAGATATATTTGTAATAACATACGCCTATGTCGCCAGGTTGGTGCACAGGCCCCTAAGGGGCTATATGACAGTTCTAAGTTACCGCGCAAGAATACACCGACCTTTCGCAGGTAACAGCTACCAGTGCCGCATAGTGGCCGGGGTGTCTCGCATCTCCCCGCCAGGCGGTCTTGATCTCCGGCCCAATGGCCCTCGGCCGGAGATTACGGAGCGGCCTGCTCGACTAAGTGTAGGTTCCTTAATTTGTGCCAGTTTACCAGCACGTCCCAGGGGTTGCCGGTGTTGCGTTCCGGGGACGGCGCGCTTGCGGCGCGCCTCCGTTGAAATTTGGCGTGAGGGCCTTGCCAAATTTCA
>DUMQ01000134.1 GCA_012839815.1 Bacillota bacterium | reverse complement strand
GTGACGGGGCCTTTTGAAATTTGGCAAGGCCCTCGCGCCAAATTTCAACGGAGGCGCGCCGCAAGCGCGCCGTCCCCGGAATGCAAGCACCGGCAACCCATGGCAAAACGGCGATAATTTTCGAACTTACGCTTAACCGCGTCCGCCGGGCGGAGAGATGCGAGACACTCTATATCAACCCTTCCTCCCCCACAGGGAGTAAACGGAAAGCGAAATTACTATAACCAGCCCGTAAATCAGCTGGGTCCAGAATCCGGTCAGCCCCATCGAAACGATCCCGGCCTCCAGGCACCCTATGATGAGAGCGCCGATAAACGTCCCAAATATGGTCCCCGTTCCCCCGAAAACAGAAGTGCCCCCCACAAAAACCGCGGCCATTGTAGGGAGAAGATATCCTTCACCCAGGGTAGGCCAGTAATACGCCACCTCCAGGCTGGATAGCACCCCTGCAAAGGCGGCAAGCAATCCCAGCTGCGCGAAAACAAGGGCTTTCACCCTGCCCACAGGGATACCCATCACTCGCGCGCTATAGGGATTATCCCCTGTGAAATATATGTGGTTTCCGAACTTATGCCGGTTCAGCACCAGTGAGATAAGGATCGCAAACCCAATTAACCATATCATCTGGGCCGGGAGGAATCCCCCGATCCTTCCTACGAGGACGCGAAATAAACCCGTTCCCTTGGCGAAAACCAGCGTTTTCCCAAGTCCCCCGCTTGCAACCATGGCGGCCCCCCGCCAGAAGAACATGGTCCCTACCGTTGCCACCAGCGAAGGAATGCCGACCCTCACCACCAGCAACCCGTTCAGGAGGCCCGCAACTACCCCCGTGGCCAGGCAGCTTATCATGGCGAGAGCGGTGCTCCTAGTGGTGGTAAGCACAATACTGAACACCCACCCGGAAAACCCCATTATCGAAGGGAAGGAGAGGTCTATCTCACCACAGATGACGACGAGCGTCAGGCCCAAAGCCATGATGGCCGAAAAGGGAATTGTGGACATGAAAGAAGAGTAAATATCCGAGGAAAGGAAAGTCTTGGGGTTACCGGTGACAAACAAAGCCCATAGCGCCAAAAGTATTACGACGATACTGAACCGCAGCCTGAATTCGCCCGATTTGAAGAGCATCCCGAGAGAAAGCTGTTGCAATCTGGATTCCACTCCCATCACCCTTTTCTCTTTGCACAACTATCTCAATTACGTTGTGTTGTATACTGACTTGGCACTGACCGGCTCCGGACCACGGAAGTTTTTGCCGCCTCGCGGAACTACTTCCGAAGGTAGATCCCGGAGCTCTAGCTCCAGCTAAGTTAGTGCGCAAGAGACTGTTGACCTTTCCCAACCAGCTACCAATTTGCCCGCGCGCAACGACGGTATTCTAGGATTCTACTAAACGGAGCTGCTAAAATATGGAGAAAATCAACAGTCTCGCGCAAAAATCTCTGCCCTTTTTGGCACTCGCATAGGGTGTCTCGCGCTAGAGCTCCTATCCTCTGACGGCCTCCTCATAAAAAGCCAGGAGGTTTTCGATGGGCGTATCATCCTGGACATGATGTGTAGGACCCAGGATGAGCCCGCCGCCTCGCCCGAGAGCCTTTTTCAGGCGTTTCGTCTCCTCCCGCACACCCTCAGGTCTCCAAAACGGGAGAATCTCCTGTTCATCAAGGGTACCCCATAAAGTAAGCCTTTCCCCGTATCTTTCCTTGATCGCAACAGGGTCCATGCATTTTGGCTGGATGGGGTTCAGTATATCCAGGCCTATCTCGATCAGCTCGGGGATTATAGGCTCTATGTTCCCGTCGGAGTGATATGCTATCTTGATATCGGGGTTCATCCCTTTGAACTCGTGAAATAGATAACGATACCTCGGCTTAAGGAATTCCCTCCACAGGTCCGGCGAGATCAGCATCCCCGTCTGCATCCCAACATCATCCCCGGTCCAGATGATATCCACCCCCATTCCGATTAGCCTCTTCCCCGCCACGAAGTGGTAATGCATGACCGTATCCATCAGGTCATTGACGAACACCTTATCCGTTAAGAGGTCGACCATGAATTTATCCAGTCCCCTCAGGTACCACGAGGCCTCAAAGATAGTGCAGGGAATCGCCCCTACTATGGCATAATCGTCCCCATACTTTTTTATGATTCTCCCCGCCTCTTCATAAATCGAGCTCCGGAACGGGTTGGGGGGTTTGTAGGAATTGAACGCTCGGTCATCGCCCAGGGGGTGCTCTATCATCTCCGTATAGAGCCCGACCTTCTGCCACTTGATCCCCCATTCGCACACGTAGGTACCCTTTTGGGCTTGCTCGAAGCTTGTGCTGATGCCCACGGGGATGACGATCATATCATTCCCTAGGTATATACCAAGCTCCGGCTCTTTCAGGCCGAATCGCTTCTCAAGCTTTGCCGCCGTCTCAGGGGTAAAATCCGCGAAAATGGGGGGCCTATCCGTCTCCTGATGGCCGACTGCGCGCAAGACTCGCTCCTTGCTCTTCATAGCTCCCGCTCGCACCTCCGATTCATAGATACCAGAAGCAAATTTCCGTCTCGCCCCCTAGAAGTAGTTGGTGCGAGTCATTCTATAGAATTAAAATTTACAAATTACTGTTTCAACACTGTTAATAAAATTCCTCCTTAAAGATTCAATTAAACTCATGTACTGTTGATGGCCCTGCTTCTTGTCACCCTTTTGAAAGATGGGTAAAGAAAAGCACTGGGGCGAAGGGGAACCCATAATGCCACTTTATTTTATATATAAGGAGAAAATCATGATTCTTCCCTAGATCCTTCTTTGGAAGACGAAAGAAATCTTTGTATGCTTGAAAATAGCGCCGCAAATAAACGTTTTCTTCCTTCCATAGATCCATGATGTTTGCGACACCTTGACTTAAACCAATATCGTATATCTCTCAAGCTATGCTTTTTCCGTCGAGCAATCTTAAGCGCAAAATCTATCAATTCTTGATCGCTACAAATAAGTCTATATCCATTAGCGTCAAGGAACATTAGCGCTGCCATCGCCGCCGTACGCTTATTGCCATCAAGAAAGGGGTGATCTTTGATAATCGAACGAAATAAGGCAGCAACTTTCCAAAAGATATCCTTATAAAGTTCTTGCCCATCGAATGTTTGGGCTGGTAAAGAAACAGCAGAGTCCAGAGCAGCAGGATCAACAACCCCGCGATTTTCCTCTGGACTCTTTAATGAAGCAAAGTATTCATCGATTATATATATGTGGATAAATAATACTTCCGTTTTACTGAGGTATCGCATCACTAATATTTCGCTAGTTCCTCAAGAACTCGCTTGCGTTCTTTTGCCGTCACAACTACCCTTTTAATGAATTCATCCGAAACCTGTTTAACCCAATCTGGGGATAAACCCAATTGGCGCAATAGATGAGGAGGTATATATACCTGTTGAACCTTTTTGCGAATTTCTTCCACGTCTATTACCTCCTCTCCATCAAGGGTATCTTTATTGTAACCTCCTTGTCCTGGAATTTCAAGATTATCTTCTCCTTGCCTTTGGTCCATATATCCTCCTCTCTGACTTATAACGCATATATTCTTATACTATGGCCGAATACCTTGTATTATTATCTAGTTCGACAAATTATATTATCTGCTTGGCAGGTCTCTGATCCCCTTACCGTTTCCCAATAATGCCTTCTGTGCCACATTAGCACCAACATAGGCCACGAATGTTAAGGCCCAAACATCCGCAGGAATCTTGTCGAACCACATTAAAACCGTGGCAACAATAAAACCGAGAAATCTACGGCCGCCTATGATGCGCCAGAATTTTCCACCGTATTCATTACTTGATACCATCCTTACCAATAAGCCCTATTGAGCCACCCTCGCTCGATAGATGGCGATAGCCTGATCATGGGTCAAATTGCGAATTCCATCGGCCCCCAGGCTCGGATAAGACCGCAGCGAGATCCCGAATTTCGTGATCCCGCCAGGATCCCTTGGGTCCTCTGGAAGGCCGCCTTCATGGGTCATCACTACACGTTCCGTGGTATGTCTCAAAATGCCCAAACCAGAGACCCCGAGACGGGATGGTGTTATAAAAACGGGGGGAGGGCCCCCTTCGGGTACCGGACTATCCATGTAGTCCGCGGTCAGGACTCTCGAGGCCGGGATATCGTCAAAGCTCTATGGGAGATTGATCCCGAGGCCGCCGAGGTTCTGCGTTTTATGTACATAGAGTGCAGGATCAATAAGCAGATGTCCTATAAAGCAATAAGGGACGCTCTGAATGCTGCCGGCATGCTGAGCCCTACCCCCGGCCGGCCCTGGACTATCAGCAGCATTATCGAGATGATGCGGGAGGACCGGGTCCTACAATGCGCCGGCGTCTACTTCTGGAATAAAGAGGACCACCGGACGCCTGGACGCCGGTTCAAGGATAAAGATGAGTGGATCCGCATCGATAATGCCCACCCGGCCATTATAACTATGGAGGAGGCGGAAAAGGTGATTGCTCTCAAAAACGCCCGGTCAACTGATTGACCAGCCACCGTCCGAGTAGACGATATAGGCCATGTTACTTGTGCGGGAGCGTGCGCTATCGAGGCAATCAAGCGTGTATCTATAAGCCCATTGACCAGGCATGGGTCGAGGGGTTCGTCCTGGAAAAAATCAAGGAGACCTTCGGGACCCCGGAGGCGGCCCAACGCGTGGCCGATAAGGTCAACGAAAACCTCCAGGATGAATTCGAGGTCCGCAAGAAAGCCAGAGTAAAACTCACCAGGTCTCTCCATGCTGTAGAAGCCAAGATAACGAACTTGGTCCGGGCTGTGGCCAATGGCTTTGATGTTGAGACAGCGAAAAAAGAGCTTGCCGTACTGCAGTCCGAAAAAGCCCAGACAGAGGCTACCCTGAGGGAATTGGATAACGATGAATTGACCAGGCCGAGGCCCCTGACCCCGGGGGACATCCTCGAGCTTTATGCGAACCTTGAGAAGGCATTCCAAAGCCAGGACAATGCCAGGAAAAGAAAAATGCTACGATATTTCGTCCGGCGCCTCGAATTCGATCCGGGGAGCGACACCCTCACGATCTACTTCTTTGCCGAACCCGCCGTAGCATCAGTATGTCAATCATATGGTGCCCGGGACGAGACTTGAACTCGTACGGGGTTACCCACACGCCCCTCAAACGTGCGCGTCTGCCAGTTCCGCCACCCGGGCACTTCCCTATCTTCACCTATTATTGGGGATAGCTGATATTAATTAGTGATATCGATTTGATCAGGCTTTCGCCATTCACATTTCCATTATAGCCAGCACAGCTGGATATGTCAATACCCATAGTGATGTTTGCATAGGGTGCATGTAGTAAGATATTGTGGAAGGTATCTTACCACTTCGCACGCCACGATGGTAGCATATTTGCCAGCTGAGCGTCAGGCTGGAAAGTATCTTTCCACTTCCTATGCCGGGGTGGTAAGTATTCTTCCACTTTTCACGCTGAAGTGGTAAGCTAATTACCACCCATTCGTCGAACTGGCAAGTATATTACCACTCCACGCGCCAGGCTGGCAAGTTAGTTACCACCTGCTCGCTGCACTGGAAAGTATCTTGCCACTTCGCCCGATGAGATGGCAAGTTATTTATCACCTCGACGCCTATCCTGGTAACTTTC
>DUMQ01000133.1 GCA_012839815.1 Bacillota bacterium | reverse complement strand
GCCGCAAGCGCGCCGTCCCCGGAACGCAACACCGGCAACCCCAGGGAAAACGTCAGTAATCTTCGAACTTACACTTAGCCGCGTCCGCCTGGCGGAGAGATGTGAGATACCCTACGCGAGTGCCAAAAAGGACAGAGATTTTTGCGCACTAACTTAGTGGTTTCCCTAGGTCCGTATCTTGCGCCTGTTCTGTGCAGTTCTCCCGTCCGGGTGGGATTCCCGGGGCTGAGGTCTCCCTGTTGCGAGGTCCGCTCATAAAGGGCGGGCAAATCTAATTCGAAAGGAGCGAAATCCTGGTCATGGGGAGGCCGGGTTCACAAAAACTAGCAATTGTTAGGTGTTGTGGGCTTTTTTGAACCAGGGATGGTTTAATGCAGAACGAATCGCAAGTTTTGCGTGTGGTCAGCGACATTTCAGACATCCTTGGTAAACTCGAACTTACCATAGGACAGGTCGCTAAATTGGGTGGGGTCACCTCGAGGCAGGTCGCCTACTGGACGGAAAAGGGGGTTATATACGCAAAAAGGGAACCTGGAAGGGCCCAATATTATGACCTGGAAGCCGTACAAAAGGTCCGGCTTGTTAAAAGACTGCTTGATAGCGGGTATACGCTGGCAAGTGCTGCTGAAGAGGCCGAGCGGATTATGCTGGCCGGTGACACGGTTGGCGACACCATTAAAAAGGAGGCTGTTATCTCCGTTTCCGGTGCAGGAGACAGGCAACCCATTGTGCGAGATGAGGGGCGAGAATATAGGGCGAGCCTGGCGTATCAAAACCTCCAGGAAAGGTTAGCGGAGCTCGAGGCTCGCATACAGTATCTCGAAAATCTTTTTAAGGTCACCAGTACATCTACAGAAGGCGCCGGTCATACGAGGCGACGCGGTAAATGAGGGGATCACGCTCGACCTGTCTTGAGTTTCTCCAGTATTCCCGTGAAGATCTAAAAAGATTGAGAAGGGAGAGGAGTAATAATGTGCGAAGCCTGTGAAGCCATCGATGCTCATATATCAGAGCTAGAGCGAAGCATCGATAAACTACAAAACGAGATTATCCATGCCCGGAAGGCCTGTCATATCCGTGAGCTTCGCGATTTGGAGGGAGACCTGAAGACTATCGCGGGATGGGCAGAAGAGGTCAAGGAGATGAGGCCTCTTTCGTTCGAGAATTTTCGCAGGGCTGAGATGCTTTTAAATAAAGCGAGATACCTGTCTTCAAAATTCCGCGATATGAAGATTGATATGCAAATCTTAGAACTCCAGCATAAGCTCCAAACAAAGGTTTCCCAGGATGCCTGGGATATATACCTTGAAATAGAGGCCCTGATGAACGAACGCTTATGCTACTGGAGCGCGCCGTGGGAAAATCACGAGATATTCTAGAAAATACGAGGAAGCTGGCAGGAAATTGTTGAAGAAAGTCGAAAGCCAAAGGTAGCCAGCCGTAACGTAGGAAGCCTTCCAGTAGGGGGACTTCAGTGATGAGAGCTCGGGGCGAAGCTACCTTGCTTTTCATAGCCGTTTTGGCTTTCGGATTCGTTCTATTAATACCTGCCTCTTTCACGGGTATTGTCTATGCCGGAGGTCTCGATGTCTCTCCAAGTGAAAATGGTGAGGGTCCAAATGTAGTGAATAGCCCGGTCAGGGTAGTAGGCATCAAGTTTGCTCAAGTAGACGGGCGGGCTCAGGTCATAATCGGTACGACGGCAATATGTAACTACAAGACTGCATTGCTGAAACAGCCTGATCGTCTCGTGATCGATATAGATAATGCCACGATTGCCATGACTAAAAGAGACCCTATAATAGTCGATGATGGGTTGGTTCGCAGGATCAGGATGGCACAGTTTAGCGCAAACGTAGCTCGGATAGTCATTGACCTGTCATTATCGGCGGGCTATGTCATAAGGGCCAGAGAAGGGACGTCGAATGGCCTCATTGTGAGTTTCAACCGGGAAATACAGGATGTCAGCTTTCAAGATATAAGCGGCCGTTCCGCGGTCACGATAACGGGTACCGGCGATCTTACACCCAGGGTGATGACGTTAAAGTCCCCTGATCGCATAGTTATTGACATACCGGAAGCCACCTTGTTGCATGAGCCTTTTACCATACCCGTGGATCACGCCCTTATAAAGCAGGTTCGAGTAAGCCAGAATACAAAAGATGTTGTCCGCATAGTCGTGGATACAAAGGGAGATCTCGGATTCGACATTGTGAAGCAAGAGGACAAGCCCGGAAGGATAGTCATCGACTTCGGGTACCTTGTAAAGGGTGTCGATATAGCGACTCACGAATCGAAAACCCGCGTAGTTATTAAGACGACAGGGCATCCTGGCAGGTCTATCAGATATTTGGACGACCTCAAGTTGCTCGTGATAGATATAGAGAATTCCCAGCTTGAAACCTCCGGAACTACAAAAGTAGTGAAGGACGGCGTCATCAACCAGGTTGAGATCACTCAATTTCGACCCAGGATCGTTAGGGTCGCTATTCATTTACCTTATTATTTGGGACATTCGGAGGTCGATACCGGGAGGCCGGATGAGATCGCTCTGGATATCGTCAGGTCACCCCTTCTCGAAAAGGTAATAGTAGTGGACCCCGGGCACGGGGGATCCGACCCAGGGGCCATAGGCCCATCGGGTCTTCAGGAGAAATTCGTGACTCTTGATATCGCCCTTCGTCTCGCTAGGCTCCTTGAGCTTGCAGGGGCAAAGGTCTTGCTCACTCGGGCGGATGATAGATTCGTGTCGCTACCCGATAGGGTGGCGCTTGTCAATAGAAATAATGCAGACCTTTTTGTGAGTGTCCATGTTAATTCATTCACCGATCTTTATCCTTCAGGTGCGGAGACCTTTTATTTTGATAACGTTCCTGAAAGCAAGAGGCTGGCCGATCTTGTGCAGGATGGGCTGGTCCGCGAAAGCGAGGTTAATAATAGAAAAGCCAAGAATAGAGAGCTTTATGTGCTTCGTGAGGCAAGGGTCCCGGCGTGCCTCGTTGAGGTGGCTTTTATCTCGAATTTTGAGGAAGAAATGCTCCTCATGCGCCCTGATTTCCGACAGAAGGCGGCTCAGGGTATATATTGGGGAATATTGAGCTTCTTTTCGGGGAAACCTGTGCCGGTGGTTCAACTAAATATGGTCCAACCAAATAATATTGGATTTGAGGGGTTAAGAGAATATAATTGAGTAGAGGAGTTTACTTTCCCCAGTTTAACCCTTGGAGGTGGATGGGTGGACGCGAGGCCGATTGGGATGTATGATTCCGGAGTTGGGGGCCTAACTGTTCTCAAGGAAATTTATAGAGAACTACCGGAGGAACGGATAATATATTACGGTGATACAGCCAGGGTGCCATATGGTGGACGACCTGCATCGGAAATCAAGAGATTCGCGAGGGAGATAATCAGTTTCCTTAGAGCCCAGGGTGTAAAGATGGTTGTTGTCGCGTGCAATACCTCGTCTGCACTGGCGCTGGATGAGGCGCGTATGCTTTTCAAGATGCCGATTTTGGGAATGATTGAACCCGGGGTTAGGGCTGCTGTGAAGGAGTCCCGCAGAGGTAGAATCGGTATAATCGCGACCGAAGGTACCGTTAGGAGCGGGGCATATGAAGCCGCTATCAGGAGGCTAATGCCCGGCGCCCAAGTAGTAAGTCAGGCTTGCCCACTGCTGGTGCCATTGGTGGAAGCGGGTAAGACAGATTCGCCGGAAACCGTGGCTGCTTTGGAAGGGTATCTTGAGGGACCGAGATCATTTGGGGTCGATACGTTAATCCTGGGGTGTACCCATTACCCCTACCTGACGAGAACGATTAGAGCAATCCTCGGGCCCGGTGTCTCCATAGTAGATCCGGCTCGCCACGTTGCGCTCGAAGTAAAAGAGGTGCTTGCGAGGGAAAATATGATGAATCCGCACAAAAATGGGGATGATAGGTTTATCGTGAGCGGAGACCCTGGTGAATTCGCACGTCTGGGGTCGATGCTTCTTGGCCGGCATATTGCCAATGTCGAACAGATTTCCGTCGAAGACAGGACGGCTGTCGGGAGCTAGGTTACCAGGGGGTAGGCCGCCGGAGCGGCCGTAGCAGCCGTGCCAAAAATCTGTGCCCTTTTTGGCACTCGCATGGGGTGTCTCGCATCTCTCCGCCCGGCGGACGCGGCTAAGTGTAAGTTCGAAGATTACTGACGTTTTCCCTGGGGTTGCCGGTGTTGCGTTCCGGGGACGGCGCGCTTGCGGCGCGCCTCCGTTGAAATTTGGCGCGAGGGCCTTGCCAAATTTCAAAAGGCCCCGTCACGCAAGCACCGGCACCCCCCCTGTGACGTGCTGGTAAACTGGCACAAATTAAGGAACCTACACCTAGT
>DUMQ01000013.1 GCA_012839815.1 Bacillota bacterium | reverse complement strand
GGCGCGCTTGCGGCGCGCCTCCGTTGAAATTTGGCGCGAGGGCCCTGCCAAATTTCAAAAGGCCCCGTCACGCAAGCACCGGCAACCCATGGGACGTGCTGGTAAACTGGCACGAATCAAGGAACCTACACTTAGTAGCTGTTACCTGCGAAAGGTCGGGGTATTTTTGCGCACTAACTTAGGGCGGCACCTGGCAGTAGGCTACCGGAGGCCAGCGCAGGAGGGGTCTTTTATGACAACCCTGGAGCGGGATCGAGCTCCACGCCCAGTAAAGATTTCCATAGAAAACGTAAGCAAGGTCTTCCATACAAGAGCGGGACCGGTAACTGCTATAAGGGATCTCTCCCTGGTCGTGTATGAGGGGGAATTCCTGTGCATCGTAGGACCGAGCGGCTGCGGCAAGACGACGCTGCTCAGAATCCTCGCGGGCCTTGAGAGACAAACATCCGGCGTCGTAAGCGTGAATTCGGGGGATGATACGCGACCTCTCTCATCCGTCGTTTTCCAGGAACAATCGGTCTTCCCATGGTTTACGGTGCGGGAGAACGTTGCATATGGCCTGAGGATGCGGCACGTGAATAAGAAGCTGAGGGATTCCATCGCCGATTACTATATCAAGAAGATCGGCCTGACGGCCTTCGCCGATTCCTACCCGCACCAGCTCTCAGGCGGGATGAAACAGCGGGTGAGCGTGGCGCGCGCATTTGCTAATGATCCTCAGATCCTGCTGATGGATGAACCATTTGGGGCCCTCGACGAGCAGAACCGGGTCCTGTTGCAACAGGAGCTCCTCAAGATATGGGAAGGGAGCCAGAAGACTGCCATATTCATCACGCACAGTATAGATGAGGCCCTGACGCTCGGCGACAGGGTGCTCGTGATGACCGCCCACCCCGGAACGGTCAAGGCCATAGTGGATATCAACCTCCCACGGCCCCGGCGGGTCACGGAAATCAGGCGGAGCCCCCTCTTCCTCGAGTTGTTCACAAAAATCTGGGAATACCTGGAGAGCGAAGTGCTGAAGGCGCGCGAGGCTAATGGGTTTGTGCAGGAGGCGCAATAAACCCCTGCTGGTGCCACCCAATGCATAACCCCCTCTCCCCCCACAGGGGCTTGGTAATTTTTAAGGTAGGAAAATAGAAAATAATAGAGAATAGTTAAGGATAAAGACCCGGGGGAACGGGGGGCCTGCGTGAGGTTATGACCCCATGCCGGAAGGAAAGGCCGGTAGGAAGGGGCCTCCGGGCGAATGATATAGGACTGGTGAGTATTGTGAGATGTCAGAACTTATCGGAGATAACCCGCCATCTCGTTGCGGCGGCAATGGGCCGTGATAAAGCGGATCTCGTTATCAAAGGCGGGGATCTCGTAAACGTCAATACCGCGGAGATCATATCCGGCGTTGATGTCGCTATCAAGCACGGGCGGGTGGTCCTGGTCGGCGATGCAGCTCATACCATCGGGGAGGGCACCAGAATTCTCGACGCCACAGGTTACTACCTGGTTCCTGGCTTGCTCGATGGCCACGTGCATGTGGAGAGCAGCATGGTTACCGTCACGGAATTTGCGCGCGCCGTCCTGCCCTGCGGCACCACGGGGATCTTTATGGACCCGCACGAGATTGCAAATGTGCTCGGCGTCGAAGGGGTAAAATTGATGGTGAATGAGGGAAGAGGCCTTCCCCTCAAGGTCTACGCTACAATGCCGTCATGCGTGCCGGCTGCACCTGGTTTCGAGGACGCGGGCGCCGCTATCGGACCGGAAGACATCCGTGAAGCCATGCGCTGGGAGGGCATCATCGGCCTCGGGGAGATGATGAATTTCCCGGGGGTCCTTGCAGGAGACGAGTTCGTCCACGCCGAGATAGCGGAGACCCTCAGGGCAGGCAAGGTGGTCACCGGGCACTATTCCATCCCTGAAACGGGGACAGGCCTGCAGGCATATATAGCGGCGGGGATCGCTTCGTGTCACGAGTCCACGCGAAAGGAGGATGCCCTGGCCAGGCTCAGGCTTGGCATGTATGCCAAGATGCGCGAGGGTTCGGCGTGGCACGACGTCAAGGCGACCATCAAGAGCGTGACGGAAACGAAGGTCGATACAAGGCACGCGATCCTGGTGACTGACGACATGCACCCTGACACGCTGGTCACCCTCGGCCACCTCAACCACGTGGTCCGTCGTGCCATTGAAGAGGGCATGGATCCCATCAGAGCCATCCAGATGGCCACGATAAATGTCGCCGACTGTTTCGGCGTCAGCCGGGACCTTGGCAGCATATCGCCGGGAAGATGCGCGGACATCCTGCTCGTCAGAGACCTGGCGGGCATGCGGGTGGAGAAGGTCATCGTCGACGGTGAGCTTGTTGCTGAGAACGGGGAATTGCTCGTTCCGCTGCCGGACGTTACTTACCCCGAGCTGGCGACCCATTCAGTTCACCTTGCGCGACCGCTGAGGGCCGAGGATTTTATCATACGTATTCCCGCGGGTGAGGCAAATCTCGCCCGCAAAAAGGGCAATAGTCATTTTACTACCGTCAGGGCAATAGAGGTAATCGAAGCAAAAGTAGGAACCAGGCATGTCCTTGTCCAGCTTCCCGTGGAGAGCAACCCCGGCACCGGAGAGAGAGGGGTGAGCGCCTCTGCAGAGCATGACATCGCAAAGGTCGCGGTCATCGAAAGGCACCGGGGGGATAAGGGAATTGGGCTCGGATTCGTCAAAGGCTTCGGATTCAAGGAGGGAGCTGTCGCGTCCACGGTCGCCCATGATAGCCATAACCTTCTCGTGGTCGGGATGGCGGATGACGACATGGCCTTTGCAGCCAACACCCTGGCGAAATGCGGCGGTGGCATGGTTGCCGTGAGCCACGGGGAGGTCCTGGCCCTGGTGCCGTTGCCGATTGCGGGCCTCATGTCGGACCGGCCCGTGCGCGAAGTGGCACGCCAGGTCGAGGAGCTCGAAGCAGCCTGGCGCCGGCTCGGCTGTCGCCTTGTTTCCCCCTTCATGACCATGGCCCTGCTCTCGCTCCCTGTTTTGCCGGAGCTTCGTATTACCAACCGCGGGCTCGTAGATACGGTGGCGTTCAAGTTTGTAGATGTCTTCAACCCCGAGGTCGAGGTGGTGAGGGCATGAAAATCTTAGCCCTGGCCGACCGCGAAGAGGCATTGCTTTATGAGCATTATTCCGAGAAGCGGTTTGGCGGGGTTGACCTTATTCTATCTTGCGGCGACCTGGCGCCTGAATATCTCTCGTTTTTGACGACCATGATAAATGTGCCCCTCTTTTATGTGAGGGGCAATCATGACCTGATCTATAACGTGAAAAAACCTGAAGGCTGCATAAACATCGACGGCCGGATCGTGACCTACAAGGGACTCCGGATCATGGGCTTCGAGGGATCAAAACCATATACAAACGAGGCAGTCCAGTACACTGAATGGGATATGCGCTTGAAGGTGCTCAAAGTTCTACCGCGGTTGATGATCAACCGGAAGGTCGATATAATTGTGACGCATGCTCCCCCGCTCGAGATCCACGACATGTCCGATGTGTGCCATCGGGGCTTTCAAGTTTTCAGGTGGCTCATCAAGTCCTACAAGCCCAGGTATTTCCTCCATGGACACGTGCATCTGAATTATACCAGCGATAGGTCGCGGGTGACTACCATTGACGGGACACATGTGATAAACTGCGACGGATTTTATCTTTTCGATTACGAAAAGGGCCCCGGTAACGGGAGAACTTTAAACGGGGGACCCAGCTAAACCGGCCGCGTGATTATAACGCTATTTGCTTGCTGTCAACCCTATTTACTCGCCGTCTGGGCCCCGGCCTTTGGAGCTACGAGGGCCCAGAGCCATGAGATAATCAGCGCGCCGATGATACCAGCGATGACGTTGTAGCCCTTTATCATCCATCCCCAGTTACCCAGGACAACGTCCCCTAGCCAGCTTCCAAGCAAGCTGGCTATGAGAAGGGTGACCCAGCCACCCCATATTGCCTTGCCTTTGGCATACCATACGGTTGCAATCCAGCTAATTACAAGTCCGACGATGATTAGGGCCAACCAGTACATCTACCCGACACCCCCTTTGCTTCCTGAATTCATTCACTGGTTCATTCACCTGTCACTAGCTACTATCTTACTTATTCACCCGGTTTCACCGGCTCACCTGACACGTGCCACGTTACCGTATCGGCCTGCCTCGCGGGTCCCCAAACAGTTTTTACTGGTCGCAGTATTATAAATATTCGACAAGGTCTCGAGACTTTCCTGCCATTTTTCGCGAACCGCGCGAGCCTGGATCACGCCTATGGTCTCGCAGTGAGTTTCCTGTAGCCACCGGGTAGGACATGCCAGCCGGGTATTCTTCGACCGCAGCCCGCATAAGAATAGGAATAGGCAGATCGCAAGGTCGAGGGCCAGCAGGAACCATGGCACGCCGTCAGGCCGGTGAGAGGGGGAGACCGGGACACGGAACAGGATAGGGACAGGGTAAGCTAAGTTAGTGCGCAAAAATCCCCAGACCTTTCGCAGGTAACAGCTACCAGTACCGCACAGTAGCCGGGGTGCCTCGCATCTCTCCGCCAGGCGGCCTTAATCTCCGGCCCAACAGCCCTCGGCCGGAGATTACGGAGCGGCCTGCTCCCTGGCCGCGTCCGCCGGGCGGAGAGATGCGAGGCACCCCATGCGAGTGCCAAAAAGGGCAGAGATTTTTGCGCACTAACTTAGGGTAGGACGGGCCAGGGGACAAGGGCAGGGCTTGACTATGGTCTACAGAGGTATTAAAATTAAAGATGGTCGATACTTCTCCCAGGATTGCCAGGTCTAGTCATTATCAACTTTGATCGCTCCGAGAGAAGTTCAAAAACTATAATTAACGCAATAAAGTTTAACTGTAAGAAGTAGGTAATAATAGGTAGCAATAGGTAACAAGAAGTAAATATTCAAGCGGCTAAGGTTGAAATTGGACGTTCAAAGCACGAACGCTCAATCCGCGAAAGGGATCAAATAGCTTCAGGTCCCTGAACCAAGAGGCACCTGGGAGTAGGTTTCAAACCAGACTCAAAGGTGCCTTCTTTGTTCTTAATTTGTCTTTAAAACCTGTTTATCCCTAATCCAGACCCCGACCTCAGGGCTGTAATCCTTTAGAATGAATATTTCTGCCTGGATTTGGATATCATTCGATTGCCGGGCAAATAGAATTTCGTTTTATATTCCAATATAATACAATTAAGGAAGATTGGGGGAATGCCTTGTGAAAGCCCTACTACTTGCCGGAGGGCTCGGGACGAGATTACACCCGCTAACGTATAACCTCCCGAAACCGATGGTTCCCGTGGCAAATCGTCCCTGGCTGGAGCACCTCCTCGGCCTTCTCAAGAGGCATAACATCTCGGAGGTTATCTGCAGCCTGTGTTACCGTCCCGAGATCATAATGAATTATTTTGGCGACGGCAGTGCCTTCGGGGTGCGGATGCAATATGTCATTGAGAAGACTCCGCTTGGGACGGGTGGGGCTATCCGGTTTGCCGAGCATCTCCTGGATGATACCTTCCTGGTTTTTAACGCTGATATAGTCACGGACCTGGACCTTACATCCGTCGTGAATTTTCATAAACAAAACAGGGCAAAGGTGACCATCGCCCTCACATGGGTCGATGATCCTACGGCTTATGGCGTCGTGGAAACCGACACGAGTGGTCGCATCCTGAAATTCATCGAAAAGCCGTCAAAAGACAAGGTTACTACAAATTTCGTAAATGCCGGGGTTTATGTGTTCGAACCCGAGATCCTAGAGCGGATACCCAAAGGCCGCCCGGTGTCTCTTGAGAGGGAGGTATATCCCTCCCTGCTGGCGGAGGGCATCCCGGTTTACGGCTATGGTTCCAAATTCTATTGGATGGATTTCGGGACCCATAAGAGATACCTGGCGCTCCACGGGGATATCTTCCAGGGCAAGCTCCGCCTTGAGATCCAGGGCAAGAGGAGCTATATTGCGAGCGATGGCACCAGCGGCAACTCTATATTCTTGGGCGACCAGCGTGAGCAGGTGATAATCGGTCACGATGCTTACGTGCATCCGACCTCGAGAATCTATGGACCCGTTATAATCGGTGACAGGTGTATAGTGCATGCCAACGCGGTGTTAGGGCCAATGGCGGTATTGGGCCCGGGCGTAATAGTCGGGGAGGGAAGCTACGTAAAGCACAGCGTCATCTGGGCTGGTACCCGGATTGGTGCGAGAGCCCGCCTCGACAGGGTGATCGTCGGTGAGAATTATACCGTGGAAGATGGGAGAGAGCTTCGATCCATGGCGGTTGCTCAATACTAACTAATGATCACCATGCTACTGATGGCCAGGCACTGATGGCCATCACGACTGTTTATGCACTATATATCTGATGCACTATATGTCTAACTCCCTATTCCTGGAGGTGAAAATGTGAACGTCATCTACCTGACGACATATCCCCCGCGAAAATGCGGGATAGCCATATTTGCCGCCGATCTCATTGAAGCGCTGATAGCTCGTAACGGGCCGGGGTCAACGAGGGTCATAGCCATAAGCGATGTGGCGGAATACCTCTACGGCCCCGAAGTTATAGCAGAAATATCCCAGACCACGAGGCAGGATTATGTAAAGGCGGCCCTGCTCGTCAACGAATCAGGCGCCGATCTTGTTCACATCCAGCACGAATACGGTATTTTCGGCGGGAAGTTCGGATCTTACCTTCTGGATTTCCTCGCGAACGTGAAAAAGCCGGTGGTTGTGACACTCCACACCGTTCAAATAAATCCTGAACGCGAAATCGTAAACGTCTTGCGGGAAATAGCCAGGTTCAGCAGGGTGCTCATCGTCATGGCGGAAAAGGCCCGCGAGTCTCTGGCAAAGGTGTATGGTATCGACCCCAAAAAGGTCACGGTTATCCCGCACGGCGTTCCCAATATGCGGCCCATGCGTAGAGAGGTCCTGAAGTCAAAATACGACCTCAGCGGGCGCAAAGTCATCTCGACGCTGGGATTGATAAACCCGGGGAAAGGCATAGAATACGCTATCCAGGCCCTCCCGGCCGTCGTAAGGAAACACCCTGACGTCGTTTACCTGGTCATCGGGCAAACGCACCCCGTGGTTCAACGCCAGATGGGCGAGACGTATCGCGTGTCGCTATATGAGATGGTAGGCAGGCTGGGCCTGCAGGATCACGTGAGATTCATCGATGAGTTTCTGACAAAGGACAAACTCCTTGAGTATCTCGCGCTTACAGACATCTATCTTACACCTTACATAAGTAAGGAACAGATCACCAGCGGGACGCTTGCCTACGCGGTAGCGCTCGGCAAAGCGATCGTCTCAACGCCGTACTTCTATGCAGAGGAAATGCTTGCGGGTGGCCGGGGGCTTCTTGCCGATTTTAAGGATCCAGGGTCTATAGCCGGATGTATATTAGAGATCCTGGATACGCCCGGCAAACAGCGGGAGCTCGAACGTAAAACCCGGGCTTTTGGGCGCAATATGAGTTGGCCCTCCGTCGCGAAGCTTCATGAGATTCTATTTCAGAACATAATGGACAAGAAGGTGCCTCTAGGGACAGCTGCTGCAACTGTAGCCGCTGCAACTATACTGGAATAGAGGAGAATGTCTCTGAAAGGTTGGTGACCTTTGAATGAGAAGACAGGGGGCAGCATGCACCAGCCTGCCGAAACTTAATCTCGACCATCTCTTTAGATTAACCGATTGTACGGGGATAATACAACACTCCGTATTTTCAATACCTGATTATCAAAGCGGTTATACTACTGATGATAATGCTCGAGCTCTAAGAGCGGCATTACAGCTATACGACCTGACAAGCGATACCAGGATGCTCGAGCTGGCTGTAAAATACATGGGCTTCCTCGCTTACACACAGGATGAAAGGGGGAAATGGCGCAACTTCGTGGGATATACGCGTGAGTTCCTCGAAGAAGAGGGCTCCGAGGATTCCTTCGGTCGCGCCATCCATGCCTGCACCTATGCAGCCCGCACGAGAGCACATGAAGGTATCGCGCAGCTATCGAGGCGGCTGTTAGAACGGGCCCTCCCATGGGCATCAAGTCTGAGGGCGCCGAGAGCCATAGCTTTTTGCGTCGCAGGGCTGGCCGAGCTGCATTATGAATATCCAGACTCGAAGATATATAATCTCATGTGCACGCTGGCGGATTCCCTGGTCGAGCTCTATCGCCGCGCCTCTGACTCAAAGAAAAAGTGGCACTGGTTTGAAGATAGGTTGACGTACTGTAACGCCGCATTTTCAAAGGCTCTCTTTCTTGCATATGTGGCCAGCGAAAAACATATATATCTCAAGGTCGCCAGGGAAAGCCTCGACTTCCTCATAAACGCCACGCTTAAAAACGGCAAGCTCAAAGTGATAGGAAACCGCGGGTGGTGGCTCAAGGGGGCGAGGCCGGCGGAGTTTGACGAGCAGCCCGTCGACGCCGGGCTCATGGTGGAGGCCCTCCTGGCGGGTTATTCTGCAACAGAGGATTCCTCCTACTACTCTCAGGCCGAAGATGCCTTCGCCTGGTTTTTGGGTAAGAATTCCATGGGAATACCCCTCTATGACCCCAGGACGGGGGGGTGCTTTGACGGTATCACCCCGGACGGGGTGAATCTCAACCAGGGAGCTGAATCCCTCCTGGCGTACATGCTTGCCTACTTGAAATTACGTGAAACGGAGGTGAAGCGAAATGAAGCTGCAGGATGATTTGCTCTGCAAGCGAATCGGCTCTGCGATCAAGGAAGATGGTTTCCTGAGCCATTGCCCGATTACAGTCAACTGCCTCAACGGGACCGCTTACCTACGTGGCAAGGTTGAAACTCCTGAACAAAGAATAGAGGCTGAACGCATAGCGCGCCATACCTACGGCGTGAAGAGTGTTGTAAACGAGCTTGGTTTCTATAGACACAGCCTGCGCGGCTAGGAGGGATTTCTCCTTGAAATACGGTAACTTCTCCAGCGATGGACGAGAATTCATCATAACCACCCCGGTTACACCACGCCCCTGGGCAAACTACCTGACCAATACCAGGTACTGCGCCCTGATCTCCCATACAGGCGGAGGCTATTCCTTTGTGACAAGCTCGGGTTATAACCGCATAACCCGAGCTTACCCCGGAGAAATGACCATGACCGACCGGCCGGGGCGATATGTTTACGTGCGCGACGAGGCTACCGGCGAATTCTTTAGCATCAACTGGCAGCCGGTGCAGCATCCCTATGAAACCTGGGAGTGCCGGCACGGGATGGGCTACACGCAAATCAGCTCAAAAAACGCCGGCATCGAGGGGCAAATCATCTTTTTCGTGCCCCTGGATGATGACGTCGAAATCTGGCTAGTTTCCCTCAAAAACACAACGAGCCAGCCGCGGCGTTTGAGCGTCTTCACCTACGTGGAATGGTGCCTGGGGAGCTACGGCTTTGATCTCGTTGAAACCAACTTCGCCAACCTTTTTAAATCTGTCAGGTTTGATAAGGATATCGGCGCGGTCATAGCCAGGATGGGATTGTGGGATGTAGGGCATCGCGCAGCAAAGCCTCACCTGCCCTGGAACCGCCGCGCCTTTATTGCGATGAGTCTTCCCGTTGCCGGTTTTGACGGGCTCCGGGAGGAATTCACCGGCCGGTACCGCTCCCTGGCAAACCCGGTCGTCGTCGAGCGTGGACAATGCGCAAATTCCGATGGCCTCGGCCGGGATGCCGTGGGCGTCCTGCAGGGCAGGGTCGAGCTATTGCCGGGACAGGAGTGCACCTTCACCGTTATAATGGGAGCGCCTGAGGAAGAAAAGGATATCGCCCCGGTCGTAAAGAAATTCCAGGACCCCTCGAACGCCGTTGAGGAGCTTGACCGCCTGAAGTCTTTCTGGGATAATTACCTTAACCGTGTGGTGGTCTCGACCCCCGACCCCGATTTCGATCTATCGGTAAACATATGGAATAAGTACCAGTCGTGGGTGACGTTCAACTGGTCGCGCATGAGCTCCTACTATATCGGGGGCGGCTCCATGTTCGGCCTGCGCGATACCTCCCAGGACCTGCTGGGCGTCCTTCCCAACGACCCCTCGCTCGCCAAGGCCAAACTCAGGGAGGTCCTGAGGCATCAATTCCGCGACGGGGGTACGCTCCACAACTGGGACCCCATAACGGATACCGGGCCCCGTACCGGCCACTCCGACGATGCGCTATGGCTCGTCCTTGCAACTGCCGAGTACTTGAAGGAGACGGGTGATCTCAATTTCCTGGAGGAGCTCGTGCCCTACTACGACGGGACGGAAGGAACGGTCTTCGATCACCTCAGGAAATCTATAGAGTTTACCATTTTTCACACGAGCCCCCGCGGCATCCCCCTGATGCTCGCCGGCGACTGGAACGACGGCCTCGACCAGGTTGGCGAGGAAGGCAAGGGCGAAAGCGTGATGACCGCTGAATTCCTGTGCTGGATGCTCAAGGAAATGATCGATATCTGCGAGCTAAGGGGCGACCAGGGCCTGATGCAGGATTACAAGACCCAGAGGGATAAATTGATCGCCAAGATCAATGAGCTCTGCTGGGATGGCGCCTGGTACGCACGGGGAACTACGGATGAAGGGGAGCTCTTCGGGAGCTCGAGGAATAAATATGGTCGCATCTACCTGAACGCCCAGAGCTGGGCCGTCCTCTCGGGTGCGGCGCCGCCTGAACGCGCGCTTGAGTGCATGGAGGCGGCCCGGAAACACCTGGATACCAGGTACGGGCCGGCGATCTTCTTGCCGGCCTACGCCGAGCCGGATCCGCACATAGGAATCATAACCATGTTCAGCCCCGGAGTTAAGGAGAACGGCACGATATTCAACCACCCGGTCTGCTGGGCCATCATAGCCGAGGCTATACTGGGAAGGGGCGAACGCGCCTACGACCTTTTCAAACGGTCATCCTTCATAACCCGGGGCAAGGATCCTGATACATATAAGGTCGAGCCGTACATTTACTGCGAATACATCTACGGGCCGGACTCGAAATTCTTCGGCCAGGGCGAGTTTAGCTGGACCACGGGGACTGCCGCGTGGATGTTAAAGGCGTGTCTCGACTGGATCCTTGGAATCAGGCCGGAATACAGGGGTTTGAGGGTTGATCCCGTCATCCCCCCCGACTGGGATAGGTTCACGGTCCGGCGTCCATTTCGAAAAGCCACATATGATATAGAGGTAGTGAATCCTGAACGCGTGTCGCGAGGCGTAAAGCAGGTGACAATGGATAGCAAACTCCTCGACAGCAACCTGTTGCCGCCTCTTTCGGACGGGAAGATCCATAAAGTCCAGGTTGTCATGGGGAAATAATCATGATAAAAGACCATATAACCATTATAGAAGCTAAAATAATTCTACAAAGGGGAGGCCGGGAGCATTGGCAGCGGTAGAAGTAAGGATAAACCCCGAGATATTCAGGGAGTATGATATCCGTGGCGTCGCCGAAAGGGACCTGACATCCGATGTAGTATACGCCCTGGGCCAGGCCATCGGGACCTACCTGCAAAATGCAGGCGAAAAGGAGGCCATAGTCGGGCGGGACAACAGGATATCGTCGCCGAGGCTACGCGATGCCCTGGTGGACGGGATCACCTCCACGGGTTGCAACGTTCTCGACATAGGTGTCGTCATAACCCCCGCGTTTTATTACGCTCGAATCTTCTACGGCATCAACGGCGGGGCTATGATAACGGCGAGCCATAATCCCCCCGAATTCAACGGGTTTAAGGTGGCCTTCGGCCCCGGCACGCTCTATGGCGAGCAGATCCAGGACTTGAGGAAGCTGGCCGAAAGCGGGGATTTCGCAAGGGGGCGCGGGCGCGTATCAACCGCCGACCCCAGGGAGGCGTACATATCCATGATCGCCGAGAAGATCCAGCTCGGGCCGCGCCGCCTCAAGGTCGCCGTGGACTGCGGCAACGGGACGGCATCGTTTTTCGCCGGCGACCTCATGCACAAGCTCGGCTGCGATGTGATCCCACTCTACTGCGAATCCGACCCCGCGTTCCCAAACCACTTCCCCGACCCGGTCAGGCCCCAAAACCTGGGCGCCCTCATCGACGCTGTGCGATCGCAAGGCGCGGACCTGGGCGTGGCCTATGACGGGGACGGAGACCGGATCGGCGTGGTGGATGAAAAGGGCGACATCATCTGGGGGGATCGCCTCATGGTGCTCTTCTGGCGGGAGATCCTGCCCAAGCACCCCGGGGCGACGGCCATCATCGAAGTCAAGTGCTCCCAGGCCCTCGTTGAGGAAGTTGAGCGCCTCGGGGGGCGCCCGATGTTCTATAAAACCGGCCATTCGCTGATAAAGGCAAAGATGCGCGAGATCGGAGCCGTGTTTACCGGCGAGATGTCCGGGCACATGTTCTTCGCCGATGAGTATTATGGGTTTGACGACGCCCTCTACGCGTCAGCAAGGCTCCTAAGGATCCTGTCCAACACTGATGCGACACTCTCGGAGCTGCTAGGCGACGTCCCGAAGTACCCTGCGACGCCCGAGACCAGGGTGCCCTGCCCCGACCGCGAGAAGTTCAACGTCGTGCGCTCCATCCAGGAGCACTTTAAGGCCCTTTACCCCGTCATAGACATCGATGGCGCCCGCATCATCTTCCCCAGTGGGTGGGGCTTGGTCAGGGCATCCAATACCGGCCCCGAGCTGGTTGTCCGCGCCGAGGCTAAAACCGGGGATGCCCTGGACAAGATCAAAAAGGAGATCGAGGATGCCCTGCGGGGGTTCCCGGCAGTGGGCGCGGTGCGCTGGTGATGATGCCGCCCTTATCCGAAGCGCCCGCTGATATAGTCTTCGGTCCTCTTATCTTTGGGGTTGGTGAATATCTCCGTGGTAAGGCCGTACTCAATCATCTGACCATTCAAGAAGAATGCGGTATAGTCCGCAACCCGGGCCGCCTGCTGCATGTTATGGGTAACCATCAGGATGGTGTACCTGGACTTGAGATCGGCGATGAGCTCCTCGACCTTCAGGGTGGAGGCCGGATCCAGCGCAGAACACGGTTCGTCCATCAGCAGCACCTCCGGCTCCACTGCCAGGGCCCGGGCAATGCATAGCCGCTGCTGCTGGCCTCCGGATAGATTGTAGGGGCTTTCGTGAAGCCGGTCCTTAACCTCGTCCCATAACGCTGCCATCCGCAGGCTTTTCTCCACTATATCCTCCATCTTTGTACCCGGCCTCAGTCCGTTTACCCGCACCCCTGCGGCTACATTGTTGAAGATGGACATCGTCGAAAAGGGGTTGGGCTTCTGAAACACCATCCCTATCCTGTGGCGGAGTTCGGCCAGGTCCATATTATCACTGTAAATATCCTGGCCATCCAGCATTACCCTACCCTTTGTGCGGGTTCCCGGAAGCAGTTCGTGGAGGCGATTGAGACAGCGGATCAGGGTGGACTTGCCGCACCCTGACGGGCCGATGATCGCGGTAACCTGGTGAAGGGGAACCGGCAACGTCACGTCTTTCACCGCTTGATTCTTACCATACCAGGCGCTAAATTCCTCTACAAGTAACTTTACGTTCATCCCCTATTCCCCCCGCTGGCTCGCCTACCCGCCACCCGGGCAGCCATGCTTGTAACCAGAACCAGGGCCAGCAGCACCAGAGCTGCACCCCAGGCCAACCGGTGCAAGTCCTCATAAGGCGTGGTGGCGTAGGTGTAAATGTATACCGGAAGGGAGGCTATACGCTGGTCAAGTCCTGTGTGCCAGTAGCGGCTGCTGAGGGCGGTAAAGAGTAACGGCGCGGTTTCGCCGGCGATCCTGGCGACCGCCAGCATGACACCTGTAATGATCCCGCCGGCCGCGCTGCGGAGCACCACGCTCACGACCGTCCGCCACTGGGGCGCGCCCAGCGCCAGCGAGGCCTCCCGGAGGCTATTGGGTACCAGCTTTAGCATTTCTTCGGTGGTCCTGGTCACCAGGGGAAGCATGATGATCGCCAGGGCCACCCCTCCGGCGATGGCGGAATAACGCTTCATGGCCACGACAATGGTGCCGTAGACTGCTATGCCCACAATGATGGAGGGTATCCCGGTCATCACATCGCAGATAAACCTCACAGTCCAGGCCAAACGGCCCCGGCCGAACTCGGCCAGATAGATGCCTGCCAGGATCCCTAAAGGGATGCCCATGGCCGATGCCAGGCCTACGAGGATCATGGTCCCAACAATTGCGTTAGCCATCCCGCCCCCGGGTTCCCCCACCGGCTTTGGAAGCTTTGTGAAAAAGTCCCAGTTAATGGCGGACAATCCCTTGGCAGAAACATAGATTAAGATGCTCGCAAGCGGGATAAGCGCCACCACTGTAGCAAGCACCGACAGGACCCCCATGATCCGGTCGACTATCCTTCTCCGTTGATTGCGCCTTATTCTCACTCCCTGGTCACCCCCTGGGGCACCCTGGCCACCCGCCAAACCAGCAGCCGGGCCATGACGTGCAATAGCAGCGTAATCACGAAAAGTATAAAGCCTGCAGCTACCAGTGCCGATAAGTGTAAATCGTTGAAGGCCTCACTGAACTCGTTGGCGATGATACTGGCAATGGTCTGGGCGAGTTCAAAGAGCGATGGAGAGATCTGCGGGCGGTTGCCAATCACCATCGTCACCGCCATGGTTTCGCCCAGGGCCCTCCCCAGTCCCAGGATTGCCGCTCCCAGGATTCCCGACCGTCCGTAAGGCAAGACCACCATTCGTATGGTCTCCCATCTGGTGGCCCCCAGGGCCAGCATGGCCTCCTGCTGGGAGCGGGGTACTGCCAGCAGTACCTCCCTGGAAACCGCGGAAATAGTAGGCGTGATCATGATTGCAAGGATGATACCGGCAGCGAGCATGCCGAAACCGTAGGGTGCACCCCTAAAAAGCGGCAGGAAACCAAGGGCACTCCCGAGGACCGGTTCTACAGACGACCGCACCCAGGGCACAAGGACGAATACCCCCCACAAACCATATACCACGCTGGGAATAGCTGCTAGAAGCTCCACAAGGAATGATACAGGGCCTCGTAACCAGTGAGGAGCCAGCTGCGTCAGGTAGATGGCGATACCCAGGCTCAACGGGAGCGCTATCGCAAGGGCAATCAATGATGACACCACCGTGCCGTAAACCAGCGGCAAAGCGCCGAATACTCCATGGACAGGGTCCCAGCGGGAGCCCAGGGCGAATCCCGGGCCAAACTTTGTGAAGGTGAGCTGCGACTTCTCCACAAGCACCCAGAGGATGGCCAGGACCACGCCCACCAGGCTCAAGGCGGCAAGGTAGGTGAAACCGCGGAAGGCGATATCCCCCTCTAACCACGCTTTATAGCTTTTCTTTCTCATTTATGTAGAACCTCGCCCCTGTAATTGATCTGCTTGATCTTCTTCTCGGCTAGTTTCACTACGTTGCCGGGCAGCGGGGCGTAAAGCAGCTCCTTGGCAAATTTTTCACCATCGTGAATAGCCCACCACAGGAATTTGACCAGTTCGGTACCCTTTGCTTTATCCTTTTGATCCTTGTAAACCAGCAGGTAGGTATAGCCAGCGATAGGGTAGGCGTCCTGGCCGGGGGCGTTGACGATGGAAACCCGCATATCTTCCGGCATGTTGGCGGCTGCACCTGCAGCAGCGGCGGTGGTGGTCTCGAGGGTTGGCTCTACAAATTTGCCGGCCCGGTTCTTCAGGAAGGCATATGGCAGCTTATTTTGAATCGCATAGGCCAGTTCGACGTAGCCGATAGCACCCGGGGTCTGTTTGACGGCGCCGGATACGCCCTCATTACCCTTGGCCCCGATACCCGTAGGCCATTCTACAGACGTGCCTTTCCCGACTTTTGTTTTCCAGGTGCTGCTAATACTGCTCAAGTAATCCGTGAAGATGTTGGTAGTGCCGCTTCCATCGGAGCGATGTACGATAACAATCGGTTGAGCTGGTAGATTAACACCAGGGTTGATGGAGGTGATCCTCTTATCGTTCCACTTCGTTATCTTTCCCAGGAAGATATCGGCCAAAACGTCAGGTGTCAACTTGAGGCCGGTCTTAACGCCCTTCAGGTTGTAAGTAATTACTACAGCGCCCATTACAGTGGGGATGTGGAAAATCTCCCCCGGGGCCTTGGCCAGCTGTTCGTCTGTCATTGGGGCGTCACTTCCGGCAAAATCCACCGTTTGTTCAAGGATGCCCCTGATGCCGCCACCGCTACCTATGGACTGGTAGTCAATAGCCACGTTTGGAGCGATCTTGCGGTACTCGTCGAGCCACTTGCTGTACAAGGGGTATGGGAACGAAGCACCAGCCCCATTCAGGGCTATGGTTCGCGCCTCGATCTGCCCAACGGGGCCGACCAGTACCCCCACTAACAGGATCGACATGAGCAGGACCAACCATTTGTTTCTCGTGTTGAGCATTTAATTTCCCTCCTCCGCAAGTCTTGTAGCCTTCGTATTGCCCACCACAACTTTTATCATACAAGCCCCCTGTTACGGGCCAATTGCAGCCGTGTTAACTTTATGTAAAAGCTGGTATGCTTGGTGGCGCACTTTTACATCGCAGGATATCCTCGATGTATCTACGCGGGACCGACAGGGTTCGACGATATCGCGGCGAATTTTTTTATTATGCGACTTATACGATGCCTTAGCGTGCAGACCAAATTTTACGACCCCTGGAATGTAATACAATGTAATACCTTGAAATCGCGAGGTGCAACCGATTTGGTTAAACAACTCCAACAACTCCCTGGACAACCGCTTACTACAGGTAGAGGCATCATCATTCTCTCCATCCTCTCCGTCCTCTCACTCATTCTGCTGCTCACCCTGCCCCTACCCCCGGGAGGCCCAGCCGCGGCGCAGGAATCCCAGCCTTCAGACTCTTTACGAGTCCCTCCACAGGTAGGGACGGGCACTGCCCCGGCCGCTGCGCGCGGGGTCTGGATCGATGTAAAGAGTATACCCTCTGACCCGGCGGCCATCCGGGCTATGGTCCAACGCCTGAAGAGGGCCAATTTCAATATGATCTTTCCTGAGGTCTTTTACCAGGGCTCCACAATCTTTTTCTCGGAGACCGCCGCTTCTGAAGGTATACAACCTCAGCTCCCAAGGTTTTCGGGGATGGACCCCCTCGCCATCCTGATCGATGAGGCCCACAAGCTCTCTATCGAGGTCCATGCCTGGTTTAGCATGTTCTATGTAGGGTTAAACGCCCCCGGGCCGGTGTTGACCAGGCACCCCGAATGGGCCGCAATCGACAGGCACGGCGAGATAGGGTACAAGCAGGGAGTAAATAGATTCTACTGGGTGTGCCCAATGCATCCCGGGGTTCGCGAATACTACACAAGGCTCATCCGGGAGGTCATTCAAAAGTACGATGTCGATGGTATCCACCTTGATTACATCAGATACCCCGACCCCACGCTGGGGGATTTCTGCTACAGCCCGGAACACCGCGAGGAATTCAGGGCCAAGTACGGTATCGACCCGCTCGACCTGGATCCTGAAGCCAACCCGGAGGAATACAAGCTGTGGAATAAAGTCAGAGCCGACGCGGTCACCAGCGTGGTCAGGGCCATAGCCGGGGAACTGAGGCAACTGAGGCCCGGCGCTAAGCTCTCTTGCGCAGTCGCGCCCCGGGGGATGCCCATCGAGCTAAATCAAGGTCTTCTCCAGGACTGGCCGGAGTGGGCGAGCAAGGGCTACATCGACCTACTCATCCCCATGACGTACAGCTCACGGCCAAATGAGATGAGGGCACTCCTGATCTGGGCCCAGTATTTCACGCGGGGCGCGGTCCCTGTCTATGCGGGCATCCAGGGGTTTGGCCTCCCCGGTCCCGAGGGGTTGCTGGCCCAGGTGAATTCCGCGCTCGAGCAGGGCGCAAAGGGCGTCGTCATCTTCGCGTACCCCTACCTGACTGATGAATGCCTCGCTGCCCTGAGGGCGGGCCCATTCGCGGAGGCAGAAAGGAAGGGGGAAAATGACCACCCCCCCTTCGAACATCAGGGCCCGCCGGGCCCACCGCGCATGATACGCGCGACTCGCGTCGACACCCCTCCCGTCATCGACGGGCTCGTTGATGATGAGGTATGGCAGGCGGCTGAGTGGCAAACGGACTTCAAGCTTATCACCGGGGAGGGAGACGCGCGGGAGCAGACCTGGGTCGCCGTATGTTATGATGATTCCAACCTCTATATAGCCTTCAGGATGGCGGATGACAGGCCGGATCTCATCGGGGCCTCGATCACGTCGCGGGACGGCCCTGTATTCTATGACGACTCTGTGGAGGTGTTCCTTGATACAGCTCACACTCATAGCTTCTACTACCATTTCGCTGTAAACCTCTTCGGGACGCAGTATGACAGCTATTCTCGGATAGGGCCCTCCTGGAATGGGACGTGGCGCGCAGGGGCCGCCACAACAGGGAGCGGCTGGAGTGCGGAGATGGCTATCCCACTGGCTGAGGTCGCGAAGTCGCCTCCTGTAGCCGGGACCATATGGGGCGTAAATTTCAACAGGACGATGCTCCGGCTCCAGGAGTTTAGCGGCTGGGCCTTTACGCCGGGCACGTTTCACGCGCCGTCATTCTTCGGCGACATAATGTTCGATTGACTGTCTATGGCCGGGTATCACGCTGTCCTGGAGCAGGATCCCGTATATCGTCACCGGCCCCATCCTGACAAGACTTGGAACATCACTTGACGCTCAACTGGTAAATAGGTTAGATGGAGGAAAACGACCTGACTACGTCGAATGTTTAATGTGTCACCGTCTGAAGCGAGCGGTGATAGGTGCGGTGATAGGTGATATACCGAATCCGGACACCAGATGATCCCGGCAACACAGCTGGAGGCAGGTTACAACGAATAATGCACCGGATGTCAGGATATGGATGTCAGGATATCAGGTAATGCTTCGGATGAAAGTCGGGGGAAGGTCTCCAGCCGGTGCGGGGAAAGGCAAGACGAATGGAGGCGCATCAGCATTATGGACAGGTGGGAATGCACAGTCTGCGGGTATATCTACGACCCCGAAGAAGGGGATCCTGTGGGAGACATCGACCCGGGAACGCCGTTTGAAGATCTTCCCGATGATTGGGTCTGCCCGCAATGCGGGGCGACGAAGGATCTCTTTGAGAAGCTGGCCTAGTCCAGATGTCTAAATGCACTAGATGATGTCGAGATGCAGGCGAGTGTTACGCCCGGCGCCGGGCGTAACACTC
>DUMQ01000132.1 GCA_012839815.1 Bacillota bacterium | reverse complement strand
GTTTCCTAAAAGCCAGATATTATCGTCAACCATTGTCCCGTCGATCAGCGACCCAAAGAAGGGGAATATCACTGCTTTGGGCTGGAAAACATCTATAGCGAGATGAACCCCCACGCCGACAGCATAGGTTCCCAACAGCATCCCGGCTACTTTCCTTTTAACGCGGCTAGCCCATTTCTCAGGGTGTTCATTCTTCTCAACCCATAGGCGATAGAGATGGCGGAGAACCACAAGTCCCAGGGCGCTATGAAAAAGAAAGAAGCGGTGATTCCCTATTCCCAGAATCTTTATATCAAGGTCGGGGGCTGAGAAACCCTCGGTAAACCCCCATAGCCCCACAGGAACTAGGACGCTTGCTTTGACAAGAGGGGATCCAGCCTGAACGATTCTGGTTATTTCCCCTCTCGCCCGTTTTAAAAACTCGACGTTTAAAATCTTATTTCCATTCCCTTCTTCTCTTTCAAGCAGAAAATCAAGAACAGCTAGACCCCGGTTCAGACTTTCCCACAAAAACCTAGATGATAGGCGTTCCTCTGCTAGAATTCGACTGATTGAATCCATAACTGTATACCCCAGGCTGAAAACCCAGTGTCTTCAATAGTTTGCCTGGATTTTAGTAGTACCCCACTGGTGCGCCCACGATTCAAGGTGCGCTAGCCAGCATTATCCTAGTCGATTCAAGATAAGCCCGAGTATCCTCCTCTAAAGAATCAACGTCCGCCTTTGCCCATCCGTTATAAAGCTGCTGCGCAAAGCGATCACTGAGTTGGTTCACAATGCGCCTGCTCTCCTCGCGGAGCTTCGGCAGGACCTCTGTTTCAGCATGACGTTTGAGTTCGTTCCTGAGTTCACTGACCTTGCTGGTTATCTCTTTCCTAAGCCTGTCCTTCTCCTGCGATTGACGGAGCAAGCCAGCCACAGTGCCTGCAGTGATTCCCGCAATGGCCAGAGGGGGTACCGCGGCCGCCAAAGCGGAACCCAGTGTCACGTAGGCTGCTGCCGGCCCGAGAACAGCCGCATATACCGCTAAGCCTGCTCCTGCTGCTCCCCCAATAGCTCCCCCCTCAAACGCCTTTTTCGCCACCTCTGCTCCAGCACCAGGAGATATCTTTTCTATGCTCAGGCGGACCGCTTCAGATTCTTTCTTAAATAGAGCCTCTATATTCCGGGCGAATGTAACATCAAGCTCATTAATTGATTTCTGCCAGGTGGCCTCATATTCTTTTTGAATATCGTCTTTCAAACAATTCCAGAACTCACTGACCGCGTCCTGCGAGAACATATGTTCAACAATCTCTTGCACTGAGGCAGGAATGTGAAGAAACCGTACCCGCTTCATTTCCTCATCTAACTGGCTCAGCTCTTTGCTCAGAAAACCCATATGTATCCTGGACTCAAGCAATATTCTGATTCTATCTTCAACGGTCGCCCGCCTGTAGTCCAGTTCCTCATGATACTTTGCCACCTGCTCCCTGATAAACGCAAGTTGACGTAAAAAGGATTCGTGATACACCTGGTCTTGCCTCAAAATAGCAATAATGGATGACCTCACGCTATCAAACTTGACTCTATCCCGTTCTTCCCGGATTTCTTCGCGAAGGAAACGCATTATCTCGGCAAAACCACTAGCCTGTTTGGTATCCTCGTCGTCACGCATCACCGCATCGTAGGCGTTTCGGGCGGATAGTGGGAATACGGCCCTCACGTACGCCGCAAACTCCTGCTCGACATATCTTATGATCCGGTCTGGCGAAGATTCAACCTCGTCCATCCGGTTCACAATAGCAACGATTGGTTTCCCCATCCTAGCGACATGCGCCATTTCGTCCTTGACGTCGATCTGTCCAAGATGATTGGCATTAAGGACCCAAAGCACGACATCAGACTCTCGCACGTAGTCCCGCGAACGCTTTTGATTTGCCTCAGTAAGACTCGAAAGACCCGGAGTGTCCACAATTGTTATGGAGGCAAGGCCAGGCAACCGAGATTCTATCTTGACAACCTCGCATTTTGAGAAAAATTCCACATCCCCACGGTGAGACCTGAGGATCTCATAGATACTCTCAGGAACGTCCTCGGTGGCGACACCGTCTACATACTGTATGACAGCTCTCGGCTTTTCCCCATGGGAAACCTCAATGATGGCCGCAGTTGCCTCCAACACATCGGTCGGCGAGACCTGCCCCCCAGCTATCGCGTTCATAAAGGTGGACTTCCCGGCTTTCACTTCGCCCATAAGTACGACCTTGAGCGGCTCCTCCAGGTTCCTCACCTGTATCCGCAGATTCTCCAGGAGATCCGTCATTGCACTCTCTGAAACCCGGGCAGGCGGCATGTTCCCTGACTCAAAGATCTTGCGGATAGGTGACGCCTGCATATGAGTCTCTAGGCGAAGTGCCCAGTCTCTAATCCTTGTTCCCTTAGCCTTGCCACCTTCAGCTACCTGCGATTGCATTTTCCTTCCTCCCCTCAAGAATAACCCGGCGTATAGATATGGATATAGGCTCCAATCTAGGCAATTGCTGGGCCTTGATACTTTCTAGACATTGCCTAAGAGCAGGCAGGTTTTCTGTTACACAGTGCAGAGATGCAAATGAGAATTCCCTGGTCTGTGACACGCAATTGCTTATTTCAGTTACGGACTTACGTAAGACCTCCATCAAGGCATTCTGAGCCTCGTAAGTGATCCGTTGAAGTTCAGAATACAGTTTTTCTTTGGTACCAGGTAACCGCATTAGCTTCACGAAGGTACGTGATACCCCAAGCATCGAAGCCACAGCACCGGCAACGAAGCCGACCGGCCCCAGCAGAACACCCCCAAGAAGCGAGATCAATGTTCCGAGGCCAAAAACCTCGGATGATATATCAAAAGAAAATGCGTTGGCATCTAGCACCGGGCTCGCCGAAACTGGCCTGAGATCAGCAGTGTAAGTTGAAGGAAGATACTTGAATTCGCTCATGGCTGACCGGCTTACCCAAAATGCACTGAACTCGCTTATGATCTGTTTCGCGCGGGTAAGGCAATTATTCATAATGGCATTTAACTCGTTCCCACCGACGATTTCTGTAAGGATCCTCTTCTTCTCCTCATTGGAGGGAGCATCAATAAGCTGCTCAGCCAATACTTCAATCCGGGCACGCGCCGCGTCACGATGCATCGCGATAGCTGAAATGACCATATCGGCAAGACTTTTCTCCATACGCTTGAGATTCTCTTCAAACTCGGCCTTTAGCGCAAGTCGCTGAGAGTCATCGGCATCAAGCCGGTTCTTATATTCCGCCACAACGATCTTTACATCCCTTAGAATCTGCGTTGCGCCCGTCAACTTGCTTTCCCGCTGGAGCCTTGCGGCGTTTCTTTTGAAGTGCCTCTCTAGGACGTCCAAAAGCCGCTTCAGACCACTTTGGCTGAGCAGTTCGTCGTCTCCTGTTTCGATCGCCTTAAGCGCTTGAAGCGCCGAAACCGGCACGATTTCAGAGAATAAGTCGCCAAAAAGGCGGTATGCCTCTTCTACAACTCTCTCCACGGACCTCGGGTCAGCCGAAGCTACCGTGTCGATCCGATTCAAGACAGCAACTACATTGCCCGTACGCTTACCAATCCTGTCCAGAGCCTTTTGCAGACCTTCCATGAGTTCGCGAGGTTTTCTCGCGGAAATCTTCTGAGCGTCCAGGACCCAGATGACCCCGTCTGCTTTGTGGTAGTAATCAGATAAGCTTGCTCTCATGTCATCTGGAAGATAATCCTGCCATAGACCCGGCGTATCAACGAGTCTAAAGCTCGTAAGGAGCCCTCTTCGCTGGCAAGGCCAGTGAACCTCAGACACAGGTGAAATATATAAATATTTCTCCTTTAGGTAACGTTGGAGTTCTTCTCTCGCCTCGGCACTCGAATCCGGTAGCTTCGCTGATTCTTCACGAAACTTTTGAAAGATAAGATGCTCGCTCTGTTCTCGTTTTCGCTCCTCCTCGGCAAGGAAAATGGAAGCCTCCTCTACCGTATATGACCCCGACGATCCATCGCGGAACCGGATTGTGACATGAGCCCCGGGTTCCGCAGCTTCATATATATCTATCTTCCAGGTCTTTGGTAGGACATCCATGGCAGCAAGGCGAGACCCGGCAAGGGCATTAAGAAGGGTTGACTTACCGAATTTACCCATGCCGACTATGAACAATAAAAATGGGGAACCTAGGTCGTCTGCGAGTTGAGCCAGTTGCGCCTCCTTTTCCTTAAGCAGGGTTATAACAGGAGCTAGCAAACGAGATTTCTCAGAGCTAACTCCATCAACTGCGCTAATTTCCAGGAGTTCTGAGATATGAGATGACAACTCACTGGCACTTCTACACAGCACCTCTCGCAATACCCCTGTCATCCTTTGCTCAACTGCATGGGCAAGGTGCCGGTAAAAGCGAACTGCAGCGAAAGCTGAAGATGAGGTCACGACACTGACACATCCTTGATTAACCTTTCCTAGCACTGTCTACCATTCGTAGCAATCTTCGGTCGCCCTCTGAGATATTTGTAAGTTCACGCTGCATTGAATACGCGCGGATAAATCCGGCTATCTAAAGAGGTACCCAGAAATGAGGGGCCAAAGAACTGCTATTCCAAGGGGTACTGTAATGCCGAGTATAAGCCAGGTCAACCTTAATTGATTCTTTATGCATGAAAATAACTCTTGGGACCACTTCTGTTGCAGGTCGAGACCCTGAGCTAACTGGTCGATCGTGCCGGAAAGCTCGGATCGCATCTTCGCCTGACTCTGCGAAAGGGCTTTTAATTGGCTCTCATAGGATGTTAGGGCTTCTGCGAACTGGTTCATTACACTTTCGATAACGGAAACCTTCTTCATCAATGAAGCAACTGTTGTATTGAGTGAATCCAACGACGTATTAATAGAATTGTTTCCCTTAACAAGCGCATCACGAACGGCATCTATTAATCTCGCCACCACGCCCAACTTCTCTACCTGGTCACGGGCATAATTACCGACATCATCGAGCCGCGATCGGATATCACTAAACGCAGCGGCAGAAGTTGAAACATTAGCCTCTAATGAACCCACCAGGTCCTGAATGCGGGCATGCAACGCTGTTATCTGCTCAAGGTGCTTTGCCACATCAGGGATACGGCGTGTAACATCAGCCACTATATCGGCATACTCTGTTCGCATTTCCGTGGCATTTCTTACCAACAATTGATGCTCATTTACTACGTCGGAAGTCACCTTCTCAAGCATAACCAAGTGATCCGCGACTTTCTGCAGGGCTTCTCCAAGGTCTGTATTGGCAATTACTATCGTCAACCGCTTTATACCTTCTTCAACCGTCTCAGAAGCCCGTGTTACTGCTTCTTCAAGCCTTGTCACGATATCCAATAGAACCGGCTTAATGGAGAAATCAACAAAATCTGATCCAATTTGTTTAATAAGAGCATCAAATTCCTCCATAAGAGCTTGGTCTTCATCTGGGATAATGTCAACACGCGACAAAGAC
>DUMQ01000131.1 GCA_012839815.1 Bacillota bacterium | reverse complement strand
TTGGTAAACAAGGAGTAGAAGCTGTGAGCTAAGACTGTGGCCCAAGCCCAGTCCTATGGCGCCAATGTAGAAAGCCAGTCGCTCGATCCTAGAGACCCTGGAATGCAACGGCATCTCGTTTTCCTTTGGCGAGTGCAGCTCTCGGGGAATCGTATTCCCGCCTGCAGGCGTAACGAACTCGGTTTTAGTCAACCTTCCGATCCTTCTTTCTATGTAGCATAATAGTCATACACTACGGTCACCCCGGCATGGCGAGGCTTCCGTCCTCCCCGCGAGGCCACCAGACCATATGCCCTGGCGCTCTCGGTACCCCGGAGTCGTATGAAGTCAATAGGACGACATACATAGTCTGTAGTCCGACAATTCGCGTCTAGGGCCTCCGCCAGGTGTCTTTATCGAGATATTCTAGCTAGGCGACGGAAATCCTTCTCTGTAGCTTCCCAGTCAATCTATGGGGGTTTACCTGGGACATGAAACTCAGCGGCGCTCCCGACCCAGCTTGTTTGACTTCCTGCTGGGTTTCTGTCTATCAGGCATCTCAGCTCGGGCTAATCTGCTCTATACGGCCCTTTCCATGTTTTTGTGCAGGCAAAGGCCAAGGCCGAGGGTAGCCTCCCGTGAGCGGGGGGCTTCAACGAATGGCGCTCTGGGTGCCACGGCCCGGATGAAGCCTCTTGGAGTAAAGCAGAGCCAGATGCATCGGAGACACGGGTATATCGCCCCGGATGATCAAGCCGATGAAGAGATGGTCGTAAGATAGTGACGTAATTTGAGAATGAACATAGGTACCGCAAGGGTTCCAGCGTTCAGAGTGCGGAAGTTGGGCTAGCTGTTGAAGGCGTCTGGGAACCTCTTGAAGAAGAGTCCAACGACCTTGCGATAGTCAATGATCGTGCGTTCCCTGGCCCCCTGGGCCTTCTTTACCAGGAGAAACATAGACAGGGCCTTTTCCCAAGAAGCGCCTGTCACGAAGCCATGCTCTGGTTTTGGGGACGGTACAGAGGGTCCCCCGTCTCTTTTCTCCGGCCCGATCTTGCCGCGCATTATGGTGGTTTTTCTCACATTAACCCCTCCTGATGAGGGGTTCAGGGCACTTTTGGACTGCGGAAATCCGCTAGCTTCTGTGGAGGGTCCGCTGTCCTCTAAACCGGGCAGCGGACTACCCATCTGGATAGCCCGGCGGGGCAGGGGCCCCGCCGCCCGCGAAGCGGCGCAGCGGTTGATTTTGCTGCAGTACAAAAAATGGTGGGCCTGAGAGGAGTCGAACCTCCGGCACGCGGTTTAGGAAACCGCTGCTCTATCCACTGAGCTACAGGCCCACACGTCACGGACGATTAGATTTTAATGCCAACATTAATTATAGCAAGTGCACTGTCAAAAGGCAAGCCCATTTGCCCATTTTTCTTACGGATTCCCTTGCCATTTTCTTGTTTCTTAGAATCCGGCCCTGCCCATGATTTCAATTCCCCTGGCCCCTTGCTCTAATCAATGTGCCTGCGGTCTCCTCTGCCGAATCACCAGCCACGCTACGAGTATAACGCCAGCCATAAAGGTAATAGGACCGGAATACCGTGCCAGGTAGTCGACAGCGTGCTTGCCCATGAGCAAGATCATACCTGCCTCGAAAAAGAATCTCAATCCCCGGCCAAGGAGGGATCCCCATATAACAGGTCTTACCCCGACCTTGAAGACCCCGGCCGCAATGGTGAAAACCTTGTAGGGAATTGGTGTCAGGGCGGCGAAGGCCACCGCCAGGCCTCCATAACGCTTGAACCACTTTTCCACCAGGTGAATATGTCTCTGTGAAGCGAAATGCTCCAGGAGTGGGCGGCCAGCCTTAAGGCCGATCCACTGTCCGAACACCCCTCCCGCAGTAGAGGCCAGGGTACATAAAAGGGCGTACCAGAGCGCCTTCAAAGGGTCAATCAAGGCCAATGGTATAAGTAAAATATCCGGTGGTACGGGAAAGAATGACGCCTCTATAAAGGCGACGACGACCAGCCCCCAGATCCCATACGATGCAAGACCTTCAACAATAGTATTTAACCAGGTGACCAGAGATAACATTATTAGTCAAGGCTTCCTTTCAGGAAGATTGGTTCAATAACCCGGGATATTCATATTCGATGTCATCAGCTTCAATACCGGCGGCTTCAAGGCCATCTGCGTTACCAGCGTTATCACCAATATGGTCTCAATATCATCCTGCCCTTAAATGGCTCACCCTGCATCAAGGCTCGCGTGCCCGTGAGCTCCGCAGGCATATTCAGATTTGGTGCATTGGGAATCCATGTATAGGGCTCGAGACATACGAAATCTGTATCGGGGGTCCTGCCTGTGTACACCACCCAGTGGGGGAACTCTGCACCCGCCTCGAAAATGACGCCGGCCCCGGCCTTTTCATCCCTATATTCGCATCTTACCATGCTATCACGGGGCCCGGGTCCGGCCTCGACATCGGTGAACACATCATCCAGGATGAGATTCTCGAGGCTGCGTCCCGGTCGAAGGTCATACTTGCCCTCCACTGGAAGGATCCTTCCCGTCGGGAGCAAGTCCAGCATCTCCCACCTTTTTCCCGCCGGGAGTTTTATAAAACAAGAGGCTTTGGAGCTGTCACTGGTGAGGGGAACCCTGAAATATGGGTGGAATCCAAGTCCGAACGGCATAGGATCGGGCCCCTTGTTGGTGGCTGTGGCTTCGATCGCGAGTAAGCCATCCTTTAACCGGAAGCTAAGTTCTAAATCAAACGAGTGCGGCAGGGACCGCATGATCTCCGGGTGTTCATCCGAGGATATCCTGGTCTGGATGAACGCCCCGCCGTTATCATCGGCGCAGGCCTTCGTGACCTTCCAAGGACGGTCATACACCAGCCCGTGGATGTGGTTTTTCCCTCCCTCGTTCTTCACAAAGGTGTAGCGCCGGCCCATGAACTCGAAGCTGCCATCTGCAATCCTGCTGGGTGGCATAAGCACCGGAAAGCCAAACCCGACCGGCCGTTCACGGAGTTGAGCCATGATTTCAGGGCCTCTGATAAAATCAATTCCTCTCTTTGTGCTCCTCAATGAAATGAGATTGCTTCCAAGGCCCGGTATGAGGGTTGCTACGAGTCCAGCAGAATCGTCTACAAGTTCGTAAGCCTTTTCCGAATCAAACAGTATCTCTCGAATGAGATAACCCGCCATTCTTTGCCATCCCTCCGGTGATGAAATTGCCTTTAAAATCCGCCCTTGGAGGCCGTTACCGGGGTAGACAAAGGGAATCCGTTAAAATCATAACTGATCTTCGATCATGCGTCAATCTTCACCCTATGCGAGTGCCAAAAAAGGCAGAGATTTTTGGGCACTAACTTAGATCTGCTTTGACGACCCTGGTCCCCGGATTGGCGTCAAGGGCTCTTGCTATAGCCTGGTCAATACGTTTCCATTGCCAGGATAAAGCAGGAAGATGAGATTGCGATTAAGATAAAATGAGAGTTTTCTCATCTCGTAGCGAGTCGAACCTTTTCGAAGTCAATGGTATTGTATTTGCTTCAAACTGATCTAGACGAGTTCCAGCTTTTGATGTATCCTAAAAGCGCTGATACCAGCGATAAAGAGATCACAGTAAAGTGGGGGGATACATCTGAGCCTGGCATTGCTTTTAGGATTGACCGCTTTGATTCACATGATCGATACCCTCTCTTATTCGGTGAGACTCGGCGGGATCAGGACCAGGCAGCTGGCACTTGCCCTATCTCTTTTCAACAGTATAGCCCTGATCTCGAGGACAGCTAACATGCTTCAGGCCCCTCTCGTAGGGAGACTGGTTGGCGCGAATCTGAGTCCTGAAAGGCATGCGGCCCTTGCAGGCAGCATGAGGATGGTGATCGCAAGCGCAACGGCGGGTACCCTACTTGGTATTATTCTCATCCCCACTTTCCTGTCACTCTTCATTAAAGCCATAAAAGCACTGGCGCGACGGGGCTCGATACCTGCATTCCTTTTTGAATGTATGGCCCCTGCAAAGCTGAAAAGCGTGCCGGGAAGCATCAGGTTGCCCGACAGGAGGATCCTATCCCGCCTCAAGCCAGAGGCAATTCCGATACAGTTGATTCTCTTGAACGTGATAATAACTGCCATTTACACCACAGGTGTGCTCTCGGCGGCATATGCTGCGGCGATTGTGCCACCATCAAAATCAATCGCCGCAAGCCTTTCTTCAGGCCTCGTAAACGGCATCGCAACCGTCCTTTTCACTATTCTTGTCGACCCAAAATCTGCGGTCATCACTGACCAGGCGATGCGGGGCGAGATCGACATAAGTGTAGCCGACACGCTTGTAGCCTATCTTATTGGCAGTAAGCTGGCCGGGACACTTCTTGCACAATTAATATTCATCCCGGCAACATGGGTTATAGCATATTTTGTCTAGGGCCTGAAAACGGCTGCTTATCTTTTTTCACCCTCAGATTTTACCTAAGTGTAAGTTCGAAGATTACTGACGTTTTTCCAGGGGTTGCCGGTGCTTGCGTGACGGGGCCTTTTGAAATTTGGCAAGGCCCTCGCGCCAAATTTCAACGGAGGCGCGCCGCAAGCGCGCCGTCCCCGGA
>DUMQ01000130.1 GCA_012839815.1 Bacillota bacterium | reverse complement strand
GCCATCCAGCCGGTAGCGAGGCCCGCCACCGTCGAGTTTCAATCCACGCGCCCACGTGGGGCGCGACCTGGATGGATCACAGAGGAAGGTCGGGATACCGAGGTTTCAATCCACGCGCCCACGTGGGGCGCGACTCGAGATGCAAATGGAGCAAGAAAGGAGTGCGAAGTTTCAATCCACGCGCCCACGTGGGGCGCGACGGAGTAGGTGTCCCCGCCGTCCAGGCTATACCGGTTTCAATCCACGCGCCCACGTGGGGCGCGACCTGAGGAGCCTATGTGTTGACCATATGCGATACCCCGTTTCAATCCACGCGCCCACGTGGGGCGCGACTGCCTTGACCGTACCAATGTCCAAAAGCCGGAACGTTTCAATCCACGCGCCCACGTGGGGCGCGACCAGCGGCCTAACCCCCATGTAGCCGTTCTTACAAAGTTTCAATCCACGCGCCCACGTGGGGCGCGACGAGCTGGCCGGTTCTCAACGGACAACAGAAACAGTGTTTCAATCCACGCGCCCACGTGGGGCGCGACGGTTGATCGCATCGAGAAACGTCAAGATGCAGTGGTTTCAATCCACGCGCCCACGTGGGGCGCGACATTGAGATGGAGTGAACAGAGAAATGGGGTTAGTGTTTCAATCCACGCGCCCACGTGGGGCGCGACTTTATTACTCCCGTTTGCTTGTGGCTTATGTTTCGTTTCAATCCACGCGCCCACGTGGGGCGCGACAGAGCTGAGGAAGTTATTAGAACAGGCATTGGAGTTTCAATCCACGCGCCCACGTGGGGCGCGACGAGGTCCCAGGGAATGTACGCCGCGGCCTCGTCAATGTTTCAATCCACGCGCCCACGTGGGGCGCGACCACTAGTCTTGGCATTCTTGATAAGATCCATCAAGTTTCAATCCACGCGCCCACGTGGGGCGCGACTGGGCGAAGTGTAATCTCTTCGCCCCATCAACCGTGTTTCAATCCACGCGCCCACGTGGGGCGCGACCTGGCTACGGCGATACTGACCAGGCGGTGAAGATAGTTTCAATCCACGCGCCCACGTGGGGCGCGACCTTTGGACCTCATGATCTCCCCGATCGTCACTATGTTTCAATCCACGCGCCCACGTGGGGCGCGACCCTCCAGGAGCAGTTCATCTAGGTCAGCATTAAGGTTTCAATCCACGCGCCCACGTGGGGCGCGACACGTTCTCGTATATCGCTCTTTCAGGCTCTGACAGTTTCAATCCACGCGCCCACGTGGGGCGCGACGACCGACCCGGGGCATGCGGACACGTTCAATGTCGTTTCAATCCACGCGCCCACGTGGGGCGCGACGACCTGTCTCCGGTTAATGTTTCGGCAGAAACAAGTTTCAATCCACGCGCCCACGTGGGGCGCGACGAAATACCGATCCGTTTTTCCCCATGATTGAGGCGTTTCAATCCACGCGCCCACGTGGGGCGCGACCTATTGTCTCGCTTGTATTAATCGATTCCTTGAGTTTCAATCCACGCGCCCACGTGGGGCGCGACTTGCGCCTTTGAACCTTTAAGCCGGTGCGTAAGGAGTTTCAATCCACGCGCCCACGTGGGGCGCGACGCCAGCACTGGAGCCAAGGGTCCGGACCAGGCGAAGTTTCAATCCACGCGCCCACGTGGGGCGCGACATAACAGACGAAGACTCTCTAACCGTGACGGGAGTTTCAATCCACGCGCCCACGTGGGGCGCGACCTCAAAAACTCGGTTTAACTCCTACTCAGTATAGTGTTTCAATCCACGCGCCCACGTGGGGCGCGACGTAGGCCGTAATGAATAATCATGATAATATTGGGGTTTCAATCCACGCGCCCACGTGGGGCGCGACATGTTGATCTCGTCGCTAAGACGTTCGTATGGATGTTTCAATCCACGCGCCCACGTGGGGCGCGACTGAGACAGCGAAGCACCTGGTCCGCTACCTCGCAGTTTCAATCCACGCGCCCACGTGGGGCGCGACGCGAGGTGGCAGCGGCTAAGGCCGCAGGCTGGGAGTTTCAATCCACGCGCCCACGTGGGGCGCGACTCCGGTCGAGGGCCGCGAAGTAAAGTTTGGCAAGGGTTTCAATCCACGCGCCCACGTGGGGCGCGACGAGAGAGGCCCTAGAAATCGCTGCCGGTTGGATGGTTTCAATCCACGCGCCCACGTGGGGCGCGACTCACGGTAGGTGACAGAGTTATGTATACCGCGAAGTTTCAATCCACGCGCCCACGTGGGGCGCGACCCAGTGGGAATGTCTCAAAACCCAGATGGCAATAGTTTCAATCCACGCGCCCACGTGGGGCGCGACTGTATCAAGGTCAGGGCCCTGTCCACGAAGAACTTGCTTACCTGATTCCGCGAACCTCTGCAGTTTCAATCCACGCGCCCGCGTGAGCGTGGGACGCGACGGAAATGTCTTTGGTGAAAGTGGCAAATATAGAATGCTAAAACGGGTCGAGCAATACCTTTATCCCTGCTCATACAAGGATTGCGACTGCCTTGGGGAATTCATGATAGCTTCAGGTTCGCGCTGGCGCGGCGCTCATGTTATAAGAGCTCCCTCAGGGTCATAGCTTTCCTTTACCCCCACGTGTTCTACCCGCCTACGCCAGTTATTTCCAAGAAAATAATACCGAATACTATCCTTCTCTAAATCAATGATGCCTTCAAGTTGATGTCGAAACTCTGCAAATTGTGCGGGGTCCAGAAGGCATTCAAAAACGGACTTCTGTACACGCTGGCCATAGTTCACGCAGTGCTTGGCAACTAGTCTGAGGCGTTTACGTCCGCTGGCGGTAGTCGTGTCAACATCATAAGTAATTAGAACCATCATGGTACCAGCACCTCATCTCCAAAAGAATGGAGGATAACCATCGATATCTCCTCTCACGTAGCGCGCAAACAATAGTGATTGCGCATATGGAATCAAGCCGATAGGAACCTTCTCCTTCAGGTATGGATGAGTAATCTCTTCTTGCTTCCGTTTCTGCCATCCAGCTAGGACGACCTTCCTCGTATCGTCGCTCATCAGCACCCCTCCGCCTTCCGTTTTACGAAACCCCGGCTTCGTCACTTGCTTTCTGTTAATGAGGGAGAGGGCTAAACGGTCAGCCAGGTAAGGACGCAACTCCTCCATCAAATCCAGTGCAAGGCTTGGGCGACCCGGGCGATCACGGTGAAGAAATCCCACATAGGGATCGAGACCTACCGTCTCCAATGCCGATTGCGTGTCGTGTAGCAGTAGCGTATAAATGAAAGACAGCAATGCGTTCGTGTTATCCATGGGTGGTCTGCGGTTTCGGCCATTTATAGCAAAATCCTCTTTCTGCTCCAGGATCAGGTGATTAAAACAGGAGAAATATACCCGCGCCGCGTCTCCCTCAATCCCTCTGACCGCCTCCAAGTCTTCGCAATTCTCCAGGCGAACCAGGCAGGTAGCAAGGACATCACTTGCCTGGCCCAGGCTACCACGGTCCACAACTTCTCCATGATCGCGAATGGCTCTCTGCAACACCGCCCTGCAATTTGCGATTTTCGCAGTCACGAACCATCGCGCGACCCTGGCAGATATCAGCGGATCATCCGCCATCCGGTACTGCTGCCTGCGAAGGAGCACATTCCCAAAGACCGGGCCCGTTACCCTCGCCAGGAATTCCCCATATTCGGTCAGAAACGACAATGTCACACCCTTCTCCGCACAGAGACCCATGAGTGCTGGGCTAGCGCCGACATAGTTGAAACAGACTATACTCTCCAGTATGTGAACCGGCACCCGAAAGCGTTCCTCCTCTCCGGAGCGGACGACGACATTCTCCCCGTCCCGACTCAAATATGCGTCCGGACTGGTGACGTAAAGAGTATTCAACAGTTTCCGCATTAATTACCCCCACTTCCGGTAGGGCGCGGCACCATGATGCGCCTCGGGGATTACCGAAGCCTACAAGAGATTTCTGCCTTAGTTATCCTTGCCTTCGGCCCGAGTTTTCCACCGAAGCGCTAAGGCACGCCCTGATGTACTTCTCAATCGATCTCTTTTTTCTTGTAATATCTGGAATGCAAATATCCATCAGTGAACAAAGCTTGCATTCAACATCCGTAGGAGCTGGGGGAGTCACACCCTTTTCAAAGGTCTCATGCATCTGCCGTGCAAGGCTCTCAACACGTTTCCTGAGCGCGGGGCCAAATAGCACACTCACGCGATGCTGCGTCTTACCATAGAAGAGATTACCCGCTGCCACTTGGATCTTGAGCATTTCCTCCAGGCACATGGCCTGGGCGCAGAGTTGCACCTCGTCCCTATCATCAGGCTTCGCCCGCCCCCTCTTATATTCAACAGGCCTGGGATACCAGCGGCCCTCACGCCCTGGCAACACGATCCCCGGTTCACTAGATGAAGCAAGCTGAAACTCGACGACGTCCGCGACCCCGTACAAACCCAGCCGGTAGGAGACCAGAGGGAGAGACCTCGCAATGACCACCTCACCCCTGGCCTCCGTCGCTATTGAACTATGTACCCTTTCATGCAGGTGCCTGCCTTGTACAGTTCGGAGGTTTTCACTCCATTGTCTTTCGATATGGATCAGCGCCCATTGACGCGGACAAAAGGCGAAGTGCTGTATCCCCGAAAGAGGCAACAGAGAATCCTCATCATATGCCATGGAATATGCCATGGAGTTCATACCTTCTCAATTATTTGCACCCCTGCCGGGATGCCAGCAATATTTAGATCTACCTTATAATCCTGGTAGGACCGTGGGGGGCGGGAAGCATCCTCCCGTCTTACGCTAACACACTCAAATAGCCGGTGAGCTGGCACATTACCGAGCTTCGATTCGTGTCGGAATACGATCAAGCGCCGGGTCCCCATCTTGCCTCTAGCTGCCGAGCGATCGTGGTCGAACATATTGGTTAGAGCTTCCCACAATAGTTCCAGATCATCTTCGGAGAAACCCGTCTTCTCCGCAAGACACGCTGAAACATAACCCTCTACCCGGTAAAGGCCATAAGGGACAATATGCTTGCGCCCCATTTCCCGATCCTTTCTTTCGGCGTCCTTTTCCGAGGTTACAGCTACCCTGGTAATTGTTATTTCCTGCGGCACGATTGGATCTATGCTCCGCGCAAATCCCAGCTGTACCGGGCCCCGCACCTGGCCACAGTTTATCTCGGTCGTCATCACTGCTCCAAAGGCACGAATATCGAAGAAATGGTGGCACATGAAAGCTGTTAGTCTGCGAGCGTCTTCTTCCTTTTTGGGCAGCTTTTTCTCTATTGGCTCAATTCCTAAGGCATTGTACGCCTTCCTGTTCTGGGCATTCAACACCGCGCCTTCCCGCACATAGATGTCATAACCCTCCTCGCCTCCCTTTACCGCGGCAACATAATTTCGTATCTTGCGTTTTAGGCAAACATCCGTAACTAGTCCATGGCTCGTCTCAGGGTCAATTCTTGGCAGGTTGCCCGCGTCGGGATCGCCATTCGGGTTACCGTTTTCTACATCAAACAACATCACAAACTCGTAACGATTTTGGATTATATTAGACATCTCTCATCCCTCTTTCTTTTCATCTTTCTGGTAGAAAGCCTGACGCTGGTGATAATATCCGAGCATAAAGAGGCCTTGTTCGGTGAGGTTCAAGTGTGATGGGAAATTGTCAAGCCCGTACAAGACCTTCTCGATTTGCTTGTCCAACAGGCCGCCATATTCTGCCTTGGATACATGGTGCTGAGCGAGGCGCAGCAATTGCGGAAATACCGCTCCAGGGGTAGCGGAAGCCGCTCCAAAGTAGCGGTCGCGAATAGTGGCATTCAGACCAGGGGTTGCCTCCTGCTGTGCCTTTTCAAGGATCGCGAAAAGCCGACCGAGACGATAAGCCGTATTAGTGTTCTGTTCGTCTAAACCCACTGTGATATTCACCTCCGTGTCCATATCTCGGGCCGCTTGATCAACAGTCCGGCCCCGTAACCTATTCCCACGGATTAGAGATGCCTTGAGAATGGCTGCCCGCACATAATTGACCTTATGGTCGGCTCTAATGCGCGAGATTATTGCTGTGTAAAGACCCCGAGGGTAGGGGCTACCACTGAGTATAGACCGCATCATAGAGCCGCCAAGGAGAGGCGGGATCCTTTCTCGATCCCCTAGAGGCGCTGTCTCCAGGAGAAGCCTAGGGACCGGGATGAACTCCGGTTCATCGCTGCTTGAAGGACGGACAATTGCCAGATCGGCGTAATGTGACGCTATTCGATCCAATAGTCTACCGAAAGTATCAACATACCAGAACCGCACCGACAGCCGGCTTGCATTGGGGGATAAGCCCAGGATGTAAAATTGAGACTCCAGGTCGAGCTTCGCGGGGTCAACACTGATAGGCTGTCCGTTCCGCACGCGGTGCAGGATATCTCTAACCAGCTGAGTGGTCTCCCTGTCAGGCAGGACGGTGCGGGCCGAAGAGTTCCCCTGTTCCTGGTTACCGTCCTCAGACGGAAAGAGCAGTCCTGCCATGAGGTCCTCCTCAGGACCGTTGGCCCGGCTTCCAGACCAGAAGACTACCGTAGTGCCGGGATCCAGCTGGACTTTCTGGCGATCATTTGACAGTAGGTAGTTAAGAGCGGTGGTATACCCGAAAACTACCTCCTCGCTTACCGGTGCATTGTAGCTCTGGGTCTTGCCATATGAGGTAAATGCATCCAAGTTGAAAGATACCAGAGAGGCTCCGCTGGACTGTGCTCCTCTAACCCCCTTGATGCTCGGGTGTAATCGGGCAATGGGCGCAACCTCGCCCGTAACCAGGCACTGCCCGGTGACTTCGGAGGTCCTTCCTATCTTGTAGCGCATCCAAGCGGCCTTCACCGCAGGCCTGTCATGAATGTAGCCCGGTTGTCCGTCAAGACGAAATACAATGTTACCACCAGACGACACATCCTCGAGGCAGTCTTTTAGAGCAGGATGTTCCGCCGCCCGTTGCGGCACCCAACTTTCAAAGAAATTGCAAACGGCCCTGGCACCAGGGTCGTCCACCTGGCCAAGTACAAAGGAGTGAAGATCCTTGCTGGCCTGAAAAGTCTGGCTTAACCTATCCGGGTTACTTTTAGCACCCTTATTGTCTACACCGAGAATATACGTACTGTTGTCACAAAGGAAATTGGATACGATACCGGAGGATCGCTTTTCTTGCTCCGGGACCTGCATCTTCACGGGAATAGCCCGCTTCCCCTTATACTCTGCCAGAGGAATGACATCCAGCAGTTCCCCGGACTCTGACAGGTTAAAGGCAAAGGAGACATTTGCTGTGCTGTACCCCCGGAGAGGAACCTCGGGATTAGGGCTGGAAGCCAGCAACCGATAATACTGGTATAAAGAATTGATCAGCATGACCGTACCTCCCCCTGAGGCATAGGAGGTACATCGATCACCCCATCACGCATCACCGCCCGGAAAAACCTTGGCGTCATGCCATCAGAAAAGTCTATATCCAGCAACATCCAGCCGAGATCTTTTTCCCCGCTGTAGAAGGACCTGGGGAAGGCTTCTCCTTCCACCAATTCGAACTGAGCTGGGAACTCTCTACATCCGAGATATGGGCGATGGTAACACTGCCCGCTTCGTGCCCGGCGCAGAAATATATTATAGTGCTTCTCAGGAGTATCCGACTCGCCAGCCTGTTCAGTCAATTCAAAATGAGCCTCTATACCATAAGCTACATCCTTCAACAACAAGCTGGCCCGCTGCTGGCGATCGTCGGCCGCATACTGGCATAGAACAACCGGATCCCCTTTCATAGCTGCCTGAACATTCCTTGCCGGTATCTTGCTTCCCACCTCATTACGCCGGATGTTCTCAAACTTGATCTCGTTGAGTACATGAATCCTATCAATTATCCAGCGTATAGCAGGTTTCCAGTGGATAGCCTCTAGTATCCCCCGCGCCGCTGACGGAGTTATTACGTCGTAACTAACCCGCTCAGCCTTCATCTCCGGCCTGGTAAAGCATGCATAGTCCCCCCAGACTCTGAGCTTGATACCATATCCCACATCCACCACCACCTTGTTCATTTTATTTCGGAACTGAATGTGCATATGGAACATATTGCACTATGGCATCATCCAGCCTGCAATTGCCTCACTCCCAAATAAAAAGGTCAAAAGATCAAGAGATCATTAGTGGAGACGGGGCTACCATAAGTCAAGCCAGTCTCCTCGCTATAGAAAGTAAGGTCCTTCAGCACACAATACTGCCCCCCGATCACCTCCAAGGCGTTTCGTGCCAAGAGATCCACATATTCATTGAAATAAACCTGCACCGAATAAGGCTGCAAGCCTCTTGACAGCCGACTACTTGCGCCGCTCCACCTCGCCTCCTGGATTAATTCCATACACTCGGGGTCCCGGGGAATGATGATAGGCGTCATATCCGCTTCGATAATTCGAAAAATAGGATCGACACTCCGGAAAGGAAAAGCCAGGCGCTTTGCATCCGCCTCGAACTGTTGTATGATCCCCTTTTCATCCAGCTTCTCTCCCTCGACGTCGTAGAGTAGCGCAAAATACTGATGTACAGCCTCCAGTGACAACGGGTCATCGTAATTTCGCATCACCATCTCTGCTACTGCTGCAGTCCGACTGAGCCAGCCGCGAGGCTGCCCATGGCGTTCAGGTTTGAATAGGTATACACTCCCCCCGGACTGGAGCCGGCCTTCGCGATTGCACCGGCCCGCCGCTTGAGCAATGGAGTCGACCCCTGCAACAGCCCTATAGACCACCGGAAAGTCCACATCCACGCCAGCCTCTATAAGCTGTGTGGAGACAACACGGCACTCGCCCCCTTCCTTCAGGATATCCCGGATCTCCTGTAGCTTACGAGAACGGTGCACCGGATACATCCGGGCGCTCAGGTGAAACGCCCCCCTACCCTGGATCAGTTTATAGATTCTTAGCGCATGCTCCCTAGTATTGACAATACACAGCGCCTGCCTATGCTCCTTTATCCTAGCTGCCAGGCTCTCATCGTCCACATCGCCCAGCCGGGTCACATGGACGCGGCGAAAGGCCTCGTAGAGCGCTGGAGGATCCGGCGCCAATTCCTCGATGGGAAGATTGTCCGGAAGAAATGCCTTTATAGCAGGTTGCGTTGCCGTGCAGAGCACGACAGTCGTATGGTAATTCTTGACCAACTCCGCTAAAGCCAGGAGGCATGGTTTCAAATAAGAAGTTGGCAGCATCTGGGCTTCATCCAGTATGACGACGCTATTGGCGATGTTATGCAACTTGCGGCAGCGAGAGCTCTTGGCAGCAAATAGCGACTCAAAGAATTGAACATTCGTCGTGACTACGACCGGCGCGTCCCAGTTTTCGGTGGAAAGCATGAGCCTATATTGCTCCTGCGACCAAGTCTCGCTGTTGTCAATGTTGTCGTCAATATGGAATTGGAAATTGCTATGGTGCTCCAATACACAACTCTCTCCGAGTATCTGCCTGAAAACGGCCGCATTTTGCTCGATGATGCTGGTGAACGGGATCACATAGATGACCCGATCCATGCTATGTTTGATCGCATGGCGCAATGCGAAAGCCAGAGATGAGAGGGTCTTGCCGCCACCAGTCGGGACGGTCAGCGTAAAGAGCCCTGGCGACAGGCTTGCCTTTTCCTGGCACGACTCTAAAATCCGGCGCCGCCACCGGTTGACAGGAGTTGCCGGTGCCGAGCTGCACTTGTGATCCAAATGCTGGTCCAAACTGGGCAGCAACTCCCCTAATCCGGGATAGGCCCCGCGCGCCCCGGCGCGCTGCGGATCGAGGGCAGCCTCTGTGTCAAGAAAATCGGCGTCGACAAGACAGGAATACAAGAATCGAATAAAGAACTGAAGGCCAAATCCAGGATTTGTAGAGGATGGCCGTATGGGCAGGCTCATCTTTGGCGGTAAGCCGGTCACCTCTTCCCTGTATGCCTCATACCGCGGGAGAGAATCCTTGCGAAGGCGTTTGCAGAGAGAATCATCGTCGGCTAGACTTCCATAATCAGGCAAACCGGCATGGTGACCAGCAATGGCATAGGCCAAGAGTCGGCCCAGAGCATCACCATATAATCTTACCGCCTCTTGAGCCCCGGCGGTTGAGTGATCCACCTTCAAAGGACTACCTTTTAGGCGACCCTGAAATTCCCTGGAGTATTTACCTATATCGTGCAACAGGCCGACAGCTTGGCCAAAAAGCTTCGCTCCGAACACCCCGGCAAACCCGGCCGCTAACTGGCTGGTCCCTTCGAGGTGATCCTTTAGCAGGTGCCATCTATCCTCGCTGGTATCTCCCAGGGAATGCGCATAATAGGGCATTTTCTCCCCCTTAGACTGGGATTCCCTCCTCTGTTAGGCTAAAAAGCTAGGCTAGGATAGTATCCGGAACCGTAAGCCTAAGGTCATTTTTACGTCTGCATTATGGTATTTTTCGACAAAAATAGCCCCAATTCCTGCTTTTCCCTGGAAAACTTATAAAGCGACTCGCCTGCACCCGTAAACGAATGCCGCTAAGGCACGAGATGGTGTAGCCTCCCCGCAAGAAGACGGAAAGAGTCCGAGAGAGGCGGCAGGGTACCGGAGTTCCCTCCCTTTAATCTGAAGTTCCAGATTGATCTCTTTGGGGCCATACTGCCGATCCGAAGACTGTCGCACCCCAAGTGGAGAGGCTGAAGGAGATCTTCCACCTGGCACATTTAGTCTTGGGAGGCGTGGAAGGAACTGATGTTGAAGGGGGATCCAGCGTCGCTTTCTGGAGGCACTTCAGCCTAGAAAACACTGGAGCCGACGATGGGACTCGAACCCGCAACCTGCTGATTACAAATCAGCTGCTCTACCAGTTGAGCTACGTCGGCACCAGAAAAAATTATATACGCTATAACTTCAACACTTTTATTATAAAGCAAAATACAGGGGCCCGTCAACGGGCCTCAATCACTCAAAAATCTATTATAACATCTATGATGACCCATTTCTTCTTTCTATGTACCGTTCGATCTTGCGTTTGACACGTTGGAGAGCGTTGTCGATCGACTTAACATGCCTGTGAAGTTCGAGGGCGATCTCCTGATAGGACTTCCCATCGAGGTAAGATATAAGAACCTTCCATTCAAGATCGCTTAGGAACTCGCCCATCTTCACCTCGATGTCCACGAATTCCTCCCTGCTTATGACCAGTTCCTCAGGGTCCGTTACCTTTGTCCCTGATAGCACATCAAGAAGCGTCCTGTCCGATTCCTCATCGTAAATCGGTTTATTGAGCGAGACATACGAGTTTAAAGGGATGTGTTTCTGCCTCGTGGCTGTCTTGATTGCCGTAATGATCTGCCGGGTAATACAGAGTTCAGCAAAAGCCCTGAACGAAGCCAGCTTATCACTGCGAAAATCCCTTATCGCCTTGAATAAGCCGATCATCCCCTCCTGAATTATGTCCTCACGATCCGCTCCTATTAGGAAATAAGAGCGTGCTTTAGCCCGGACGAAATTTTTATACTTATTTATAAGGTACTCCTCCGCCGCCCGGTCGCCCTTACGCGCGCTTTCGACGACTTGTTCGTCCAGCATCAAGTCATACCCGTCAAAGGCCGCCTCTTGAGCGTTAGCGCCCACCCATATCGCCTCCACTCCCACTTGTGAAGAATCATTAAAAGTATAGCAGCGACATAGCGCGGATCTACGATCGCGTTTTGATCGCGTTCCCTGTAAAGCCTGGCAACACAAAGACAATATCCCACGCTTCGGGCCAGCGCCGCGATCCCTGACGCGGAAGAGAGAGTAAATGGGAAGCCCTCTGGAGATCATCTCTATCTTTAACGGTATTATACACCACACGAAACAGACAAGTCAATGTCCACTTCGCCTTTTCGGCCTTCGTGGCCTTTCGCCTTGCCCTTCGTGTTGGGACGTAATGCGTATCTATCCCCTACCGCTGCCGTTGCCTTAAGACCTCATAAAGCACCACGGCAAGGGCAACCGAAGCATTGAGGGAACTAACCTTCCCCATCGTAGGGATACTCACCACGAAGTCGCAAGATTCCAGGAGTAAGCGTCCAACGCCGCGCCCCTCTCCACCGATGATAACCGCGAGCGGCACGGTGAAGTCAGCATCCCAGATGGAGATAGCCTTGGTTGCATCGCCGTGCGCAGCGGCGACCCAGATGCCGTGCTGTTTTAATTTCTCCACAGCCTGCGCAAGATTGGTGACGCGCGCCACCGGCACACTCTCAATGGCACCCGCAGAGGCCTTGGCAACCGCGGGCGTCAAGCCCACCGCCCTTCTCTCGCGAATTATGACGCCATGCACCCCGCAGGCATCGCAGGTCCTCAATATCGCCCCAAAATTACGTGGGTCCTCAATCCCATCGAGAATAACTATGAGAGGCCGTCCGGCACCTCTCTCCGTCACTTCCAGAATCCGCTCAACACTCACATATTCCTTTGGTCGGGCGAAAGCTACAACGCCCTGATGCGATCCCATCCCGGGGGACACAAGCTGGTCAAGCACATCGCGGGAGACATATTCCAACCCCACTCCCCTGGTAGAGGCGAGCTCAGTGATCTGGTCGACAGGCTTCCCGCGGGAACCCTCAGCGATCAGTATCCTTGAAATCCGCCTGCCGGCTTTCAGGGACTCGATGACCGGGTTTCTACCAGCGATAAGCTGCTCATCGCCCTGCACCTGACCCTGCACCTGCCTGCTCTCCCCTTGCCGGCTCTTTCCTGCGATTTGCCTGCTGCTTCGCCTGCGTCCGCTGCCGCGACCCCCGTGCATCTCTTCGCTCAATGGATAACCTAAGACCTCCTGTATATAAACTCGCCCAGCCACGGCTCCCTTTCGACAGCAAGCGCGACCATTCTCTCGACAAGCGCTTTGATCTCCCACTGAGCGCCCGGCTCGATAACCCTCTTGTTATATAAATCCAGTAGCGATCTCAGGTTCACCGTAGTAACAAAATTAGTCATGGCGGCACCGGGTAAGACAAACCTTGCATCCTCTGCGCGAATGCCAAAGGCGCACAGCCTGTCATAAAGCTCCTGCAGCATCTTCATGCCATCCTCGAACGCCCTGGCTGCGTCGCTATTCTCCTGCACGCCAGGCGGCACCACATAGTCAAACTGTCCATCGTTTCTGGCCGATACCTCAGAGACATGGCGCTGCGACTGGACGGAGAGGCTTACACCGATCCGGTGACGGCTATATTGAGCAAGTAGGGTCCTCGATACGCCGCTCACAGCATACGTAATGGAACAGTGCTCTACGACGCTGAGATGTCCCGATGTAAACACCTTCCTCGCTATCCTCAGCATATCATCGACCGACGGGTCTGAAGCCCATAATTCCTGGGGGGAAAGATGGCTGTAACACGTGCGTGCAGCCGTCCAGATTACCTTCAAGGGATTTGGGGTCATATGCAAAATATCTACCCGCAACCTCGGCCACCCCTCATTCTACCAACACTCTTTATCCTGCCAACTCTATCCTGCCAAGCCTCATCCTATCCTTCCAAGCCTTGATCTGCCAGGTCTCGACCTCCAAAACTTCCTCCAGCTGAACCCCCTTCAACTCGCCGGATTTCTAGGAACCCTCGCGGATCTCGGTCTTACGCAGAAGCTCAGTGAGCCGGTCTATGTTCCCGCCGAGAAAAAGGTGTCCCAGCAAAGCCTCAAATCCCGTGCTGTACCTGTAATCTATGACCCCCTGCCTCCTGGGCCCGCGACCCCCCTTGGCATTTCGCCCCCGCCGGACAATATCTTTTTCCTCATCGGTCAGGAAGGGCTCAAGCATATCCAGGGCCCTTGCCTGAGCCTCGGCCTTGACGCGCGCGACGGCCTTGTGATGCAGGAGGTCCACATCAGTAAAACCCTTATAAACAAGGAGCGTCCGGATATAGAGCTCATAAACTGCATCGCCGATATAAGCCAGCGCAAGCATGGGCAACTTTTCTTCCATATCTTGGAGGCCAACCCCCTCTCAATCTAATTAATCTCTTACAAACTCGCAAACTCAAAACCCGCGCTCCTGAACCATTCCCAACGCATTTCTTAGTCAGTCCTCTTCTGATCAGTCATCTTCCAGCGTGTTCCCTGAGGTGTATCCTCCAGGGCGATCCCAAGTGCTGCCAGCCTTCCTCTTATCTCGTCCGCGGTTGCCCAATCCTTGCGCTGTCTCGCCGCCTGGCGCACATCTATCAAGAGATCAACAAGCTTCTCGACCAGGTCAAGATCAGGATTAGCGCCCCCGCCTGTCGTCGCACCCGTCACGGCACTCTCAGTAGCGAGGGAGAAAGCCGGCCCGGGACCTTCCCCGGCCACCAGCCCAAGAATTCCTCCGAGCTCCCTGAAGGAATTCAACACCCTCCCCAGGAGATCGACCATCGCTTGAGCAGGGACCAGGTCAAGGTCGCCGCGGTTAACGAAGATATTGACCTCCGTTGCCAGTTCGTGAAGGGCTGCCAGGGCAAGGGCCGTATTGAAATCATCGTCCATGGCTTCGATGAACCTCGACCGGGCGCTCTTGATGGCGTTCTCGAGCCTCACAGCTGCCGCCTGCGCCCCCGTCTGCGCTTCACCGGCTTTCCCGGCTTCCGCAGCGTCCCCAGCTTCCCCTTTTTTATCCTCGCCCTCGCAGATTCCGTCTTCCCTATGCGGCCTGCCCGGCGCTACGCCCTCATGCGGGCGGGCACCGGAGAGGCGAGATGAGAAACGCTTTAAAAGGTGCTCAACGGCGTAAATTGTATTTTGAAGCCGTTCCCACCCCCCTTTTGCAGCCTCAAGCTCAGCCTCGCCGAAATTAGCAGGGCTCCTGTAGTGAACCGAGAGGAGAAAATACCGTACCACCTCCGGACGGTACCTTTTTAATACATCCCTCACCACAAAGAAATTGCCGAGAGACTTTGACATCTTTTGCTTGCCCACATTGAGCATCTCATGGTGAATCCAGTACCTGGCGAACGGCTCCCCGCCCACATACGCCTCGGATTGGGCGATCTCATTCTCGTGGTGCGGGAATATCAAATCGGTCCCGCCCCCGTGCATATCGAAGCCGGACCCAAGGTACTTGAGGGCCATAGTCGAGCACTCAATATGCCAGCCAGGGCGACCCGGTCCCCAGGGGCTATCCCAGGAAGGCTCCCCGGGCTTGGCCTTCTTCCACAATGCGAAATCCATTGGATCGTCTTTTCGCTCATCCACCTCGACGCGTGCACCCGCCAGCATCTCATCCAAGCTCCGCTTGGAGAGCTTGCCATACGAGGGAAACCTCGATACATCGAAGTATACACCGGCCCCGGTCTCGTAGGCGTACCCCTTTTCCACCAGCCCGCTTATGACCTTTATTATATCGTCGATATGATCCGTTACCTTTGGGTAGACATCGGGTCTCATAACGCCCAGGGCATCCATTGAAGAGAGGAATTCCTCGTTGAACTCCTCTACTATTTGACCAGTCGTTTTACCGGCCTTGTTCGCCTTTGCGATTATTTTGTCATCGATATCCGTAACATTCTGGACACAAAAAACCTTGTAGCCCCTGTATTTTAAATAACGGCGAATGACATCCCACAGGACGTATTGCCGCGCGTGTCCCATATGAGTATAGTCATAGGGTGTAACGCCGCACTGATAGATAGAGACCTTTCCGGGCTCTCTTGGAACGAAATCTTCCTTTTTACGCGTTAAAGTGTTGAACACCCTGATTCCCACGATCGCGTTCCTCCTCGAGATGTCTGATCCTGTCCTCAAGCATATCAATCCTTTTCTGCATAGCCTCAAATGCGGCCTGCACCGGGTCGGGTAGGTTCCCGTGTTCAAGATCGATGCTCGGAACGCGCTTACCGTCCTGAATGACCACCCTGCCTGGCACACCGACGACGGTGCTGCAGGGGGGAACCGGCTTGAGCACAACCGCTCCGGCTCCGATCTTTGCCCCATCGCCGACCTTGAATGAGCCCAGGACCTTGGCCCCTGCTGATATAACCACATTATTGCCGATCGTCGGGTGCCTCTTGCCCTTCTCCTTCCCCGTCCCGCCCAGGGTGACTCCCTGATAAAGGGTTACATTATCGCCTATCTCCGTGGTTTCCCCTATCACGACCCCTGAGCCATGGTCTATAAAGAATCCCGAACCTATTTTGGCGCCCGGGTGAATCTCTATACCCGTGAAAAAGCGGCTGATATGCGAAATGATGCGAGCAATCAGGAAAAGCCGTTTCCTGTAAAAGAAGTGGGCAACCCTGTGGGCCATGATCGCGTGGAGACCGGGGTAACAGAGGAGGACCTCAAGAAGGCTCTTCGCAGCAGGGTCTCTTTCGAACACAGCTTGAATATCCTTGCGGATCGTCGTAAACATACGGCCCATCCTCCTCCTCACTACGAGCCTGAAAGAAACTTTCAAGTCAAGACCCCTGCCTCTGCATGTTGCCAGAGACCGGGGTCTTGCTCAACTTGTCCTGCTCACATCGTGACCAGCCCCGTGCTGTTATCCCGGTAGTGGTAGTATCCCCATGTTACCCTGATTACCCTGATTATTTGCCACGATTATATACTATCATGCAGTTCTTGTCAATAAAGCTGGGAACTCCCCGGGAACTCCCGAAAACCCGGGAATTTGAGAACTCAAGAACCCGAGGATCCGCGCTATCCCGCCGCAGACTTAAGAGCAGGCGTGGAGAGCCTGCCTGGCCCGCCCGATCGACCTGTCCCTTCCCAGAATAAAGATGACATTTGGAAGCTCGGGTCCGGCTGTGGTTCCGGTCAGGGCGACGCGCACGGGCATGAGCGTCTTGCGTACGCTGAGGCCAAGCTGCGCAGGCATTTTCAGGAGCATGGTGTGAATCGCCTCGCGGTCGAAAGGCTCCAGGCTCTCAAGCTCTTTGATGAACAAATTTAGAACTCGCGAGGTCTCGGGGTCTGAAATGATCTTACGAGCCTTGCCGTCATCGATGTCAATGCGATCCCCGAAAAACACCCCTGCATGCTCCGGTATCTGCGACAAGTTATCAAGATACCCCCGGACGGAATCAACCACGTCCATCAGCCAGTCGAACCTTTCCCCTGTAACAGGCTCGCTCACCAGCCCCGCGTTCTTGAGGTAGGGTATAGCCATCCCCGTCAGGCTCTTCAAGTCGGCCTGCCGTATATAAACCCCGTTTAACCAGTTGAGTTTTGCAATATCAAACACGGCGGGGCTCTTTCCGACACGATCCAGCGAAAACTGCTTCACCAGTTCCTCCCTGGTTAGCACCTCTTCGCCGTTTTCAGGCGACCATCCAAGGAGCGCAAGGTAGTTCACAACCGCATCCGGCAGGTATCCCGCCTGCCTGTAGTGAAATACAGATGTAGCCCCGTGACGTTTGCTGAGCTTTGTGCGATCAGGCCCCAGGATCATGGAGATATGGGCAAATTTCGGCAAGGGGAGGCCGAGAGCCTCGTAAAGCAGTATTTGACGTGGCGTATTAGCTACATGCTCGTCGGCCCTGATGATGTGCGTAATCTTCATATGGACGTCATCGACCACAACGGCGAAATTATACGTAGGCACGCCATCGCATTTCATTATTACGAAATCCCCGATGGTCTTGCTGTCAAATTCAATGGGGCCGCGTATAAGGTCATTTACGACAATAACCTCGTCAGGCACCCGGAACCGCACCGCCGGCCTTCTCCCCTGGCGCTCCAGCTCAGCTCGCCTAGCTTCGGTTAATTCGCGGCACCTGCCGCCATACCTTGGGGCTTCTCCCCGGTCCAGGGCGGCCTTGCGCTCCATCTCGAGTTCCTCGGGTGTACAATAACAAAGATAAGCATGGCCTTCGTCGAGGAGCCTCTGCGCATACTGCCGGTAGAGTTCGAGCCGTTCGGTCTGCCTGTAGGGCCCGTAGGGCCCCCCGATATCCACTCCCTCATCCCAGTCGAGTCCCAACCATTTTAGGTCCTCCAGGATAAGCTTCTCGGACTCCGCATACGAACGTTCAAGGTCCGTATCCTCGATCCTCAAAATAAACTTGCCCCCGTTGTGACGAGCAAAGAGCCAGTTAAACAACCCTGTGTGAGCGTTCCCTATGTGCAGGTGCCCTGTAGGGCTTGGAGCAAACCTAACGCGCACCTTCTCCGTGGTATCCTTCTCCGTCATATCCTTTTCTTTCCCCCGTTACCGGTTTTAATCTATGCGCCTTATCCTGGCACCCAGCATTGCAAGCTTTCTCTCTATATGGTCGTATCCTCTATCTATATGCTCGACACCGCTCAGCTCCGTCTCACCTAGAGCGGAGAGCGCCGCCACAACCAGCGCGGCGCCCCCCCTTATATCCCTAGGTGACTCGACCGGAGCCCCCGTGAGCCTCTCTACCCCGCGGACTATAATCGTATCTCGATCTACGCGCAAATCCGCGCCCATTCTTCTCAACTCGTCAGCATATGTAAACCTGTTTTCGAACCTCGTCTCAGTTATGGAGGAGATGCCGCCTGCCACGGTCATCAACGCCGTAAACTGGGGTTGCAGGTCCGTAGGGAAACCCGGGTATGGGAGGGTCTCGATGTTAACGGCGCGCGGGCGATCCGGTCCTACCACACGCATCATGTTTGATGATTCCTCTATCTCGGCGCCCGCCTCGCGCAATTTGATGATCACGGTGCGCAAGTGCTCGGGGACGGCGTTTTCAATCAATATATCCCCGCCCGTGATGGCCGACGCTATGGCGAACGTGCCGGCCTCCAAACGATCAGGCATTATCTCATAGGACGTTGCCGAAAGCTGTTTTACGCCTTCTATCTTGATCGTGCTCGTGCCGGCGCCCCTGATCTTCGCTCCCATACTGTTCAAAAAGACGGCCAGGTCAACGATCTCGGGATCTCTAGCTGCGTTCTCCAATGTGGTCGTTCCCCTGGCAAAACACGCGGCAAACATCATATTAACCGTCGTGCCGTGGCTCGCTCGTCCAATATAAAAATTAGTGCCCACGAGCTCCGGTGCTGATAGCTTCACATAGCCGTGTTCGATTGCCACCTCCGCCCCAAGGGCTCTAAAACCCTCGAGATGGAAATCTATCCCTCGCGCACCTATTACATCGCCGCCCGGAAACGGCACAACCGCCTTGCCGAGGCGGGCAAGGAGGAGGCCGGCTGTATAAAACGAAGCCCTCAATTTGCGGACAGCCTCATATGACGGGGTGTGATAACTCAAACTCGATCCGTCTATTTCCAGAGCCCCGGGGCCGGCGGGACGAACATGCGCCCCGAGCTCGCGGAGGATTTCACAAAGGACATGGACATCCACGTAATTTGGAACGTTCTCGAGCCTCGTCCAGCCGGTGCCCATGGCAGCACCCACCAGGATCGCCAGGGCACTATTCTTGCTCCCGCTAAGCCGGACCTTACCGGAAAGTCTCTCACCCCCGGTTATGACAAGTTTACCCATCTCTATCACCCCCGGCTGGCCCTTGGTAAAGTATGATTCCGTCGTATTCCACGTGACTGTTGCCCCCGGTGAGTATGACCCACTTCGCGGGCCCAGCTCATGGGACCGGGATCACGCTCGCGACCGCGTATGCTGCCATGCCCTCGCCTCTTCCGGTAAACCCCAACCCCTCGTTTGTCGTCGCCTTGATGCTCACATCACCGGGGCCAATGCGTAGGATCTCGGATATCCTCCTGCGCATAGCATCAACATAGGGTGCGATCTTGGGGCGCTCCGCCAGGAGGACAGCGTCAACATTATTTACAGCGAAGCCCCTCTCAGAAACAATATCCCGGACCCTGGCAAGCAGTGAAGCGCTTGCCACCCCTTCATATGTGGGGTCATCATCAGGGAAATGGCTCCCAATATCCGATTCGCCGACCGCTCCGAGAAGCGCGTCGGCTATCGCATGAAGAATTACGTCGCCATCAGAATGCCCCTGGAGCCCGGCATTGTAAGGAATCATAACGCCACCCAGCCAGAGCGGCAAACCTTCGACGAGCCGGTGTACATCATATCCCATTCCTACCCTCAAGAACCTTCCTCCTTAGTATAGCCTCAGCTAGGGGAATATCTTCAGGGGTGGTGATCTTTATATTTTCATATGAACCAGGTACCAGCTTCACCTTCCACCCCAGTCGCTCCACAAGCACGCTATCATCCGTGCCGAGAAAACCATCGTTATGAGCCTTTTCGTAGGCGCATAACAGGAGTTCACGCCGGAATGCCTGGGGTGTCTGGACCGCCCACAGCCTTGATCGGTCGAGGGTAGATTTAACGAAACCCTGCGAGTCCGACAACTTTATAGTATCCTTCACCGGAGTAGCCACTACCGCGGCACCCCAGGCGGCCGCCTCATTTATTACAGAAGTTATCGCATCCAAAGTAATCAAAGGCCGCGCGCCGTCATGAATCATGACGATATCACACGCGGCATCAGTAACAAGGAGTCCCAGGTAAACGGACATCTGTCTCTCGGCTCCACCCGGGATAATCCTTTTAACCTTTGAAAACCCCCGTTCCTCTGCGAAGAGCCGGGATGCGTGTTGGATCTCATCTTCCTTGACGACCAGGACGATTTCGGATATAAGCGGGCATTTCTCAATAGCTTCCAGCGTATATGACAATACAGGTTTCCCGTTCAAGTTCATGAAGAGCTTTCCCGTATCACCACCCATGCGCCTTCCCTGCCCCGCGGCAGGGACAACGCATGAAACAAGCATCTCAACTCCTCCCCCACCATGACCTGCATAATCAGCCTACATTACGCGTTCGATGGCTTTGGGCTTTGCGAAGATCATCCTGCCTGCAGCGGTCTGGAGAACACTGGTGACCATCACCGCGATCTGCTCTCCTATATACCTCTTGCCCCCATCCACGACGATCATCGTTCCATCATCTAAATACGCCACTCCCTGCCCGGATTCCTTCCCGTCTTTGATGACGTGTACAACCATTTCCTCCCCCGGCAGGACTACAGGCTTCAAAGCATTTGCGAGTTCATTGATGTTCAAGACCTGGACACCTCTAAACTCCGCCACCTTATTAAGATTGAAGTCATTGGTGACTATCTTGGCGCCGAGGGCCCTGGCAAGCTTAACAAGCCGGCTGTCCACTTCCAGGGAATCATCGACGTCGGTCTCGTGCACCTGGACAACGACATTCTGCTCCTTCTGGAGCTTATTTAAGATATCCAGGCCCCGCCGGCCTCTGTTCCTCTTCAGGACATCGGATGAGTCCGCAATGCGTTGAAGCTCTTCCAAGACGAAGCTGGGCACTATAAGAATGCCCTCTATGAATCCGGTTTTACAAATATCAGCTATACGACCATCAATTATTACGCTCGTATCCAGGATCTTATAAGAGGCCCTACTGCCTAGATTACCCGGCTTACTCCGCTTCTCTCTCCCGGCGATCACAGTCCGGTCAGCGCTCCCCCCGACAACGCGTTCAACCGACCGAGGAACTGATAAGAATAGGCTAAATAGTTCTTCTTTCTTCCTTATAGCAATGTGGGCACCGAGGTACCCGAACATAAGGGTAACTGGCAACGGAATATATCGCCCGATAAAAGGCAGCTGGACAAATGGGAGAGTAAGAAGAACTGCGATGAGCAAGCCAACGATTCCACCCAAGGCCCCGGCGACGATATCCTGAGTAGGTGTTTTACGCAACCCGTTTTCGACCCATGCGACCGAGCGCCTGAGAATCCAGGTGAAAGCGGGGGCAATCAAGAGGCCGACAATGGCACCACCGAGGGCCATCAGTACAAGCAACGATATACTAATCCCCAGGCCCCCTGAACTCCAAGAGCTGATATCCATCGTCCTGTTGATGGCTATCCCTACTGCAGCGCCGCCGGCAATAAAAAAAATCCGAATCAACCTGTCAACCACGAAACATCCCACCTCCCTCATCCATATTTGCAATCCATGAGCTCATGTGACATAGCTCCTATGAGACATGGCAACGTGCCACCACCGTCCCCGGCGGGCGGCATCCTTAGTATGTATTTCTTAGTATTCTTATGATACACTACTTCTATCCATACCTTCAAGGATATACGTGTCGAACCATGTCAACCCTGAACCCACAGCTATTCCATAGCTATCCACGGCACATTTATCCAATTCCTATCTTTTCTTTCCATCCGGCTACCCGGACTACTCCAGGACACTATCTATCTCCTCAGCTACCTCATCCTTATCGCGCCCCTGGGCAAGCACGAGCTCGCTTATTAGGATTTGACGCGCGCTCTCAAGCATTCTCTTCTCACCCGCAGAGAGTCCCTTCTCGCGGTCCCGCTTCGAGAGGTTGCGCACCACTTCCGCCACTTCAAACACATCGCCGCTTTTGATCTTCTCAAGGTTAGCCTTGTATCTCCGGTTCCAGTTGGACGACATCTTCGTCTTTGCGCTTTTCAGGACCTCAAATACCTTCTCGACGTCCTCCCGCCCTATAACTCCCCTCAAACCCACCTCCTCCACGCTTCTTGCAGGCACCATGACCTTCATTTCACCTAGAGGGATTCGCATAACATAGTACTTTTGTCGCTTCCCAAGCACTTCCCGCTCCTCGATGGCCTCTATAACCCCGGCACCGTGCATTGGATAAACGACTTTATCTCCGACATTAAACACCTATATATACCCCCCAGCAATACCATAAGTTCCCTAATTTTGATTTTATCATGTCAAACCAGGGCTGTCAAGAAATGCCCATTTTTCGCGCATTCCGGCCCGATCGCGCTGCCGCATTCATTGACAAAGTCAGCATGTAAACATATAATAAAATCATGGTCACCAGGGAAATTAAACACTTAACAATGCAATGAAATAAAAAAGATGAGCAGAGGTTTGGGGGGACAGATGATGGAGGGGAAGCAATTCGTGAGGTTTCAGGAAGCTGTATATGACCACCTTATCAGGCACCGCAGCATCCTTGATTGTCTTTCGAAGTTTCAGGAATCGAATGCGCGCGCAAACCGCGCTATCATCAAAGCAGTGACAAACTGCGGGTGTTTGAAGATTAACGCAAGCCGTCAGCAACTCCCGTGTGACATCAGCTTATCCGAGATAAAGAACTACGTAGATACTCATTTAACTGGCTCCTTGTGCCCCGAATGCAAAGATGCGATCGAGAGCGAGCTTGGCATGGTGCTCTTCTACCTGGCGGCCCTCTGTAATCTCCTCCACCTGGACCTGTATGAAGTCCTTGAGAAGGAATATCGCACCATCACGACGCTGGGGATATTTAGCCTGACCTGAGACTTATACCTGACCTTGGGTTTACATATGTCTCTCAAGTAGAACATGCTCTCTGAGGCGCCTCAGACCATCCTTGATCGCGTGCGCTCTCACCTCTCCTATACCCTCAACACCGTCCAGCTCATCTATGGACGCGTTGAGGACCCCCTGAAGGGTCTTGAATGTTACGACGATATTCATTATAACCGGCATGGGCAGCCTCGGTATCTTCGAGAGGACGCGATATCCCCTCGGCGAAACAGCCTGGTCAAGGATATTCGCCGTTCCCGAATAGCCCAGGGTTCGACAGATCGTCCCCAGATCCAGCAAATCCTCGGCATCCCAGCTCGCTATCTGGTCCCTTATAGATTCTGCCGACTTGGACTCGTGGGCCACAAGGTAATCCCTTATAACCATAAGCCCCTCGTCTTCCACATCCGCCATCAACTCTTCCAGCTGCATGCTGATGAGACGCCCCTCGGTCCCGAGTTCGCAGATGTATTTCTCGATTTCCCGGGCCACGCGGCTAACCATCTCCGTCCGCTGAATCGCAGTGGCGACGTCCGAGAGCGTAGCAAGGTCCTCAAACTCCAGGGCGCTAAGGTTTGTCAAAGCATGATCGAGGACGCTACGGTATTTCTCAAGAGTCTGGAGCGCCTGGTTCGCCTTGGCGAGGGTTACGCCGATATCACGAATTATATACTTGAAATTGCCTTCATAGAGAGTAATAACATTTCGCCGCTGGGATATGGCGATTACAAGCTTACCGGTTTGCTTCGCCACGCGTTCGGCGGTTCTATGCCTCGTGCCGGTCTCCTTCGACTCCACCTGCGGGTCTGGAAGCAGTTGCGCGTTGGCAACGAGTATCTGCCTGCCGTCCTCACTCAAGACGACGGCACCATCCATCTTGCAGAGTTCATATAGTCTTGAGGGGGTAAATTCGCAATTCAGCCGGAATCCACCGTCTACGAGGGCCATCACCTCAGGCGAATCCCCTACAACTATTAAAGCCCCCGTCCTTGCCCTGATTATGCTCTCGAGGCCCTCATGCAAATCCGTGCCCGGCGCAACGAGTCTTAGCGTCTTGAGAAAACGCTCCTCCAATAGTTTCTGCTCACCTGGCATCGTTCCTTTCATCCCTCCGACCTATCTCTGTCCTGACCCATCTCTGTCCTATGGCCCTATCCTATAGCCGCATCGAGCGCCTCCCTCAACGTCGCGACTCCTTCGATCTCCATATCAAGCCGCATCTCTTTGCCCTGGGGCACATTCCTCCTCGGAATAATGCATCTCTTAAAGCCTAGCTTAGCCGCTTCGGATAGCCTGGCCTCCAGGCGGCTTACGGCCCGGACCTCGCCGGACAAACCAATCTCACCCAGCACTATGCTGCCGCCATCCACGGCCTTGCCCTTATGGCTCGAGGCTATCGCCGTGGCGATCCCGAGATCGACGGCGGGGTCGTCGAGCCTGATGCCCCCCACAACGTTAACGTAGACGTCCTCCATGGCGAGAGATAGACCCACTCTTTTCTCCAGGACAGCCAGGATTATGGCCACGCGGTTATAATCTACACCCATCGTAGTCCGTCGAGGCGCTCCAAAGTTCATGGAGCTCACCAGTGCCTGGAGCTCGACCAGAATCGGCCGCGTGCCCTCGAGGCTGGCAACGACACAGGACCCGGAGACCCCTACGGGTTTCTCAGATAGAAAAATTTGCGAAGGATTCTTGACATCGATAAGGCCACCTTGCTGCATCTCGAACACGCCAATTTCATTGGTCGACCCGAACCTGTTCTTTACTGCGCGCAGTATTCTAAAGGCGTGATTCCTCTCGCCCTCGAGATATAATACGGTATCAACCATATGCTCCAGGACGCGCGGCCCTGCTATGACGCCGGTTTTCGTGACATGGCCTACAACAAATATCGGCGTGCCGGAGACCTTGGCGAGCCTCATCAGGCGAGCAGCGACCTCCCGGACCTGGCTTACGCTGCCAGGCGCGGATTCCAGCTCCGGGTCATAGGCTGTCTGAATAGAGTCGATAATAACAAGAGAAGGACTTACCGAGGCGACGTGATCCTCAATGACCCTGATATTTGTCTCGGCGACAACAAACAGGTCACCCGATAGCGGCCCCAGCCTATCAGCCCTGAGCCTTATCTGTCTAGACGACTCCTCGCCGGATACATAAAGCACCGGCTTGCCCGTCAGCCCTATATGATTTGACATCTGCAACATCAGAGTTGATTTACCTATCCCGGGATCCCCTGCTACCAATATAAAAGAGCCCGGGACAATCCCCCCGCCAAGGGCTCTATCAAGCTCACCTATGCCCGTGGAAAACCTTTCTTCCTGGCAGGCCTCAACCTCTGTTATGGGTCGCGGCCTGTCGCCCGTGGTAAACAACCCGGATCGCGATGTGGCGGGCCCACCTGCACCGGTCGCTTCAACGACCTCCTCAATCATGGAATTCCATGCTCCGCAACCGGGGCACCGCCCGAGCCACTTGGGGGCGCTGTAGCCGCATTCCTGACAAATATATCTTGTTTTAGCCTTCGACATTTTTAAACTTCTCCCAACGCGAATGCCCGGATTGCACAAAAAGCCTCTCCCGGGTCCGTGATATCCATCGTCAGTTTCTCGAAGGGGCACGAGTCGTTCCCCGCGTGATTCAGGATTCGCGGCACGATCATGCCAGCCGTGAAATCGATCCCACGCCGGGCGAGCTCTCCTGCGGCCCCGTGAGCCATAACCGGCGCGTAGACCGCACGCACCCCGGCCTCTATGCATAGGAGGGCGGATGCCCTGCCCATGATCTTGTCAGCCACGGCAGCCCCTTCAAGCTCGCCATCAAATTGCATCACGGCGTTCAACAACGGGCGTATACCGCTCTCGCGCGAGGCGGATATAACCCTGCCATCCTTGACCACGACCAGCCCTAAACCCTCAGCCACGAGCCGCCGGGAAGCAACCGCTACATCGCCAAGCTCGCTTTGCTGGATTACCCTGGCCCCCGCCGGCGAGATTTTCGTAATATAGGACCTGGCTTCAATGCCGTGACGCCCGAAAGCCCTCCTCATGACCTCGGCTGTCATCGAGGCGCGCGATGCATCGCCTCCCACCAGGGCCACCACCGATGGCCCCGACCCGCTGAGGGCCGCGCCCGCTGCCCCTGACGCCACCGCATCCTTGATAACGTCATCCAGGCCGGGAACGAGCGTCACCCGGTATGGCTGGTGAAGGCGGTCGCTCATCGCCTCTGCCAGGAGGTCACACCGCCCCTGGGAAAGGGCGGCCACCAGAAACGCCACCCTCCCGACATTAAAAACGGCGTCTGAGAAGCTCACAGCCTCAGGGAGTATAGAGCGCGCATGACCTGTAGACACATGAAACGAAGGAACGCAGACCACGATGTTCACGCCGACCTCAAGAACGGGCGGGAGGCTAATCCCGACGTGTCGTGGTCCGGAACCGCCCGTGAGGCTTGCGACCACCCCGCCGAAAATGGCCGGGGCGACATTATCCGGGTGTCCTTCCAGCCTGACGGCCAGCTCAAAGACATCCTCGAGGCTGAGCGGTTGGCCAAGGATCGCGTTGGCGGCAAGCAGCCCTCCGACAATTGCGGCCGAGCTGCTTCCCAGGCCACGGGAAAGGGGTATCCTGTTTACAAGGGTCAAACGTACAGGAGGCATTTCACGGCCGGCTGCCTCACATGCAGTCTTCGCCGCCCGGTAAACGAGGTTGGACTCATCCCTCGGGAGCGACGCTTCGCCCTCCCCGAAGACTTGAATGCTTAGCGCGCCCTTGATCTCCTCCGTCTCGACCTCGACCATCTCGACTTCGTTGTAAATCCCTATGGCCATCCCGAGCGCGTCAAAACCCGGGCCAAGATTTGCGCACGTAGCCGGGATCACGACCCTGGCTACCGCTCCGGCCGCGCCAGACATTTACGCCTCGCCCTCCACCCGTATAACGTTGGAAATATCCATCACCACGGGCAAATCCTTAATCACCCTCAGTGCGGCGCGAACATTACGCTCAAGCACCCTGTGGGTTACAAAGACAAGCCCCACGGGGTTCTGCCCTCTACCCTTTTGGATCACGGATTCCAGGCTCACCTCATGGTCTCCGAATGCCCTGGCTATGCTGGCGAGCACCCCGGGGCGGTCGATAACCTTGAGGTGAATATAGTACCTCGTGCTCACGGAGTCTATATCCGATATTTTCCGCCCGCCATTCCAGGTCACAAAGCCCGGGCCTATGGCTCCCGCCGGCACGCCGGAAAGTATCGAATTGGCGACGTCAATGATATCAGCCACCACAGCGCTCCCTGTCGGCAGGTCCCCGGCGCCGCGGCCGTAAAACATCAGGTCGCCGACGGCGTTGCCCCTCACAAAGATCGCGTTGAAAGCGTCATTGACGCTCGCGAGCGGGTGGCGAGCCGGGACGAATGTAGGATGGACGCGGGCCTCGATTGCCCCGTCCACCTCCTTGCCTATCGCCAGGAGCTTTATGACGAACCCGAGCTCCCTTGCATACTCGATATCAAGCGGTGTTATCTTCGTTATGCCTTCCGTATAGACCTTATCAGGGCTTACTTCTGTGCCAAAGGCTATAGAGGCGAGAATCGCCAGCTTGTACGCGGCGTCCCTTCCTTCAATATCGTCGGACGGATTCGCCTCGGCAAACCCTTTCTCCTGGGCCTCGCGCAACACGTCCTCGAACTGGCGCCCCTCGGAGGTCATCTTGGTCAAAATATAGTTGGTTGTCCCGTTGATGATGCCCATTACCTCTTGAATCCTGTTGGCTGCGAGGCACTCCTCAAGCGGCTTTATAATTGGGATCCCACCCGCGACGCTCCCCTCGAAGCGTAACATCACCCCGTGTTTCCGCGAGGACTCAAATATCTCCGGGCCTCGCTTGGCAAGCAGCTCCTTATTGGCGGTAACAACATGCTTGCCGCGCCGGAAGGCACCCAGTATGTACTCGCCCGCCGGTTCGAGTCCCCCCATGACCTCAACCACGATCTGGATGCTATCGTCATCGAGGATGTCCTGAAAACTGGTGGTCAGTATATCCTGGTTCAAGGCGACCCTTCGCGGTTTGGACTTATCCCTCACGAGGACCTTCCTGACGCGAATGGGCACCCCTGTGTGCCCGGTGACCGCTTCCACATTCCGCCCGAGAATCTCAAGGACACCCGTGCCGACCGTTCCGCAACCCAGCAGCCCGATTCCTATCTCCCTCTCGCCCACGAAAAATCATCCCTTCACCTCGGCGCCCATTCATCCATTCATACAGGCCCCGCCAGGCGGAGCCGGAGGCGCGCATCGCAACCGTCTAATCGTCTACCGCATGTCTATGCAGTATTGCCAACATTATAGCATAGCGGCCTCCGGCATAGCAACTACCTATGACTCAGGCTACCTATGACTCAGGAGACAGGCGCCGTGCTTCTTACGGCCTCAAACGTCAGGGCGTTATCCTTCACATCAACCTTTACGGTATCGCCGTCTTTGATCTTGCCCTCGAGCATCTCCTCGGAGATGCGGTTTTCGACCATCCTCTGGATCGCCCTTCTCAAAGGCCGGGCGCCATATTCCTTATTGAAGCCCTCCTTGACAAGGAGATCCTTCGCCGCGCTCGTCACATCCAGCTTAATATCATGGTCGGCCAGCTGCTTCTCCAGGTCCTTCAGCCTGAGGTCGAGTATCCTGCGGATTTGCTCCTCGTTGAGGGCGTGGAACACGATGACCTCGTCGATTCTATTGAGGAATTCGGGCCTGAAGGTCCTCCTGAGCTCGCTCAGGACCCTTTCCTTCATTTGCTCGTATGATGTTGCTTCTTCATCCTTCTCGGCGCGGAAACCAAGGGTGGCCGCGCGTTCGATAAGGTTGGCCCCTACGTTGGATGTCATGATTATGACTGTATTACGGAAGTCGACAGTCCGCCCCTTGCCGTCGGTCAGGCGGCCATCCTCGAGCACCTGCAGTAACACGTTAAATACCTCGGGGTGGGCCTTTTCGATCTCATCAAACAGGACAACCGAATACGGCCGGCGCCGGACTTTCTCAGTGAGCTGACCGGCTTCCTCATAGCCCACGTAGCCCGGGGGCGCACCGATCAACCTCGATACGGTGTGGCGCTCCATGTACTCGGACATATCAAGCGCTATCATGGCGTCCTCATCGCCAAAGAGCGCCTCAGCAAGGGCGCGCGCCAGCTCAGTCTTGCCTACGCCCGTGGGGCCGAGGAATATGAAGGATCCTACAGGCCTCTTCGGGTCCTTGAGGCCAGCCCGGGCCCTTCGAACCGCCTTTGCAACCACGGACACGGCCTCGTCCTGTCCTATAACCCGCTCATGCAGAATCTCCTCCAGCTTGAGGAGCCTCTCCGTCTCCTCCTGCGCGAGCTTGCTCACGGGGATTCCGGTCCAGCTCGAAACGACATAGGCTATGTCCTCCTCAGTTACGGTCGCATCGAGCCTCCCTCGCTTGCTCTGCCATTCTGCCTTCTTGGCTTCGATCTCCTCGCGAAGCTTCTGCTCCTTGTCCCGCAGGCCGGCAGCCTTCTCAAACTCCTCATTCTGGATCGCCGACTCCTTCTCGGCCTTTATCCGGTTCATTTCATCCTCGAGCTTCTTCAGGTCGGGCGGGGCAACCTGGGTCTGGAGCCTGACCCTCGAAGATGCCTCATCTATAAGGTCGATGGCCTTATCCGGCAGGAACCTGTCGGTGATGTACCGGTCCGACAGCCTGGCCGCAGCCTTCAGGGCCTCATCCGTGATCTTTACCCTGTGATGGGCCTCGTACCGGTCGCGTAGACCTTCAAGTATGGCAATCGTCTCATCAACTGTCGGCTCACCGACCTGGATCGGCTGGAATCTCCGCTCCAGGGCCGCGTCCCTCTCCACATGCTTGCGGTATTCATCGAGGGTCGTCGCGCCGATGCACTGGAGTTCGCCCCTGGCGAGAGCGGGCTTGAGGATGTTGGCAGCATCAATCGCACCCTCCGCGGCTCCCGCTCCAACTATCGTGTGAAGCTCGTCGATGAAGAGGATGATATCCCCGGCCGCCCGGATCTCATCGATAACCCGCTTCAGGCGCTCCTCGAACTCCCCGCGGAATTTAGTCCCAGCGACGATCGATCCCATATCAAGCGTAACAACGCGCTTATCAGCGAGCACCTCTGGCACATCACCCTTCACTATCTTCTGGGCGAGGCCCTCGGCAATCGCAGTCTTCCCAACCCCGGGGTCTCCGATGAGCACAGGGTTGTTCTTCGTTCTCCGGCTCAGTACCTGGATGACTCGCTCTATCTCCTTCTCGCGGCCGATCACGGGATCGAGTTTACCATCCCTCGCCAAAGCGGTCAGGTCCCTGCCAAACTGGTCGAGGGTTGGCGTACGGGTGGCACCGGCCTTCCCGGCAGGAGCGACCGCCCCGCCCGCGCCGAGGAGTGACATAACCTCCTTGCGTACCTTATCGAGGTCGGCGCCGAGATTCGAAAGCACCTGGGCAGCCACGCCCTCGCCTTCCCTTATCAAACCGAGGAGGATATGCTCTGTTCCAATATAGCCATGCCCGAGCCTGCGCGCCTCATCCATTGCAAGTTCAAGAACCCTCTTGGCCCGCGGCGTCAAAGCAATAACATTGGCCCGCGTAGGCTCGCCCGTCCCGATCAACTTCTCGACCTGGCTACGAACGTTTTCCAAGCTTATGCCAAGATTCTGGAGAGCCCGCGCAGCAACCCCCTGGCCCTCGGCGACAAGCCCCAATAAGATGTGTTCTGTCCCGACTACGTCATGTCCAAGCCTCCTGGCTTCCTCCTGAGAGAGCTGCAAAACCCTCTGGGCCCTCTCTGTAAGCCCGCCAAACATCATTTGTATCACTTCCTTCCTGACTAGATCCAAATCTTATTTGTCCTGATCGTATTGTCTTGTCAAGACTCTATCATCCTTGCCTTATTATCCCTTTATATCATTTTAGCCCTCCTTGATTCTCTCCCTTATAAAGGACGCCCTCTCAACATCGCGTTCAGGAGGGCTGAGCTCCCTCCCCATTAGTTTTTGTAGATAAGCAGGGCGCGTCAAAACCATAAGCTCATTAAATATCTTCCTGTCTATACCCGGGATGAGACCCGTATCGATCCCGAGCCTGACATCCGAGAGAAGGCGAAGCGCCTCTTCAGATGTGATCATCCTCGCGTTGGCCAGAATTCCATAAGCCCTATAAACCCTGTCCTCAAGTTGTCTCCTTGTCTCGCGCATGAGATAACTCCGCGCCCCACGCTCCTGATCAATGATCTGCCGCGCCACACCCTTGATATTTTCAAGGATGTCCTCTTCCGTCCGCCCGAGGGTAACCTGGTTCGAGAGTTGATATATATTCCCTGAGGACTCCGTGCCCTCCCCGTAGAGACCCCTTACGGCTATCCCGAGGTGAGACACGGTGGATAGGACCCTGCCCACCTGGTTGGTCACGGCTAATGCGGGAAGGTGCATCATCACCGATGCCCTGAGTCCCGTCCCGACATTGGTGGGACACGCTGTGAGATAGCCTATCTTCTCATCGAAGGCATAATCAAGGCCCCGCTCCAGTCCATCATCCACCTCGTTACAGAGTTCCCATGCCTTTTCCGGCTGGAACCCGGGGAAAATCGTCTGGATACGGATATGGTCCTCTTCGTTGATCATTATGCTTACGACCTCATCCTTGCGGAGGATCACGGCTCTGTTCTTCACCTGGCCTATATGCTGGGGGCTGACCAGGTGCTTCTCCACAAGGATCTGCCGGTCCAGCGGCGAAACCTCGGCCAGATCCAGCACTTGAAGGCTGGCGAGGGTAGGCGAACGCTTGACGGCGTCCCTGACAGCATCCACGACACCTTTAAGATCGGCATCGGAGGCCACGTGCGGGAACGGGACATTATTTAGATTTCTGGCCACCCGTATCCGGGTGCTCAAGACCACATCCGCCTCCGGCCCACCATCCTTCATCCACGCACTCAGCGTTTTTTCTATTATATCCTTCAGTGACATGCTCCTCACCACCCTATAATTCCTTGCCGTCAAATCCTTGCCGCCCTCAACCCGTCTCAAGCCGATTCATTGAGCTTGCCTTCAAGCTCATGGATCCTGTCCCTTATCTCCGCAGCCTTCTCGTACTCCTCCCTGGCGATGCACTTCTGCAACTCGGCTCGCAGTGATTCAATGTCCTTCCGGATCTTGAGAGTACCGCTCGTCCTGCCGGGCACCTTTCCAACGTGCCTCGTGCTCCCGTGGATCCTCCGGAGCAGGGGTTCGAGCTGCTGGTGAAAATCCGCATAACAGTTGCTGCACCCGAGGAACCCTGACTGCGTAAAATCCGTATAATCGAGGCCGCACGTTTCGCATTTACGCGGCGTCCTGTACGGCGAGGGCATAGTCATTCCGATACCCATCGGCTCGGGGTGAATAAGCCCTGCGAGAAGATTATGGAACGAGAACTCCGGAGCGCCGAAGAAATCAAGCTCTCCCTTTGCCCTGGCGCACTCCTCACAAAGGTGCATCTCGGTTTTATGTCCATTGATGATCTTCGTCAGGTGAACGTTGGCCGGGCGCTTCTTGCACTCGTCGCAAATCATATATCCCACCTCCATAATATTATGGGAATTCTCCTGTCAACTCATTAGAACCACCAGGATGGCCTTGAGTATCCGCGCCCTAAGGACATCCTCGATTACAGGATCGACTCCAAAGGTTTCCTGGTGAAGGACAGACTTTACAAGTAACCTCTGCGCTTCATCAATGGCACCGCTATCCTCCAGGCGCCGGAGCAGGTCCTCGGCATCCCCCCGGCTTATCGCATGGCCAATCGCTTCCTCTAACGATCTTGCCAGCTCGTTTCCGGGCCTCCTCTGGACCTTGATGATCCGGATGTATCCACCGCCTCCCCGTCTGGTCTCAACGATATAGCCGTGTGCTACTGTAAAACGGGTCTTCAAAACGTAGTTTATCTGCGAAGGGACGCAGTTGAACTTCTCAGCCAACTCCCGGCGCTGGATTTCAATTATGCCCTGGGCCGCCTCATCGACCAGGCTCTTTAAGTAACGTTCGATGTAATCGGCAAGGCTGCCCACACTATCACTTCCTACTTTCATAAAATCATCTTACACATAACCTTATCCTTATCCTTGCCCAAGCTGAGCCTTCCCCTGGACCCATGGCTGGACCCAGATCCTTGCTCCCAGCCTGCTCCCAACTGGCAACCCGTTTCTTTTTGACCTTCTTTGACCTTCAACCCTATTATAATATACTTTGGGGCAAAATATGCACCCATAATATTTGATCATATCATGGAATATCTGGATAAAATAAGCCAATATGATAAACTATCTCCAAAGATCTACAAATTTTATGCCATATCCTTCTCTCGTGGCACTTTCATCTTGCCCGGCACCGGCGCCGTATTTGTGCTAGGGCTTGCGAAGTCTCCCGGGGGTCCCAACGGGTGAATATGCTGAATATTATATCATAGGCAATTCCGAGAGCCCCGTATGGGGAATTTCGTAATTAGCTGCGAAGGGGGGATATACCATGATGCAGTTTACAGAATATCGAGTCCAGGCAGGGGATACGCTGACCACAATCGCCCAGCGTTTCGGCACGACCGTGCAGGCTATAATGGCAGCCAACCCCAGCATCACGAGCCCGGACGTAATCATGGTTGGACAAGTCATACGTATACCCGTGATGGGAATGCACCCGTCACCGCCTACCATGCCGCCTCCAGCTCCACCGGCGGCGCCACCTGCTCCAGCACCGCCGGCAGTGGCCGTGGTGCCCGGATGGTGCTGCTTCGTTTTGAATCCTGTAGAAAAAAGGGTACCCAACCCGGGCGTTGTGCTGTCGCATCCCGCCGAAACCGGGCACGTGTTTGTGGCCACAATGGGAATGCCCGACCCGTCGAAATTTGGGTCAGATTTCAATATCTATACTGCGTGGATTCTGATGAGGGATGGGACGCCCCGTAATTTCATCGACCTGGCGCCAGCCCAGTTGCCTGGTTTCTGGGTAAACCATAAAGAGATACCTAGCCTGGCCATGACGGATAAGATCCGCGTCACACCGGAACGCCGCGGCCACGGGATGTCGCCGATGGGGCCGTATGTGCTTGAGGGGCGGTTTGCGCAGTGCGCCGCCGAATTCAAAGGGTGACACGATGGCTGGTCGTCGCGCCGCCCCGCGCGTATCATGTAGCAGAGTATATGCTGAGTTAGTGCGCAAAAATCTCTGCCCTTTTGGGCACTTGCATAGGGCGTCTGGCATCTCTCCGCCCGGCCGACGCGGCTAAGTGTAGGTTCGAAGATTACTGACGTTTTCCCAGGGGTTGCCGGTGCTTGCGTGACGGGGCCTTTTGAAATTTGGCAAGGCCCTCACGCCAAATTTCAACGGAGGCGCGCCGCGAGCGCGCCGTCCCCGGAACGCAACACCGGCAACCCCTGGGACGTGCTGGTAAACTGGCACAAATTAAGGAACCTACACTTAGTCGAGCAGGCCGCGTCCGCCGGGCGGAGAGATGCGAGACGCCACGGCCACTGTGCAGCACTGGTAGCTGTTACCTGCGAAAGGTCCGGGTATTCTTGCGCACTAACTTAACTCTTCGTCGACACCGACAGCGACCTGAACAAGAAAGCCGGCACCGAATAAGGGCCCATGACCCACTCAGCCTTGTCGCCAAGCGCCACCACATCGTTAAACGCCTCAAAGGCGTTCCCCGCCACCATGGTGTTCTTGACCCGGCCCACTATCCTGCCGCCCTCCACCTTGTAGCCGAGGTGAACATTCATCGAGAAGGCGCCGCTCAGGATATTCCCCTGGCCCGCCCCCATAAGCTGTTCAACGATGAGGCCTTCATCCATGCTTTCTATCATCCTCTCGAGGCTCATGTCCCCCGGCGGCACCACGATGTTAGTCTGCGCCGTCGTAGGCTGGCCCTCAAAGGACCGCTCTCCCGTGCGCGAGACGCGCCAGCCATTGCCAGTGCTCTCCTTCCCCGAACGCCCGGCGGTCTGGAGATCATAATAGAAGTTGCGGACCACGCCGCCCTCTATGAGCGGCGTCCGCCGGCACGGCACGCCCTCGTCATCAAAGGGGGCACTTCTCGGAGCGTGGTTCACCGTCCCGTCGTCGTAAAGGGAGATACGCTCATCCATCACCCTGGTGCCCAGTTTGCCGGCAAGTGGCGAGGCTCCCTGGAGTACCGTCTTTCCATTCAGGGCCACCTTCAACGCCAGGAGGAGGACAACCATGGCCCTGGATGTAAAGATGACAGGGTACCGGCCGGTGGTGACGGGGACTATCCTCCTCGCCCATATCAAACGCTGGATGATCCCGTCGGTGAGGCGCCTGAAATCGATATTCATTGCGCTCGATGCATTGTAATCCGAGACCATCAAGATATCCTCGCCGGAGACCACAGTCACTTCCATGCCACCTTCAAATAAGGTCCGCCGGTACGATACAGGAGGTCCACCCCCCGCATGCCCTACAGAGATCTCCTCTACATCCCTGGTAAACGTGACGTCGCACTTGGCCCCAGGCTCTGCATCCAGCACCCGGGCGATCATCTCCGAGCCGAGCTTGATCATGTACCCAGGGTCAAGGTCGGCGATCCCGGCATCGTAAACCCTGGGGGTGGGAAGCGCTGCCTTTGACGTCGCGGGGAATTCAAAGGCCGCCTCGACCCCGAACTCGCTCGAGGCGACGGCGTTCCTGACCAGGATATCCGGCTCATCAAGCTTGCTGGAGGTCGAGAAACCAATGCGCCCGTTTCTTATGATCCGGAGCGCGGCGCCCTCAACCATCCTCGTTTCGATGAATTTGAGCCTGTTCGCTTCAAAGGAAACGGGGGTCTCCGCGCTCTTTATGAAGAATACCTCAGCTGCGTCAGCCTCTTTCGATGCAAGATTCAACAGCCTTTCCAAAGTCATCTTCCCCCTATGACAACCTTACGTATCCTCACGTGTGGACCCCCATCGCCCACAGGCAACGGGAATTGCGCGCCCTTGCCGCACCCGCCGGCGCCTCCATCATGCCATTCAAAATCATTACCTATGCATTCGATGTTCTTGAGTGTATCGAAGAGGTTGCCGGTCAGGACCACATCCCTCACCCGCTCGGCTATCTTGCCATTCCTTATCATGAAGGCCTCGCCCGCCGAGAAGGTAAACATTTCCATAGCGGTCTCGCCCCCATATGCCTCTATGGCGTAGACCCCTTCCTTTATATCTGAGATCATATCCTCAAAGCTCGTCGTTCCATTCTCTATAAACGTATTCGTCATCCGCACTATAGGCCTGTGACGGTAGTTTATGGCCCTCGCGTTGCCCGTTGGGCGCTCACCCATTTTAGCCGCGGTCTCACGAGAGTGAAGCCTGCCAACGAGGATGCCGTTTCTTATAAGGTGGGTCATCCTGCTCGGGACCCCCTCATCATCATACCTGTATGACCCGCGGTGGCCTTCGACCGCCGCCCCGTCAACGATGTTCAAGATATCCGGGCCGAATCGCGCGCCCATGGTCATGATCTCCTGCAGCCTTTCGTTTTCGTAAACGAAATCCGACTCGCTGAGGTGACCAAATGCCTCGTGAACAAACACCCCGGCGAGGCCAGGGTTGATAACCACCGTGTATTCGCCGGCCTTCACGGGATCCGCATCCAGCATCTCAATGGCCCTCCGGGCGATGTCCCTAACCCTTTCATGGAGCCCCTCAACGGTCTGGAACCCTGTTGTGCCGCCCGCAGGCAGGAAGCACTGCTGCACATTGTCGCCATCCCTGGCGATGGCCGTTATATTCGCCCCTATATCGCTCGCCTCCTGGTCTATATAGGTCCCCTCGGTATTGGCAAAATACTTCTTCGTAAACGTCTCCACATAGAGGATGGTCGATGTCTGGATCCTCGGCCCGGAATTGAGAATAATCTCGTTATACTCCTCCAAGAGGCGCTTCTTGGTCGATAGCGGGATGTGGCGCGGGTCCTTTACAAGCTGGGCCTTTACACTATCAATTACGGGTTCAACTGGTGAGAGCTGCGAGGCGCGGCCGTTTCCGGTCGTCGCCAGCCTCGCCTGACTTACCGCAAGCCGCACGCGTTCCTTCAGCTCGCCAATGCCGTCAAAGGAAACAAAGCCCCAGCCGCCCCGCACCAGCGCCCGCACATTACCACCGAGAGTCACGGACATCCCTATCTCCTCCAGCGTCCGGCCTCGGAACGCAATCCGCGTAGTCTCGCGCTCTTCTATTCTTATCTCCGCATAATCGGCGCCCGCCCCCTTGAGGGCGTCCTCGACAAGGTTGCGCAAAGCTCAAGCCTCCTCAGGTATTATGTTAATATTGTTGTATGATTTTCCATTAATATTCTTCCTGTACGATGTCATATTTTCTGGTTTGCTGGTTAACATATAGACCGTGAGGGTCCGTAGTAGCCGAGCCAAGATCGTTACAGGCTCTGTCCTGATGGGGTCTGTAACGGTCGGGCAAAGGTTGTCACAGGCTCCAAGGGGGTCTGTGACAGCCGGCGCGCAGATCACCATGGCGTCCTGTAAGGGTCTGCGGCAGTTGAAGTGATTGAGACTGTCGCAGGCTCAAAAGGGATGCATGGTGGTCGAGCTAAGATCATCACGGGTTCCGGTGATGGTTTTTCTTAAAAACCCAGTGGTTCACGGCAGTCGGGAGATTGCCGTGGGCTGCTTAGGGACTCGTGATGGGTCGAGTCAAGGTTATTGTAGGTTCCGTAATGGTCTATGGTAGCCGAAAGGTTGCCGTGGGCTATGCAGGGATCTGCAGTAGCCGGAACAAAGGTTACTACGGGCTCTCTCTATTGACGCTCTTGACACTCAACGACTTAACGCTCCCAACGCTCAGCTCTAAGTTTAAGCTCAAAAGCCATTGCCACTTTTCCATAGGTTGCCGGTGATTGCGTGACGGGGCCTCTTGAAATTTGGCAGGGTCCTCGCGCCAAATTTCAACGGAGGCGCGCCGCAAGCGCGCCGTCCCCGGAACGCAACACCGTAAGTCCTGGGACGTGCCGGTAAACTGGCATGAATTAAGGAACCAGCACTTAGCTTAACGCCCAACCGGGCGCGAATAATTGCCGATTTTGAGTCGGGGGAATGAAGATTTAAGGGCCTCAATAAAATTTACTATGCCAATAGCCTCGCTTCCCCCACCGGACCGACGCAGGATACCCGTGGACTTACGCAGGACGCCCATGAAAAACTCCGGGTCTATATTCAAGTTCCTGAGCTGGATCATATCCAGCCTGGAGGCTTCTATAAGCTCAGAAAGGGCCTGGAATTCCTCCTTGCTATCCGTGAGGCCCGGGAACACGAGAAGATTCACCGATGTGAAAACCCCGTAATCCTTCGCAACCCTGAGCGAAGCGATCACATCCTCGAGTGAATAACCGCGTGGCCTGTGGTAGGCATTGTATACCTCCGGCCTAGCACTGATAAGACTCACCCGCGCTGAATCGAGTCCGGCTTCGCACAGGGCCTTAAACCCGCGCGTATCGCCGGCGTTTGTATTTATATTTATTGTCCCCCGCCCTGTGGCTTTTCTCAGGGATCGAATGGCCCCGGCAAGCAGCTCGCTCCTGGTTAGAGGCTCGCCCTCGCATCCCTGGCCAAAGCTAATTATGGCGTCCTCCGCCTCCTCGAGATGAGGCAGGGCGACCTCCACAATCTCGGAGACCGAGGGTGTAAACCTTATGCGTTCCTGGGGTGCGGGGCAGCATTCAGAGGGCTGTTTGGAGATGCAGCCAAGACACATGGCATTGCACGTCGTCGCCACGGGAATGCCGCCCTCCCAGCGGCGGTAGAATATGTTCTGCGCAGTAAAACACCCGTACTCAAGCGCGCATTTCGAGAGCTGCACCAAAATTCTGTTTGTCGGCCGTCCTTCAAGCGCGGCGGCGACCCGGGCCGGCAGGTCACGAGTATTATAGTTCTCAGGATTCCACTTGAAATCCTCATCCGTCCGCACCGCAGCAACAACAAGGCCATCATCGCCCATCCCCACCATCGTATAGCCGAAAAGCGGGAGGATCCCATCACGCTTACCTCCGGTGGGGGGTCTATAGGCTGGTAGCAGGGTCCTGGTATATCCCTGGGGGAGGATGGCGCTCACGGCATTCAGGCCTCGTCCCGCCGGGACAAAATCCCCGGATCTCACGTCAATGCCGATCGCCTCCCGCCCCGGCAAGAACATCAGGGTCGCGCCGGAAGGCACCGGCATTACATCATCTGGCTGGACCTCGACGAGAATGTCCCCCGTCCTGCCGGCGCAAGCCAGGTCCTCCTCTACGGAAATCCGGCCCCTTTCGTCGGCGATCAAAAGTCTTATCAAGACTGGATCATCACCACCCGATCCTCCCTGCTGGGGCATCATGTCATCACAACCGGCCCCGGATCATTTTGATCGCTCCGGCTCCCATGGCTTCGGGCGCGTTTTGGAAATTCCGAAATAATAGAGGATCGCCTGGACTATCCGGGTTGACGCCTTCCCATCCCCATATGGATTTACAGCATTAGCCATCCTTGCATAGCTTGCGGTGTCATCAAGGAGGCGCCTGGCCTCCTCAACTACACGCTCCCTCTGAGTCCCGACGACCCGGAGCGTCCCCGCCTCCACCCCTTCAGGACGCTCTGTAACCTCCCTCAACACGAGCACAGGCTTCCCCAGGGACGGGGCCTCTTCCTGCAAGCCCCCGGAATCAGTCAATATGAAGTAGCAATGCTTCATCAGATAGACCATGGTCCGGTAATCCACCGGCTCGATGAGGTTGGCCCGCTCTTCCCTCCCGAGAATTCTGAACACCGTATCGCGGACCGCGGGGTTCTTGTGGACTGGAAACACAACCTCAACATCCCTGTAGCTCCTCAGGATGTCGCGCAGCGCGAGGCAAATCTCCTCCATAGGTCTCCCGAGGTTCTCCCGGCGGTGAGCGGTAACCAGCAGGACGCGCCTGCCTCCGGCGCCAGCAGGGACATGAGGATTTATATCCACCTCGCGCTTCGCCACATCCAGCAGGGCATCGATTACGGTGTTGCCCGTAACAAAGATGCTTCCCTCATCGACATTCTCGGCCAGCAGGTTGGCCTTGTGGTTCATGGTCGGAGCGAAATGGAGGTCGGCGACGACCCCTGTAAGCCGGCGGTTCATCTCCTCCGGGAACGGATTATACTTATCCCGGGTCCTGAGGCCTGCCTCCACATGGCCTACCGGGATCCTATGATAAAAAGAAACGAGGGCCCCGCCGAAGGTGGTTGCCGTATCCCCGTGGACGAGGGTCATATCCGGCCCCTCGCGGGTCAACGGGCCCTCAAGCCCCAGGATGCTCCGGGTTATCACATCGGATAGCGATTGCCCCTCCCGCATGATCCCCAGGTCATACTTGGGCACTATATTAAATAAATCAAGCACCTGATCAAGCATCTCCCTGTGCTGGGCAGTCACCGCGACGATAGTCTCTATAACGTCCTCATGCCGCCTTAGCTCCTTGATCAATGGTGCCATTTTTATAGCCTCGGGCCTCGTCCCAAATATTGCCATTATCTTGATTCTCTGCATTAATCCGCGATCACCGCAACTTTCTAAATCTCTGCCCCTTTCGTCATTCGCAGGAGAACGGTCAACTTAGACCGAGACCGCGGGAGGCCCCCCGTTTCGCATGACTTTGTGCACGTGCTTGTGCGATCCGGTATCCACGATACCCGTCCGCTTCACGCCGAATGCAAGCAGGGCGATTATCAACACCACGGCCGTATACCCAAAGAGGATTCCCATCTGCGCAACGACAATAGCGCTCACGCCCAGGAACGATGTGATAAAGTATATTAAGAGGACAGCCTGCTTTTGCGTTAGACCGAGCGCCAGCAATCTGTGGTGAATGTGTCCTTTATCCGCAACATAAAAGGGCTGGCCATTCTCGACCCTGCGGACTATAGCAAAAGCTGTATCCAGTATCGGCAGGCCAAGGGCAAGCACCGGTATGGCCAGCGCGATAGTGGTGGCGCCTTTCAGCGCTCCGATAACGGATATGGTGGCGAGACTGAATCCCAAAAACATAGCCCCCGTATCGCCCATAAATATGCGCGCCGGGTTGAAATTGTAACGCAGAAACCCAACCCCGCTTGCCGCCAGGGCGATGGTCAAGAGCGCGATCGTCGCCTGCCCCTTCTCGGCGGCCACTACAAAAAGGGAAAAGGCGGCGATTGATGACACGCCCGCGGCGAGCCCGTCGAGGCCATCCACGAAGTTTATGACGTTCGTGATGCTGACGATCCATAGAAGGGTTACGGGGATGCTCCAGGCCCCGAGGTAAATCATACCACCGAAGGGGTTCGTAACAAACTCTATCCGTATGCCATAAAGCACGACAATGGCCGCAGCGATTATCTGCCCGAGGAACTTCAGCTTCGCCGGGAGCTCCATAATATCATCAATGATGCCGACCATTACGATTACAGTCGATCCCGCAAGAAGTCCTAGCAGGTCGCTATCCATGGTCACCCGGTGCAGGGATGTCAGGATAAAAGCGAGATAGATGGCAACGCCCCCGAGAAGCGGTATCGGGACCTTATGAATGTGCCTGCCACCAGGCTTATCCACAAAACCGAAACGCAAGGCCACGCTCCTCACGACGGGCGTCAATATATAGCATATGGCGAAAGCCTCTATGAACGCAATTAGATACTGTTCGTACCGTCCCACTATGCGCACCTCACTTGCCGCTCGCCCGCATCAGACTATCGCTTGCATTAAAACAACTGGAGCGAGAGCGACACCACAAACCATTTTAGACAAGCGATACCTGCTTGTCAATGCCAACTCTCTACCACTCTCACCTTTCCCCTGCCTCTTTTCACACTTCATCAAGCTCCGCGTCCACTGCCCATTACTCATCGCTGGCTGCTCACCGCTCATTGCTCACTGCCAGCTCGTTGCCCACTGCTCGCTTCGCCGCTCACTGCCAGCGCCTTAGCGTTACCCCGGCCTCGCTAAGGATGCTGCGCGCCAGCTCGTCAGGGTAGTCGCCGGAGAATACGATCTCGGTCATGCCTGCGTTTACGAGCATCTTGGCACAGAGGCTGCATGGCTGGTGCGTACAATATAGGGTGGCACCCCATATGCTCACCCCGTGCAGCGCAGCTTGAATTATGACATTTTGCTCGGCATGGAGGCCCCTGCACAACTCTTGCCGCTCGCCTGAGGGTATTTCGCGCTCGCTGCGAAGGCAGCCGACCTCGAGGCAATGCCTCAACCCCGAGGGTGCTCCGTTATATCCCGTGGCGAGGATGCGACGCTCCCTGACGGCAATGGCGCCGACCTGGCGCCGCAGGCATGTCGACCGCTTAGCGACAAGCTGCGCTATTTCCATGAAATACTCGTCCCAGGACGGCCGGCCCACAATCAGCGCCCTCCCTCCGCCAGCGTGATCTTCTCTATGCGCCTGGCGTGGCGCCCCCCGGAGAATGGCGTGCTCAGCCACACCTTGAGGATCTCCTCGGCGACGACAGGACCTATGATCCGCCCGCCAAGCGTGAGCACATTTGCGTCGTTATGCTCCCGCGCGAGCCTGGCCGTTACCGTATCCTGGCAGAGCGAGGCCCGGATACCGGGAATTTTATTGGCCGCTATGCTCATACCGATGCCCGTCCCGCATATGAGGACGCCCCGATCAAACTCGCCGCGTGCAACGCGGCGCGCGACCTCCAGGCCGATGTCGGGGTAGTCTACACTCTCCTCCGAAAACGTCCCGAAATCCTCATAGACAACCCCCATATCATCCAAAATGCTCTTTAGATGCTCCTTCAACAGGTATCCGCCGTGATCGCTACCCAGTGCCACCCTCATCGAAACCATTCCCCTTGCTCCACAAGATTCTATGCCTTTAAACCTTGAGATAATCCTCTCCACCGCATCACCGATCTCATCGGCCGCAGCCCGGTAAGCTTCTATTGAACCCCCGAAGGGATCAGGAATATCACCACCCCCACCGCCAGGCCCATCCCCATCGCCAGGCTTACCCCCGGCTCCAGCGGCAAACTCCTTCATTGAGAAGACCTTGCCCTCTGCCTCAGGGTACATGGCAACAAGGGACCGCTTATGACCTGCAGTCATCGTGAGGATAAGATCCGCATCCTCAACCAGCTGCCGCGTTATCGACCGCGCCCGGTGGCCGGATATATCGAGGTTTCGCTCCTTCATCACCTCGACCGCCAGGCGGGAGGCGGGCTCCCCCTCCGGGGCCGCTAACCCGGCGGAGATAACCTGTATATCAGCGCCATCCCTGCCTCCCTTCCCGCTCAACGACCTGAAACTCTCGCGGAGCATGGCTTCGGCCATCGGGCTGCGGCATGTATTGCCGGTGCAAACAACGAGGATCTTTTTGGGCAACTTTGAGGTTTGTTTTTCTAAGTCAGCATACACAAGCCTCTACCTCTTTGGGCTTTGCATCCAGCCGAGCTCCTATTGAGCCGGGTTCCTGCATCCAGCCCGGCGCCTGCCGGCGGCGGCCATTGCGCCGGCCGTGGTTTCAAATACCTATCTATTTTCTCGGTCCCCGGCTAATCTCCTGCTTCGCTCAGAAGCAAACTTACTTTTTTTACTGGCGAGGGTTCTGCAGCAAGGTGATGGAAGAGCGTAGCGAGGCCTGCGGCCAGGTCCTCGTTACGCACCACAACATCCCCGGGCACCTTGATCGTTATGGGTGCAAAGTTCCATATTGCCCGTATCCCTGCAGCCACCATGTCGTCGGCAACCGACTGCGCCTCCTCGGCCGGCACGGTAATGATCCCCACCTGGATGCCAAGCCGCCGGACAACATGGGATAGCTCGCTCCGGTGGAAGACCTCCTTGCCACCGACCCTTTCCCCTATCTTGAGAGGGTCCACGTCAAATAGCGCAACGATGCTGAGTCCATACCGGGCGAAACCGCTGTAATTGGCGATGGCCGTGCCAAGCCGCCCGGCGCCGACCAGCACGGCCTCATTCAGGTTCCTGATGCCGAGAATCTCTTCCAGGACGGAAGCGAGCTCCACGACGTTGTACCCGACGCCTGGCTTGCCAAACTGCCCGAACTGGGTGAGGTCCTTCCTCACCTGGACCGGATTCACCTCAGCCTCCCTGGCAATCTCCTCGGAGGATACGAATTTCATGCCTCTATCCCTACAATGGCTGACATAACGATAATAACGGGGGAGGCGCAGGAGCGCCTGCCTGGAGAGGGATATCCCTGTGCCCTTGGGCATCCTGGTGTCACCTCCGCATTGCTGAATCGACAGAGCTGGAGCTACTCGGGGAACTCTGGGAGCCTGCGGCCTGCGGCCTTATGAAGTTCTCCACTACCCAGCCCGCCTTATCCGGGGTCACCCCGGTTATGACCCTGCCGTTTACGCTCACGGACGGCCCCTTATCGCACCTCTCAAAGCAGAATGTCGCGTGCAGATTTACCCTATCGCTCAGGCCGGCCCTCCCGACCTCATCGATCAGGTTCTGCAGCACATTATATGCTCCCCTCAGGTAACATGATGTCCCCACGCAGACCGCCACATCGACTTTGCTGACCCTGCCGTCGCACCTGCCATCCTCCGCGGTCCCCGCCCCCGGGCCCGCCCCGGGCTGGCCCGTAAGCTCGATATCCTCGCCTGATATCCTCCTCCTGGAGGAATACGCTGTGTGGAGGGCCTTATGTGCCTCCTTCCCGTTTGGCTCGTCGAGCCATTTCCCATAAAGCGATGTCACGACGGGGTTATCCTGCGACTTCCGCAGCTGGACGAGCTTATCAGCGGCGTAGAGGCCTCTGCCTCGCTTCTCCCGCGCCTCCCTGGTGTTCGGCACCGGCTGCCCGCCGCCGCCAACGCACCCGCCCGGGCAAGCCATGACCTCCACCAGGTCGTAGCTGGCCTCACCGCGCATGATTTTATCAAGGAGATCCCTGGCCGCCCCGAGCCCGTTTACGACGGCAAGCCTGATCTCACGGCCGCCGGCCTCCACTGTGGCCTCCTTCAGCGATTTCATACCGCGCACCTCAACGAAGTTTACATCGCTGAGGGCTTTGCCTGTGAGCTTTTCATACGCCGCCCTGAGCACTGCCTCGGCCACCCCGCCCGTCACGCCGAATATGATTCCGGCGCCGCTCGCAAAGCCAAAGGGCGCATCGAACGAATCCACCTCAAGCTCCTCAAAGGAGATGCCGGATTCCTTGATCATCCGGGTTACCTCCTGGGTCGTCAGGACGAGATCCACGTCCCTCACCCCGCCGGTGTTGAACTCGGGCCTTCTCGCCTCGAACTTCTTCGCCGTGCACGGCATCACCGAGATCACGAAGAGATCTTCCGGCTTGATGCCCAGGCTCCTGGCGTAGAACTTCTTCGCCACCGACCCGAACATCTGCTGGGGCGACCGGCAGGTCGATATATTTGGAACGAGCCCGGGGTAATACTGCTCCGCAAACTTGACCCAGGCAGGGCAGCACGACGTAAACTGCGGCAGCCGCTCGCCCTTCGCCAGCCGCTCCGTGAACTCCGCGGTCTCCTCCATGACAGTGAGGTCGGCCGCAAAGCAAGTGTCGAACACCTTGTCGAACCCTATCCTCCTGAGGGCAGCCACGATCTTGCCCGTGGCTATCTCGCCCGGAGGCATGCCAAACGCCTCGCCTACAGCCACGCGCACAGCCGGCGCGATCTGGGCTATGACCGTCTTCTTGGGGTCATGGATCGCCTTCCAGGCCTCATCAACCTCAGACTTGACCACGAGAGCGCCCGTGGGGCAGACGGCGGCGCACTGGCCGCAATTTACGCAATCGACCTCGGCCATGTTCTTGTTAAACGCCGGGGTCACCACAACCCTGGAGCCCCTGAAGGCGAAATCAAGCACCCCTATTCCCTGGACCTCCTCGCACATCCTGACGCAATCGCCGCAGAGGATGCACTTATTGGGGTCCCTCACAACCGCCGGGCTGCTTTTATCCACCGGCAGCCTCACGTCCCTCTGGCCGAGACGTACTTCGCGCACGCCAAGCTGCATGGCAAGATCCTGGAGCTTGCATGCCCCGCTCTTCTCGCAAGTAGTACAATCACGATTATGATTGGCCAGTAAGAGCTCGATTATGATCCTCCGGAGCCTCCGGACGCGTTCAGTGTTCGTCCTGATCACCATGCCGTCCCTCGGCGGCGTCGAGCATGCCGCGACGAGGCCCCCGCCCTCGACCTCCACGAGGCACATGCGGCACGCTCCGTAAACGCTCAGCTCCGAGTGGTAACAGAAGGTCGGGAGGTTGATGCCCGCCTTTCGTATGACCTCAAGCAGGTTTTCCTCGCCATCGAGCGGGACTGCCTGCCCGTCGACAATTATCTTCTTCCCATTAATCATCTGGTCAACCCTCCTTTACGGCGCCAAACGGACATGCTATGACGCATGCGCCGCATCTCACGCACAGCTGAGTATTGATCGAATGTCTCTTCCGGATCTCGCCCGAGATGGCCCCCGCCGGGCACTGCCTTGCGCACTTGCCGCAGCCCTTGCAGGTTTCATCGATATAGAATTCCTTGAACGCCTGGCACACGCGCGCCGGGCACCGCCTATCCACCACATGGGCCATATACTCGTCCCTGAAATACCGGAGCGTCGTGAGAACGGGGTTTGGAGCGGTCTTGCCCAGTCCGCAGAGTGATCCATCCTTCACCGCCCAGGCGATCTCCTCCAGGAGATCAACGTCCTCCCTGGTGGCTTCGCCCGCAACAATCTTCTCCAGTATCTCCAGCATCCTCTTGGTCCCCTCACGGCACGGCACGCATTTGCCGCACGATTCATTCTGCGTGAAGTGCATGAAGAACCGGGCAACTTCCACGATACATGTATCTTCATCCATCACCACGATCCCGCCCGAGCCGACCATGGCCCCCACGCGCGCCAGCGAATCGAAATCAAGGGGCAGGTCGAGGTGCTCCTCAGTGAGGCACCCGCCCGACGGCCCGCCTATCTGAGCAGCCTTGAACCTCTTGCCGCCGCGTATGCCGCCCCCGATATCAAATATTACCTCGCGCAACGTGCAGCCCATAGGGACCTCTATGAGGCCTGTATTTACCACCTGGCCGGTCAGGGCGAAGGTCTTCGTGCCGGGGCTGCCCTCGGTCCCGAAGCCCCTGAACCAGTCCTTGCCGTTCAGGATTATACCCGGCACGTTTGCAAGCGTCTCCACGTTGTTTATAACCGTCGGCCTTCCCCAGAGCCCGCTCACAGCTGGAAACGGCGGCTTGGGCCTGGGCATTCCCCGCTTGCCCTCAAGCGACGCGAGCAGGGCGGTCTCCTCCCCGCATACAAAGGCCCCCGCACCCTCTTTGATCTTTATATCGAAAGAAAAGCCGCTCCCTAGGATGTTCTTCCCGAGAATTCCCCACTCGCGAGCATCGGCGATCGCCTTCTTGAGGCGTCTCACTGCAAGCGGGTATTCCGCGCGAACGTATATATAACCCTCCTGGGCTCCCACGGCATAGCCTGCGATCATCATCCCCTCGAGTACGCGGTGAGGATCCCCCTCCATGACGCTCCGGTCCATGAAGGCGCCCGGGTCTCCTTCGTCCCCGTTGCAGACCACATATTTCTTATCACCCTGGGCCAGGCGCGTAAACTCCCACTTCTTGCCCGTTGGGAATCCCGCCCCGCCGCGGCCGCGCAAGCCGGAGCCGAGGATTTCATTCACGACCTCCTCAGGCGTCATGCCCGCAAGGACCTTCGCTATAGCCTGGTAACCATCGTGCGCGATGTAGTCCTTTATATCCTCGGGGTCGATGCGCCCGCACCTGGCCAGGGCCAGGCGCTTCTGGCGCCGGTAAAACGGTATGGAGCTCTCCGTCTTAAAAACCTCGTCCGTGCCAGGATGGTGATAAACCAGCCTCTCGACCACCTCACCCTTGCAGAGGGTCCGGTCGACGATCTCCCCTGCGTCCTCCGGCCTGACCTTAACGTAGAGGAGACCCCCTGGCTCGATCCTCACAAGGGGACCCATCTCGCAGAATCCATGGCACCCACTCCTGGTCACCGTAGCTCCCACCTGGCGCGAATCCGTCCCGCCGCCGGCGCGCTCAGACAAAGCCCCGCCCTCCTTAGCGAAATCGACGTCCACGAGCACGCCCCGCTCCTGCGCCAGGCGCTTTATCTCGCGGTAAACCTCAAGAGAGCCGTTTGCCACGCAACCGGTGCCTGCGCAGACCAGGACCCTCATCTTGGCCCGGCCAAGCACCTGCAGGTAGTCCTCCTTCATCCTGTCAAGCTCGGTCCTTGAAGCTATCATTGAACCTCACCCCTTCTCCTCTCCGCCTTTATGATGTCGTCCAGGACCTTCGTCACCTTCTCGGGCGTCATCTGCCCGTAGATCTTGTCGTTTATCATTACAACGGGCGCGAGGCCGCACGCGCCGAGGCATGAAACCGTCTCGACCGTAAACATGAGGTCTCGCGTGGTCCGCTCCCCATCCTTGAGCTTGAGCTTATTGCAGATGGCGCGCAGTACAGGCTGAGACCCTCTCACGTGACAGGCCGTCCCGTCGCAAGCCCTGATCACATACTTTCCCTGGGGCTCAAGCGAAAACTGCGCGTAGAACGTGGCAACCCCGTAGACCTTCGCTGGCGGCAGCCCCAGCGCCGTCGCAACGTAGGTCAAGATCTCCTTGGGGAGGTATCGATATTCATCTTGTACCTCCTGGAGAATGCTGATCAGCGCCGCCCTATCGCATTCATATTTTTCGAGGATCTCGTTGACCTTTTCAAACCGGCGGTTCGCAAGACCGTCCGCTTCTCGGCCAACGTCATGAACGTCATCTTGAACCTCCTGGTGAATATCCTGATGGACACCGGTTTCTGGCATATCGCTTCCCCTCCCACCGTTATTTACCTCTCCGCCCGGCCGACCAGGGAGCGCACGGGACATCCGAGCTTCTTCACGTACAGGATGATCCCATGGCCTCGCATGCAGCGCCGGGCATAAAGAAATTTAGAAGTAAATGGTTTGTACCTGTTTACCACGGCGCTCAAGCATCCTGGCGATATCCGAGACAACTTGCATTTTCAAAGATAGACTCACCGGGAGCCTGGGATTCTGGTGCGCCGGGTTGATCGCCCTTCCCACAATGAACCTTATCCTGTCGCTCTCTAGCAGCATCCTGGCGAGCGCGCTGGCTCCGTCATTCCCGCGCGGCGTGATGCCCGAATTCCCCGCTTCCTCGAGGATATCCCGCGCGCGGGACAGCGTGATGATCCCTTCGGTCACGAGATCGATCCCTGCTATGCGTCCTGACGGCGGCAGGTCCGGCGACATCGTATCAAGGTTTACATCGATGGTTCGCCCAAGCTCCCTTGCGATGAGAAGACTCGTCGTCCCGCCGCACACCACCTTCTTGCCAGATTCCTTCATCAGCTCCCTCGCCACCCTGGGATCGTCTTCGCGATTCCTGGGCGGGCCGACCACGGCGGTCAGCGTCCTCGGGTAGCGGACCTTGAGAACAACGGCGGTCGCATCATCGCCCGGATGGCCGGCATATAGATGGTAACACACCCGCGTGAGGCGGCGGGCGACGGACTGGGCGTCCTGACACCTTCCCGCTATCCCCTCCAGGTACTCGGCAACATTCGCCCACTGCCATCCCAAGTTAAGCACCCCCCCAACTCCGGCATGTATCACTCCGTCGCTGGCAAGGACGATGGAATCGCCGCTCGAAACCGTAAACCTGTACTCCCTTACCGTCCTGCCCGCTATCACGCGGGCGTTTGAAGGGAGGTCCCTCACCTTGCCATCTTTTATGAAGAACGCTGGCGGGTTATCGAATTCCGCCAGGTAGGCATCTCCAGAGTTGAAGACCTGGACAATGCTAAAGGTTGAATACGCAAGCTTCCTGACCTGGCAGACTGGCAGCGTGTGGCTGAGGGTCTCGACCACTTCGTCGAGTTCCAGGCCGCCCTTCAACATCGATGCCGCTATCTTCGTCGTCAGGGTCGATAGGATATTCGCCTTGACCCCGCTCCCCAGCCCGTCCGCCATGACCACTATAACGGAATCCTCGGTGCGCGCCACCTCAACGCTGTCGCCGCAGAGTTCCTCGCCCGCCTTGGGGAGATTGGAGTACTCCACCTCAACGAATATGCTCATCGCTCATTCCCCTCTCTGCCCCATTCCCCTCTTCGCTCTGGAACAGCTTCATGAGCTTCGTAAGCAGCACCTTCGTCTCGGCGGTTGTCTCGCCGAGGAGTCCCGCGATCTCCTGCGCCACGCGCATCTGCTTGTTTATGACCTCCTGGGCCTTGTCAAGCGTCTCGCGCCTCACGCTGTTCAGCTTCTCACGCTGCTTTCTCTCCTCCGTAATGTCGGTTATGACTCCGAGGACCATACCCTGTTCCTCGATGAACACCACGGTCTGGAGGGTTACCATTCCGCGCTCCGGGCAAGCGACTTCCCTGGTGATCACCTTTTTGGCTTTTAGCGCATCCTCAAATGCGACCGCATCCAGCAATTCATTCAACTTCCTGCCCTTGATCTCGTCGCGCCTCATGCCGAGCTTCCGCTCGATCACAGGGTTGACATCGAGGATCTCGAGGCCGGCATTGGTGATGATGATCCCATTGGGCGTCAGGTTGAATGTCACGCTTGCCATGGATTCAGCCCGCTTCCTCATGTAGGGGATACACATCTCGATCTCGGCCATACCCTGGTAGACCGCCATGGCCTTCTCCCTACACGAATCGTAACCGCACGCCCCGCAGTTCAGCTCATCCTCGGGGAGAGTCTTGCCTGTGGCCGCTAGTATCCGCCTGATATCCTCCTCGCCAGGCTCAGGTGCGTCCACCTTCCTGGCGCCGTATGTGCGCATGAGCGGCAAGAGTATCTGACCCGGCAACTGGGGGCCCGTCAACTCCGGACTCGCCGCGCGCAGATACCGCCCCCGGCCTGCACTACCACTACCTGCGCCATAAGAGAGCACCCTCCGGCGGCGTTGAAACAGGCTCAGGTCCGAGCATATGAACGGCCCGTCCACGCATCCCCCATCGCAGGCCATCATCTCCACAAGCTTTATCCCCTCAGGTGCGCCCGCGGGGAGGGCTTCCAGGAACTCCATGCACTCCTCGAGGCCTGTAACGACGGCGATATCCTCCTCCAGGAGGTCGCTGGGCAGACCCGCGCTCTTGATGAGCCCGCCTCCCACGGGGAATGTGCGGGCCAGGCCAGGGCTGTCGGTAGACAGGTAGGCTGCCCCCGGAGCAATTTCCACACGGATACTCGCGCTGGGAATGCGATCAAACCCGCAACCTCCGCCGGGACCGTCAGGAGAGCCAGCGCAGGCACTCTCAACCTGCGTCTCCAGCGTCTCCGGATCAAGCCCCTCACGAGATAGCCATTCGCGTAATTCTTCAAAAGTCAAGACCGCGTCAACAGCGCCCTTAACATGCTTGTCCGCAGCCTCTCCCTTTTTAGCTACACACGGCCCGATGAACACCACTGCGGTATCCTGCCCAAGGGTGCGCTTCAACAACCTCCCGTGAGCTACCATGGGCGAGACGACCGGGGCGATGTGGCCGATCACGCCGGGATAATGCTTCTCAATCAGGTTCACTATCGCCGGGCACGAACTCGAGATAATTGGCCAAGGCCCCTTACCGTGTTCCACCAGCAGGCGGTGGCCGGCCGCGACAAACCTGGCAGCCACCGCCGTCTCCTGAATAAACGAAAAGCCCAGGAGCCGGAGGACAGCCACGACCTGGTCCGGCCGCGCCCCGGGGAAGGCTGCCACGAAGGACGGCGCCAGGCTCACGGCCACCCTCGCCCCGGAGCGCACCAGGCTCTGGGCGTGATCGAGACCGCTCTCCACCTTCTTTGCCTTCTGGGGACAAACCCTGGTGCACCTACCGTCCAGGATGCACCTGTCGTCCACGACTTCCGCGTGACCCGATGTAACCCTGATGGCCTTTACGGGGCATGAGCGGACGCATTTATAGCAATCCTTGCACCTCGCCTCGATTGTGGTTATCACTCCCACGGCCCTCTCCCCCAGTTCTCCCCGTCTTTGTCATCACCAATCTCGCCCTCTTGATCCTCGACCTCATCTCCTGGCTCACCGGGCCCTTCTGGCTCCCGCCTCCGGGCAGGGATCTCGTCGCTCGTCGCCGGAACCTTATCTCGTCCTCCCTCCGGGCGGCCCCGGTCTCCCAGGACTCTATCTTCAAAGATCCTGGCCACGCGATCGGGCGTCATGCCGGTGATGATCTCGCCGTCGACCTTAATCGTGACGCCCTCGGCGCAGTGCTCCAGGCAAAACGTCGCGCCGAGCTCCACCTCGCCTGCCAGGTCATACTTATGTATCAGGGACTGAAAGGCTTTAATCACGTCGTACGCGCCTTTGAGATGGCAGGAACTACCGACGCAGACCAGAATATCGTGCATCCCTCTCTTACGCCCCCAGACTTCGTAACTTTTTTCACAAATTATACTAGCACAGATGGCGCGCACTTGCAATAGATTTCTAAAAAGGATTTCGTAGGATTTCCAACTTAGAGTAGACACTCATGCCGCGGTGCGGCTCAACAGAGCAGGTGACGCGGGTATGCACCCCGGCCAATGTGCCGCACTGTTAGCTGTTACCTGCGAAAGGTCTGGGTGTTTTTGCGCACTGACTTAGTTGTGTGGTATAATATGGCCGTTCAAGATAGCTGCTCGAGGGATGAGAAAATGGAACGCCGCCAGTGGGAGAGGGTTGAGAGATTTGGAACTACGGAAAGCACGCATGGAGGATGTAAAGAAGATACACAAGCTGATCAACGCATATGCCGAGCGTGGCATGATGCTACCGCGGTCGCTCGCGCTCATCTATGAAAACCTGCGGGAGTTTGCTGTAGCCGAAGAGGACGGGGAGGTTATCGGGACCGGGGGGCTCCATATCGTATGGGGCGACCTTGCCGAGATAAGGGCCGTAGCCGTAAGAGAGGACAAAATGGGCCAGGGCGTTGGCAAAGCCGTCGTGCGATTCCTGATCCAGGAAGCCGCGGACCTCGGCATTCCCCGCGTATTTGCCCTGACATACAAACCCGCGTTCTTCGAGAAGTGCGGTTTCCGCCTGACATCCAAAGACGAGCTTCCCCAAAAGGTCTGGAAGGATTGCATAAACTGTCCCAAGTTCCCAAATTGCGATGAGGTGGCCATGATCTACGAGGTTGATGTGGCTGCCAAGGGCCATACCACCTGAAACATTTCGCCCGGTTCCTTCTGATTGGCGCACTAAGTGCTAATTCCTTAAATTCATGCCGGTTTACCAGCACGTCCCATAGGTTGCCGGTGTTGCATCCGGGGACCGCGCGCTTGCGGCGCGCCACATAAGCTAGACCATTATGACCCGGCCGCCGGCTGCCTTTCGCAACCTGTTCATGATGGCAAAACCGAGGCCGCGCTCATCCACGCCCTCAACAAGGATCACATCGACGCCGTCATCATCAAACTGCCTGAGCAGGGCGAATATCTTCGATGCTATGGTTGAAAGGTCCTGCCGCGTGCCGCTCGATACAATGTCTAGGCTCGACGTTGTACCAGACGGCGCGTGGCGCACGAGGCTTGCGTAAAGGCCGCAGCTCTCATCCGTGCACATGATACCGACCCGCTTGCCCGAGGCGACCAGCCGCGTCGCCTCGGCCCAGATCCTCTCAGCCATCGCCTGGACCCGGCCCTCGGACGTTCCGAACAATACAACCTCTGCCTCGGGCGAATAATGGCGGTACTTCATACCTGGCGCCTTGGGGGCTGGTCCCCGCGCCCCGTCGGCGGTCGAATCCGGCTCGGCCGTCCACGTCTCCGGTCCGGGCAGGATAACATCACCCACAACACTCTGGATCTCCTCGGGTGTCGTCCCGCCGGGCCGCAGGATCACCGGCGGAGTGACGGTTATATCCAGGACCGTGGATTCAACACCCACGGCCGTCGGCCCGCCGTCGAGGATGAGATCCACCTTGCTGCCAAGGTCGCAGATCACATGCTCCGCCACGGTCGGACTCGGCCGCCCGGAGGTGTTTGCGCTCGGGGCGGCCACCGGGACACCGGCCTCCGCTATAAGGGCAAGGGCTATATCGTGGTCGGGCATCCTAACCGCCACGGTATCTATCCCGCCGGTCGTCACAAGAGGCACACTGGGATGCCTGGGAAAGATCAACGTGAGCGGCCCGGGCCAGAAGCGGTCAATCAGGCGCTCCGCGATGGAGGGGATGGCCAATGCCACGCCCGTCAGATCCTCCTTGCGCGCGATGTGAACTATGAGCGGGTTATCGGCCGGTCGCCCTTTGGCCCTGAAAATTCCTCTCACGGCCTCCTCGTTTAACGCGTTTGCGCCCAGACCATAGACTGTTTCCGTTGGAAACGCGACAAGGCCCCCTTCCCTCAGGACCCGGGCAGCCCGCCTGATCAAATCAAGCTCGGGGTGGACAGGATCCACCCTAATTACATCCGTTTTCTTGTTGCCACACATTCCTTCTCAACCGAACCTTCTTACCTCAAATCTCTTGTCAGGAGATTACGGAGCGGCCCCCGGGCAAGCGCAACCCTCTCGCGGCCCGAATAATCATGGATGATTTCAACCTGCTCAAAGTAGTGCAAAGCGATCTCGCGAACATCCCCCGCCCTGTTGCTTGCAACTTCAAGGGCAACAAATCCTCCATCAGCTAAATACCAGGGAGCCTGCGACAGTATGCCCCGGCAAACCCGGAGCCCATCCTCGCCGCCATCGAGGGCGACTTCCGGCTCATATGTGATCTCATCCTGCAAAGTCCTCATTTCGGCGCTTGAAATATATGGGGGATTCGAGACTATCGCATCAAACCCGCCCTCAAATTCCTCAAATCCCCCCCCGGGTCCGGGCCCATGTTCACATCTGCGTGGAAAGCTGCGCGTCTCGCCGTTCCCATGGGTATTGAAATCACTAAAAGGGGAAAATAAATCCCCCTCGAGGAAGGTGATCCTGTCGGCCACGCCGTGCTTCTCCGCGTTAATTCGCGCAACCTCCAGCGCACCGGCGGAGATGTCGCTTGCAAAAACATGCACGCCCGGAACGAGCCTGGCCAGGCACACAGCAATAGCCCCGCTCCCCGTCCCAATGTCCGCAACCCAGAGTGGACAATCGTGCCCCCCGCTGTCCCCCTTACCGTAACCCGTCTCACCAAGCCGGGCGAGACTGGGGGCAGGCCCAGCCTGGGGGCCAGCCTCCCCTGCGGTGGCGTGCCGGCCAGCACGTTGGCCGGTGCGCCGGCCGGCGCGCTGGTTCAGCCTCTCGACTACAGTCTCCACGAGTATCTCGGTCTCGGGGCGCGGGATCAACACCCTTCTGTCGACATAGAACTCAAGGGACATAAACTCCTTCTTACCGCGAATATATGCCACGGGGACCCGTGACCCTCTCGTCTCGAGCGCCTCGTCGAACCTCTTGAGCTGGTCGCCGGAGACGACTCTCTCAGGGTGGGTATACAGGTCTTCCCGCCTCGCGCCGAGAATCCAGGCGAGCAGGACCTCAGCGTCCAGGACGGGGGTCGGGACGCCGCGCGAGCGCAAGTATTCGACGCCGCGCCTCAGGGCATCCTGGACTCTGACCTGACCAGACGGTCCAACGCCCTTAACCAATTTTCCTCAGCCTCTCAGCCTGGTCATCCGCCACCAGGGCGTCGATAACCTCGTCAAGGTCCCCGTCCAGGATAGCCTCCAGGCGATGGGTTGTGAAGCCGATCCGGTGATCCGTGACCCTATTTTGAGGGAAATTATATGTCCGGATTCGCTCGCTCCTATCCCCCGTTCCGACCTGGGACCTTCTTGCCTGCGCGATCTCGGCCTCCTGCTCCTGCCGGACCTTATCGAGAAGCCTTGCCCGGAGGACCCGCATGGCCTTTTCCCTGTTTTTATGCTGGGACCTCTCGTCCTGACAGGAAACGACAATGCCCGTAGGTATGTGGGTAATGCGGACCGCCGAATCCGTTGTGTTTACACTCTGGCCGCCATGACCCGTGGAGCGGTACACATCTATCCGCAGGTCCTCGGGCCGGATCTCCACATCGACCTCCTCCGCCTCCGGCAAGACTGCAACGGTTGCGGTAGATGTGTGAATACGGCCTGACGCCTCGGTAGTAGGAACGCGCTGGACCCGGTGCACACCGCTCTCATACTTTAACCTGCTATACGCTCCGCGGCCCTCTACGGTAAAGATGACTTCCTTGAAACCGCCAAGATCCGTGGGGTTGCTGCTCATCATCTCGACGCGCCAGCCATGCCGCTCCGCATAGCGCCCGTACATTCTAAAAAGATCTCCCGCAAAGAGCGCCGCCTCCTCGCCGCCGGCCCCGGCGCGTATCTCCACGATAACGTCCTTTTCATCGCTTGGATCCTTGGGGAGGAGCATGATCCTGAGCTCCTTCTCCAGGTTCCTTGCCCTGGACTCTAGCGCCTCCAGCTCTGAAACCGCAAGCTCCCGGAGCTCGTCATCGATCCGCTCACTGAGCATGGCCTTTACGTCGCGGATACCGTCCTTAACCGTCTTATACTCCCGATATTTAGCGACAATCTCTTCCAGGTCCGCGTGCGCCTTCGCATAATGCTGCAGCTTCTCTTGATCCCCCAGCACCGCAGGGTCTCCCAGCATCTTTTCTATTTCGACATATTTTTGCTCCAGTGCATCAAGCTGGTCTAACAAAGGCATCACCCTTCTTCTCCAGCACGGATTCCAGGGCCTTGATCGCCACCTCCAGCTGCTCGTCATCGGGCTCGCGAGTCGTAAGCTTTTGCAGCCACAGCCCTGGCGCGATGGCCCACCGGACCCATTTTGCCACGTGCTTCCGGCCTGTAGCCTTGATTACCTCATATGACAGGCCCGCAACGACAGGCAGCATGGCGAGCCTCAAGGCTATACGGGGCAAGAGCGCCTTCCTTCCTATGAGGGAAAAGGCTATAATCATAATTACCATTACGATAAGGAGAAAGCTCGTGCCGCATCTCGGGTGCAACGTGCTATGCCTCCGGGCGTTCTCCACCGTTAGCTCTTCGCCGGCTTCATATGCGTGAATGGTCTTATGTTCAGCACCATGATACTCAAAGACCCTTTGAATATCTTTAATCCTCGATACGGCAAAAATGTATCCGAGAAATATAAATATCCTGAAGAACCCTTCAAGCAGGTTGACCGCAACGACATTGTGCACGGACCTCTGAACCGCCACGGCGAAGAGATTGGGAAGCACGATGAATAGGCCGACGAAGAGCGCCATGGCGAATACGATCGTCCCCGTGAGCTCCCATGGCTTTAGCTTCTCTTCACCTTCGCCGCCTGCAAACTCGTTGGCGGAGAACATCAAAGCCTGGAGCCCTATGACGAGGGACTCCACCAGCATGACCACGCCGCGTATGACCGGCCACTTCAAGAACGACCACCTCGCCATAATCGAGCCGATCGGCTGCTCACGCACGATGATCTCGTGATCCGGCCTTCGCACGGCAATCGCTATATTGGTTCGCCCACGCATCATGACGCCCTCGATAACCGCTTGGCCGCCATATTGAAAATCGGAACCCAATTTCCCCACTCCCCCGCCAGCCGGTAATCCCCACCGGCCGGCCGTCAGTCTCGCATCATCCTGTTCCGGATCATTCTATCCCGCCCCCGCGCTCCCAGGCATGCCACCGTCTACGGCTATTCGGTGCGAGTTGTAAAAACAGAGCCATCCGGCTCTGTTTCCATTTCAACGCCACAATCCGCAAGGATTGGACACCTCGTCAGGTGCGTCCCACGTTACGGCTGACCTATTACCTAAACCTATTACCTAATTACACAGCTAACCTAATTAAAGGCCGTGGCGCTTCTTGAATCTCTCGACCCTTCCTCCTGTGTCCACTATCCTCTGCTTCCCCGTAAACATAGGGTGGCACTTGGAGCATATCTCTACTCTGAGGTCCTTCTTTGTCGAGCCGACCTCGAACTTCTCGCCACACGCGCACGTAAGCGTGGTAATCTCAAACTTGGGGTGTATATCCTTCTTCATCTGGCCCACCTCTCTCTTTCTTACCACATCTCTTATCAGCAAATAAATACTACCGCCGGCTCCGGGTCCGCTCGCTGAGCCGCTGGCAGAACCACGCACCCGGGCACGCTCACATTATAGCATAATGAAAAGGCTTTATCAACAGCCACCGCATCTCGCATCTCGCTGCGCGTCTTGCCCGCATCTTGCGTTTCTGGATGGATTTCAGGTATTTTCAGGCCCCTCTTTGTGCACAATTTTGTTGACATGCTCGCATAGCTCATGGTAAGCTATGGGTGAGAGGCCATTACAGACCAGCGCAAAATCTCTACGTAAACCAGTGAGGGGGTCATAAAATTACCATGAACTCTCTTCAGAGAAGGGTTGATGCCTTTTCAAGCCGCCTGAGAAAGGTGAAAGAAAACAACCTCTATTATTACCTTCAACAAGTCGATGCATTAAACGGTGCCAGAGTTACCATAGGCGGTCGGGAGATGATAATGTTCTCGTCATATAGCTACCTTGCCCTCATTGACCACCCGGGGATCAAAGCTGCAGCAAACGCCGCAACCAGCGAATTCGGAACGGGCACTCACGGTGTAAGGATTCTGGCGGGTACGACCAGGCTCCATGTCGAGCTGGAGCGAAGACTCGCGGAATTCATGGGGACCGAGGATGCGATAGCCTATAACAGTGGATTCCTGGGCAATGTAGCGACGATCTCGTCCTTCGTTGGGAAAGGAGATGCCGTGATCGTCGACCAGCTGAGCCATGCAAGCCTGGTGGACGGCGCCAGGCTCTCGGGCGCGGAATTCATATGGTTTAAGCACAACGACCCGTCGGACCTGGAGAGGATCCTCCGTGACGCAAGCGACCGTTACAGGGGCAAGCTGGTGGTCGTCGACGGAGTCTACAGCATGGACGGCGACGTGGCGCCCGTGCCCGAGCTGCTGGAACTGACGCGCAGATACGACGCATGGCTGCTCGTTGACGAGGCGCACTCCCTGGGCGTCCTGGGACAGACCGGGCACGGCATAAAGGAGTACTTTGGTCTCCCTGCTGACGCGATAGATATAACCACGGGCTCTCTCAGTAAGACCATCCCAGCCGTCGGCGGGTTCGTCGCCGGCAGGGCCGACTTCATAGCGTTCCTCCGCCATAATGCAAGGGGTTTCGTATTCTCGGCCGCGCTCCCGCCCGCCGCAACGGCCGCGGCAAGAGCCGCCCTCGACGTTATAGAGCAGGAGCAGTGGAGGCTTGCGAAGTTGAGGGCCAATATAAAGAGGTTTGTAGATGGCCTGCACGACCTGGGATATGACACCCTTGATACCAAGAGTGCGGTGATCCCAATCATGATCGGTGATGAGGAGGAAACCCTGAAGCTGACCATGCTCCTCCACAACGATGGGATATTCATCTGCCCGATATTGCCGCCCGCCGTGCCACCAAAGACGTGCCGCCTGAGGGCAAACGTCCTCGCCTCCCACACCGATGAAGATATAGACCGGGCGCTAGATGCCCTTGAGCGTGCGGGCAAGAAACTCGGCATCATCGGCAATGAGCCCAGAACCGGCGAGGTCGAGCGTGCGCCGGAGCTGGAGCCTGCCGTGGAGGCCTCGATTCAATAAGATAGGCAAAAAGACAGTAGGCAAAAAGACAGGCAAAGGGTTGGATAAGGGGTTCACCTCACGGGGACGAGCTTCACCCTGCCGTAAATGGCCATTTTGTCGCCCTTTATTACGAGCGCCCCCATGAGACCCTTTATCTGCCGGGCAAACTCCATGGCACCTGCTATATCCTCCGGCGTCCTGACCAGATTCCCTATGGCCGTTGCCGCCGCATCGGCGAGCGCCGCATCGCGGGCGAGCGCGACGGCGGCATCGGCCCTTCCCAGGCTCAGCGAGTGTCCTACCGTCCCTGCGGACGTGCAGATGCCCAGGGGCATATCCGACGGGGGGATTTCGATGGCGATTCTATTTGTGAATGGGGAATCGCCGGCGAATATCCCCACCCGGCGATCCCGCTTCGATGCCATGAAGATATCCCCGCCATTCTCAACAATGACCTCGCCGCGGGCCTCATCAGAGCGTTCGAGCAGCCTCCTGCCGACCCATTCAGCTATGGCGCCCGCGACCGCCGCCATCGGGCCGACGCCTGCGAGCCTGGCGGCCCTGGCCATTGTCACGGCTATGTCTGGCGCGCCCGGGAGGAGCCGGTGGGGCACCAGGGTGGTCCTGAAGACCGGGTCGCGCGCGATGTAGCTCTCCAGGTCGGCCCGGCACTCTATCACGGCCTGCAAGGCCAGGTCACGGAGATCCGACCCTGCCTTGATCAAGAGGTCCGTCTCGGCGACGGCGACGGTAAACGTTCTAAGGTCGTCGCCCCTTACCAGGTTCCGGTATGTGCGCTCGGCGTAGAGCCCGGTATACCCGGCATACACCATATAATCCCCCTCTTTCCGAGATGTCCGCCGCATCCCACCGGGTGCAAACAACCAGACTATTGACAACGCTTGAGCAAACCCGACCTTTGTCTTTGTCGTCGGGTTCATGGATACCCCGAGCAGCGATCTTCAAAAGGTTACACTAATAATTCTCAGTGGGCACGCGGGCACGCACATCTCGCACACGATACACTTATCCTTATCGAACTCCAGCTTCCACGTCTCAGGATTCATGCGCAGCGCATCCGAATGGCATACGGCAGTACAGGCGCCGCAGTTGATACATTCCTTCTCGTCCCAACGGATCTCCTTGCTCAGCGGCTCCACGTTCACGCCCTGCTCTTCCAGGTAGCGTATGCCAGCATCTATATTCTCCTCCGAGCTGTTCGAGAGCTCTATTACAAGCCGGCCGGACTCCCTTGGGACTATCCTGGCGTGCAGTATATTGATGGCCAGGTCGAAATCCTTGACCAACCTGTAGGTTAGGGGCTTCTCGACCAGCGATGGCGGGAACGTCAAAACGATTCTCTTCTTGGCCATGTTTTATCACCCACTTAGATATTGATTGGAAACTCGTCCTTTTCCCTAATCTCGAGGGGTTTGGTCAGTTGCTCCGCCGGCAGAGGCTGGACGGGTTGCTGCACAAAGAACTTGCCCTCGCGAATCCACGTCTTGAGCGTCTCCGCTATCTCCCGGGCCTTGGCGAGGCTGGATAGCGGGGCCGTCGGCACAACTTTACCGTCTATGATTATCTTGCCGCTTCTCAGCTCCTTGTAGCTTACCGTTCCATAGGTCGGCTTCGACCGTCTACCGACGCCGTAATCAACGATAGGGGCCTGTATATCCTCATCTTTTACCGATACAAACCTGACCATTTCCTCGTCCAGGATCGGTATGGGTATACCAACGCCCACATACATGCTGACGCCATATTTATGGAATATCGCCGCGCGGATGAACCTCCTGTCCATCTGCTTGAGGTCCCCTATCAGTGCAAGCGTGCCGGCACCGCCCACGGGGATGCCCTTCTCATTTCGCGACACAGACGGGCTGTGCTGGGTGCCCTCCCAGGCAACATAGCCCTGAGCCCCCCCGAGGAATATCCGCGTCCCGATCCCGATGGTCCTATAGTAAGGGTCGTTCAGCAACGGGCTCAGCTGTCCCGCGCTGCAGTAAGTCGCGTTGCCCAGTTTGGGCAGCAGTGTGCCCATGTAAGTATAGATAATCCTGTCCGAGGAATTCACCGCGACTGAGTAGTTCTGGTAGGCGTTCCGCGGGTTGAACAGGTAAGCCTGGTTTATGGTATCTTTGGTTATGTATGTCTCGATCTCCCTTCGCGGGTAACAGTCCGTCCCGTAGGCGGTCGCCCTCAGCTTGACCGGCTTACCGGATATGAGGTCCTCGATGACGTGCGCGCCCCCATATTCAAAACCGGCCGATTCTGAAAGCTCAGTCGCACCTATATATGCGTCCACGGCTGCGATCCCTGTGTAGGCAGGGACATCGTTCAGCCAGACCTTGGTCATCTTTATGGGCGGGTCGGAATGCCCGAAATTCAGGAATGCGCCTGTCGAGCACATCGGTCCAAAGGTAGCCGTGGTCACAACATCGACCTCTCTAGCTACTGCTTCAACCCCCTTCTCCTCAACCATGGGGATTATCTCCTCAGCGGTCAACACGACGACTCTTCCCGTCTTGATCTTCTCGTTGATTTCTTCGTAGGTCCTGCTAAATCCCATAAGACGCGCCTCCATCCGGTTGATATGACTGCCTCTCTCAACCTGGGTTCCTTTACTTTTGTGATGTTTTACGACTCCCCGCACCAGCCTAAATAAAATAGCCTCTTCGCATTGAGAAGAGGCATCAGGCATTCCCCCTCTCATCTCTCAGGGCTCACGTTCACGCTTACCCGTGCGCCTGTAACCGATCTACAGCATAACAAGCGCAAAACCTCGCGCGACGTGCAAACCCTGCAGGAATTGGCACCGCGCAGGCGGATACCCGCCGCCGGTTGCCGGGCGTCATTGGGCCAGTCCCTCAGCCACTCTGGATAAGAGCTTTCCTGGTCATATGAAATTTTGCTACTAATACTATCACGAAGCCTCGCGGAAGTCAACAGGCTGAAACGCTAAAAGTGCCAAAAATTCTTTTCCAAAATTCCGGGGAACCTCTAAATCCCTGCATTGGATAGCTGCATGGCTTGATCGAAAGCGGGGTGCCCCCGTACGGCACCCCCGCTCCCTCTTGATCTAAACTTCAACTCGTCCCTGATTCTCTCACTTCCTACTTCCTATCCGTTAATCCCCGGCCTTTCGTGCAGGTAAACATCCCAGCCGAGATAATTGCCCATAGCCTCATAGAGCACGCGGGACGTTTGCGAGAGGTTCACCGCTACGTGGTGTTCGAACCCGTTGTTGCAGATATACTGGAGGAGGTCCTGCAGGCCCGGGATCTCGATCACACCGTAACCGCCGAACGTCTCGAGGGGATCGTCCGTGAATCTCCCCTCGCCGATGTAGGCGGCGATGACCCCATTCACATCATCGGTTGCCACGCGCGCAAAGGTGAACGGGCCCGGCTTGATCCGCCCGACCACAGCGCCATACGCATTCTCCTTGCCCACCCCGCCGGCGATGATCTGGTGGTAGTCCATATAGGCGTCGCCAAATACGCTCTTCGGGAGATTGCTGCAGTGGAAGACCACCGCCTTGTCAGGGTCGTCGCCGTAGTTGTTGTTCCAGTCCACAAGGGCGCTCGGCTTCCCAGACGCCTGTTGGAGCGCATACATGCCGATGAGCCCCAGAACGTCGACCTCGCACGCGCTCGGCAATAGAGTCTCGCTCATCATGCTCATGACAGCGCACGGGGCAACCCCGAAAAACTCCTCCATAGAGGTCCAGCACTGTACCGCACTGGCCACAAGCTCGTTCTCCTTCATCCACCTGTCAACCACAGCGGCAAACTTGGCCATCTTGACCAGGGCCCCGTCTGGCACCCTGCTTGTATCCACATAGGCGCGAAGGGCATCGAGCTTCTCCTTGACGGCCGCGTCCCCATCCGCAAGGCGCTGCGCCCGGCCCAGGATCTCAGAGAGGTCGATCGGTTCGACGCTTATCCCCGCCGCCTCCAGCAGCTTCTCACTATACCGCACGGTGTTGAAGGCCGCGGGCCGCGTTCCAATGGCCCCGAGGCGTAACTTTCTCAAGCTGTTTACGGTGCGGCAAACCGCTGTAAACCACCGCAGGTCCTCCCTGAAGCTCTGCGACGAAGGGGCTACCGTATGCAGCCGGGTCAGGGAGAATGGGATACCATACTGGATCAGGTTGTTGCATACCGACATCTTGCCGCAAAAGCTGTCCCGCCGGTTCTCGACCGTCATCTTCCCGACCTCGTCGGGGAAGGCGTGGACAAGAACGGGGACGTTGAGGCCGGAGAACCTGATCGTATTGGCTACTGCGCGCTCGTCCCCGAAGTTCGGGAGGGTGACCAGAATCCCATCGATCTCGTCCTTGTGTGCCTTGAAGAGGTCGGCGCACTTCCGCGCGTCGCTAAGGGTCTCGACGCTGCCAAACTTCGTATCCTCTGGCGAGAGGGCTATCGCCTTGATCCCTTCCTCCGCCAGGATGTTCAAAATCTCCTTCCGGCCCGAATCGCACAGGTGATCAGGGAAAAAGCCCCGGTTGCCGACTATTAATCCCAATGTAATCTGCTTCATCATGCTCATCCCTCCATCGCAATAATTTTTTGCAGTTTTTCAAATATATCTTTCTGAAGAACCACCGGCCAGAGGATATAATTTCGCCACTCTATGCAGAGTTCCTCTCAAATCACCCGTCAAAACCGCAAAATTCAGCCTGACTCTCCGAAACAGCATAAAGGCGCCCATGACATGGGAACAAGGAGATCCACTCAAGCCCGTGAGCCTCGAGGGTCAGGTTGCGGCCGTGGTGACGGTGCGGCGCGCCTCACGTAGAGGCGCGCCGCACCGTCACCCTCAAATCAGCCCCACCTTGCAACGTTGCAGGAAATTACAATTCCTTTACAGCCTCGAACATCGCCAGGATGTTTTCGATGGGAGTAGGCTGCTGGATATTATGTATGGCGTTAAACACATACCCCCCTCCCGGGGCGAATATCCTGAGCCTTTCAAGCGCCTGCGCCTTGACTTCCTCGGCCGTGCCGAACGGTAGGGTCCGCTGCGTATCTATGCCCCCGCCCCAGAATACGAGCTTCTTGCCATATTTCTCCTTCAAATACACGGGGTCCATCCCGGCAGCCGAACACTGGACGGGGTTCAGGATATCAACGCCGGCATCTACGAGGTCATCCAGCAGGTTCACCACCGAGCCACACGTGTGGAAGAAGGTCTTCCACGGGGTATGCTTGTGGATCCAGTCATTTATCTGCTTGTGGAACGGCTTGTAAAACTCCCTGTAGAAATCCGGCGATATGAACTCGCTCCTCTGGGTCCCGAAATCCGTCCCGCTTACAAAGATGGCCTCTATCCTGTCACCCACCGCCTGCCTGTAAAGCTCGAGATTCTTCAACGCGACTTCGGTTTGCATCGCAAACACATCCTTTATGTATTCCGGGTGGGTTATGTGTGCGATGTACCATTCCTGTGGATCCCTTATCCCCTTGGGATGAGCCAGTGAAGGGCCCGGCAAGAGGGCCACGTCCCCCAGGCTCGCGCCCCCAAAGTTCCCTATTATTCCAAAATCGGTCCCCTCGTAGAGCCTCCTCGACTCCTCCTCGTAGTACCTGCACTCCTCCTCCGAGAATACCTTGAACTGCTCGCCATAATCCCTCCTGCCATCCAGCCTGGACTCATCTATAGGCTCCTGCCTCACGATATTGTCGAAATAAAAGCCGCCCTTGGGAAGCTTACCGCTGGGCGGGGCGGACGCATCCCCACCGGGGTGGATGTAGAGATTCCCCTCGCCGTCCTCGCTCAAAACGAACCCGCCGCCCACGAGGACTTCGGTGCCGTCGAAGAGGCGCCATGGCTTCCAATTCTCGTTCTTATACCCAAACATCGTGTAAGGCGACCACAGGCCGACAACATCAGCCCCCAGGGCTTTCAAGACATCATCCTCGACGAATCCGAGTATCTGGAAAGGCTCATGAACCTTTACAGGGTGGTCATCAAGATTGAGCGCCTTTCGCAGGCGCGCGAGGGCGCTTGCCGATATCCCCGTTACCGACGTGCTCCCGATATCAACTACAACCCTGTCCGGCTCCTCATGGTTGAGCGTTTTTTTCACCCTCTCGCGAGAAGTCACGCCGTTTCCCTCCCAATCACTTTCATTTATGAATATAAATTCGGATAACCTGAATCAGAAACTAATTTAAGCTAATATTCACTAATTTCAAATCAAACTACCTACGGCGCCGCGGCCAGCGACGGTCGCAGGTGTCTATGGTGATGGCTATGGTGATAGATCACTATATTTGCCCGCATTTAACCAGCACGACGGATTTCGGCTCAACCCCCAGGCGTTGTGCCACCATATCACACTTAGCCGTCAGTAGAAGGAAAAGATTATCGCGGTCCCTAAGTTCGTCCAGCGACTCGAAATTGGCCTGGCCCTTCGATATCACCATGTCTGCCCTGTTGAACTCCTCGAGAAAAGCCTCCGAGCAGCGCTCTAGGGGTATACCCAGGCGATCCGCACCTGTCGTTATAACCCTGGCAAGCTGGTCAATCCCCACCATCTTTGCATCCTCGACGCATGCATCGTTGGCAACCGGCCCGCCCTTGACGGCGAAGGTTACATCGATGCCTCGATCCCTGAATTTCCTCAGGAGGAATTTGTCAAATACGATCTCCCCTGCATTGTCGGCGAGGAAAAGCAGGGTTTTGGCCCTCTCCAGGTGGCGGATAAATTCCTCATAGTGGCTTATGGCCAGCCCCCGCCTGAGGACACTTTCAACCGTCTCATCCAGGTCTATGTCAGATACGATCCCGAGGTCGATGATATTGCCCGCTATGGAAAGCAGGATCGCCGTCATCAACGGGTCACCAGACTCATCCACCAGCTTCTCCAGACGCGGTGCCATCTCCAGCGCAAGCAGGTTATACCTCTCCTTTTCAGCTGCATACGGGTCAGCATTTCCCATGAGCCTGCACGCAGTCTTGACCGCTATCGTGGAAACCTCGGCCGGAGTCGTGGCATCCAGCGCGAGCCCCTCCAGCTCCTCACGCGTCCTCCTGATCACCTCCTGTCTCAGTTCCTCTGAATAATTCACCTGCTCCAGCGCACGAATAGCTTGATTCACCGAGCATTCAATACAAGGTTTTTTCGCCTTCATGATCCCCGTTACAACCCTTCCCGCATCTTTTATCCCAGTATATCAGGTATGCAGTTCCTTGAGTTCGCCGGTCTCGACGTAGAAGACACGCTCGCCGATATTGGTGATGTGATCGGCAATCCGTTCGAGATAGCGCGAGATGAGGAGAAGCTGGACAGCCTGGTCCACAACCGAAGGATCCTTTTTCATGAAATCGACAAGCTCGTCATACAGGCTGCGATAGAGGTGATCTACCTGGTCATCGTCATCAATCATCTTGTGAACCAGCGTCAGGTCCCTGCTTACAAACGCGTCCATCGTTTCATGGAGCATCTGCTTCACTATGGCCTGGAGCTTGGGTATATCTACAAGTGGCTTGAAAAGGGGCCGGTCGGCAAGCCGCTTTGCGGTCTTGGCTATATCAACCACATAATCTGCAACTCGCTCAACGTCCCCGGATATTTTTATAGCCGCAAATATCACCCGGAGATCGCGGGCCGCAGGCTGCTGAGTAGCGATGAGTCTTATACACGTGCTTTCAATCTCAAGGTTCAAGGCATCCACGCTATCGTCCATGCTTATCGTTTCATCCGCGAGCGCAACATCCCTGTTTGCAAGCGCGACAAGCGCTTTGCTCAACATCTCCTCAGCTATGGTTCCCATACGGAGTAGAGACTGGTCGAGCTCGGCAAGCTCGGCGTCGAATTTCTTCCTGGGGGTTACCACTGAAAACACCTCCAAATCTCCACAAATTTCGGCGCAGGGTGCCTCCCATGAAGTCACCCCAATCTCCCGGTGACGTAGCTTTCAGTCCTGCTATCTCGCGGCGAGGTGAATACATCATCCGTTATTCCATATTCTATGATCTCCCCTGACAACATGAATATCGTATAATCGGACGCCCTCGCCGCCTGCTGCATGCTGTGTGTGACTATGATCACCGTATAGCGCTTCTCCAACTCCCGCATCAGATCCTCGATCCTCAGGGTGGAGGCGGGATCCAGCGCCGAACACGGCTCATCAAGCAGGATAACCTCAGGGCCGGTGGCGATCACCCTGGCGATACACAGCTGCTGTTGCTGACCCAGAGATAGATTGAGAGCCGAACTCCCGAGCCTATCCTTAACCTCATCCCAGAGCCCGACCCGCCGGAGACTCTCCTCTACGATTGGATCAAGGCTCCTCTTATCGTTAACGCCGTGCACACGCGCGGCGCACGCCACATTTTCGTAGATTGAAAGTGGGAAGGCGACCGGTCTCTGGAAAACCATTCCGATACGTTTGCGCAGGTGCGTCACATCCACATCGGGCGCATATATATCTTCTCCATCGAGCGTAACCATACCTTCTATTTTTACATTCTCGATAAGATCATTCATACGGTTCAAGCACCTGAGCAGGGTCGACTTGCCGCACCCTGACGGCCCGATAAGGGCCGTGATCGCGTTCCGGGGAAAACTAACAGTGATCCCCTTCAGGGCGTGAACTGGTCCATAGTAAAGGTCCAGGTTTTTAATATCTATCTTTATATCCTTATTGCTGAACATCGCGATAAATTCCCCTTACCTTGTCCTCATTCCCCTAAATCATCCGAACTTCCCCGAGACGTAATCCTCCGTCCTCTTGTCCCTCGGGTGGGTGAAGATATCAGAGGCAGGTCCCCGTTCGACAAGCTCCCCCATGAGGAAGAATGCTATCTCACCGCCGACGCGGGCGCTTTGCAAGGGATTATGGGTGACCAGCACCACGGTATATGACTTCACGAGCTCCCACAGCAACCCCTCGATCTTGAGCGTGGAAAGGGGATCAAGCCCCGATGTAGGCTCATCCAGCAGGATGATCTCAGGTTCCACGGCGAGGACGCGCGCGATGGAGAGCCGCTGCTGCTGCCCGCCGGAAAGCGTGCCGGCATGATCGTGCAGCCGGTCCTTGACCTCATCCCAGAGAATGGCGTCACGCAACGCCTTTTCCACGATCCCGGCAAGCTTCCGCCTGTCCCTGATCCCACGCTTTCGCGGTCCATAGGCCACATTATCGAATATGCTCATCGGGAGGGCAACCGGCAGCGCGAAGACCATCCCGACCCGCCTCCGCAGGTCAGCAACGTCGACCCCGCGACCATAAACGTCGACCCCGTCGATGGCCAGCCTTCCCTCAGCCCTTGTCCCGGGGACCAGGTCGTTCAGGCGATTCAGCGCCCGGAGAAACGTCGTCTTGCCGCTCCCGGACGGTCCCATGATCGTCAGGAGCTGGTTGCGCCGGATCTCAAGATTGATCCCCTTCAGGGCGCAATGCTCGCCGTAATAGAATTTGAAATCCTGTGCGAGGATCTTAATATCTGTCATACTTTCACCCGTTACTTGAGCCATTTCTCTCTGTGGCGCGCTGCGCCAGCGCATCTACTACTCTACCCCTACCTGCTTTTCGCAACAAAGCGATTCATGATGGAATACGCCGCGATATTTATAATCAAAATCAGGACTATAAGCACCGCCGCCGTTCCATACGCGTTATCCATGGAGATTCCCTCCCGGGCAAGGATGTAAAAGTGTACAGGCAGCGTCCGGACGGGGTCCAGCAGCGATTCGGGGAGCCTCAACGAGGCGCCTGCCGTAAAGATCACCGCGGCCGTTTCGCCGATGCTCCTCCCGATGGCCAGCACCACCCCTGTTACGATGCCGGGCAGGGCCGTCGGCAGGATGACCCCCGTTACAGTCTGCCAGCGCGTGGAGCCCAGGGCATAGCTTATCTCCCGGTACGCATTGGGTACCGCCTTAATGGCCTCCTCCGAGGTCCGGACAATGGTAGGGAGTATCATCGCCGAAAGGGTGAGGGCGCCGGACAAGATGGACCAGCCCAGGTCGAGATAGATCACAAAGAAAAGGAAACCAAACAGTCCAAATATAATCGAAGGGATGCCCGCTAGGTTCTCCGTACCGAAACGCACGATCCGCGGCAACCAGCTCTCCCTCGTGTATTCCGTAAGATAGATCGCGGTCGCGACACCAACCGGGGCCGCGATGACAACCGCGATGCCGGTGACGAGGATGGTCCCGACTATGGCTGGATAGATACCGCCTGCCCGCCCCATTTGGCGCGGGGTCTCAAGAAGGAAGGCAGGGGTTACCATATGGAATCCCCGGCTCAGGATATAGACGATTATGAATATGAGGAGGCCGACCGTCAGCGCGGTCGCACCGGCAAAGGCAGCTGTGACCCTGGCATTTATAACATGCTGGTTGACCTTCTTCGCATTCTCAATATACCGGTCAATCTTCCTGGCCTCTTCCTCTTTCACCAAGTTCACCGGGCAACCCTCCCACCGGTTGCAAATAGACGCGCCGTAAGGTTCAAGAGGGCGATGACGACAAAGAGGACTATGCCCGTGGCAAAGAGCGCCTCCCTGTGTTCCCCCGCCGCATAGCCCATCTCCAGGGCTATATTGCTGGTCAGAGTCCTGACCGGCGCCAGGATGGATGATGGTATCTTCGTAGCATTCCCGGCGACCATTATGACCGCCATGGTCTCGCCGACAGCTCGTCCCATCCCGAGGATAACTGCGGCAACGATACCGGGTCTTGCAGCAGGCAGGATTACCATCCGTATGGCCTGCCACCTTGTGGCGCCAAGGGCTAACATACCGTCCCTGTAGGCGACGGGCACCGCCTTAAAGGCATCAAAGGATATACTTATGATGGTCGGTAGGATCATTATCCCGAGCACAATGGCGGCCGCAAGGACGGAGAACCCTGGCCCGCCGAACCACCGACGGATGAACGGGACCAGGACAACAAGGCCTATGAAGCCATAAACCACCGAGGGGATGCCGGCCAGGAGCTCGACAGCCGGCTTCAAAATCGCGCTGGCCCTAGCGGGCGCCATCTCAGCGAGAAAGATGGCGCATGCAAGCCCCAGGGGCACGCCTATGATGAGCGCCCCAAGGGTCACCCAGATCGACCCCCAGATCATCGGGAGAATACCAAACACCCCGCGGCTCGGCGCCCACTTTGCACCGGCGATGAAACGAATTACCCCGATCCTGGCCATTATGGGCGAGCCCTCCTTAAAGATGAAGAGGATGATAAGGCCGAGGACCGCTATAGCTGAAAGCGCAACTATAACCAGCGTCTTCTCGATAACCGCTTCCCTGTAACGCATTGGGTAACGCATTGGATCACCTTCCAACCCTGACGAGACTCCTCCGTTGATTACCCGATGGCCTAATCACGGGCCACAGGGACCAGGCCCTCGGCTGCCAGCAGCCTCTGGCCGGCCCTGCTTAAGGCGAAATCTATGAATTCCTGAGCCGCCTCACCGGGGCGGCCCCGCGTGGCGAAGAGGAATGGCCTCACTATGCCGTAGGCTCCCCTCTCCACATTCGCCACGGTCGGGGCTACCCCTGAGATCCTGACGCCCTTTACTCGCTTGTCGACGAGCCCCAGGGATAGGTAGCCTATGGCCGAAGGATCGCCCGCTACCGTCTCGCGCACGGCTCCGTTTGAATCCTGGACCACAGCGCCGGGTGTCACCTCCGCGCTCCCCATAATCATCTCGTCAAAGGAGCCGCGGGTTCCCGATCCCTCCTCGCGGCTTACTACGTGGATCTCGCGATGCGGGCCCCCAACCTGCGACCAGTTGGTAATCTCGCCCGCGAAGATCGCCCGGATCTGGGCTACGCTGAGGTCATCGATAGGGTTGGAGGGGTGAACGACAATAGCTATCGCATCTCGAGCGATGACTATACGATGCAGGGATTTCTCCTCACCCTCCAGCTCCCGCGATAACATGCCGATCTGGGCCACGCCCGTCAGGGCGGCCCTGGCTCCGGCGCTCGACCCTCCACCCTGGACGTTTACGATTATGCCGGGGTGGCTCTTCATAAATTCGTCCGCCAGGAGCTCAGCAAAGGGCTGAACCGATGTCGACCCCGCAAGAGTGATGGACTGGTGGGCGCCGCCAACGTCCGGCCGGCCCCGCCTCAGGCCGCACCCCCCCAGGGCAGCCAGGGCCAGTCCGATGATGAAAATGATGAATAGGAAGCGCGCAACCCGCGGTGCAGCCTGGAGTGTAATCCGCGAGAACGTTGAAGATACCCTCCTCAATGGAACCTTCCCCCAAATCCCCTGTGAGGAACACCCGCTGAAAACCGGGAACTTCTACGAATAATTTAGCCCAGAGGTATTGTAACATAATTCTCGACGAAAGTCAGCAAAAAGTGCGGTAGTGTATGACATAAAAACCTTCCACTTGTCGCACATGGCTAAGAAGTTATGTTTGTATATTGCAATATGAGAACACAAATTATATAGTTATGGTAGAGGATGCCAACATTCGACCATGTCCGGGAGGCACCTTGCCCGATGCAGAAACGCTATGAGACTATTCTCAACAGGGCGCTCGAAGCCCTCCTAAAGGTGTACGGTGACCGCCTGATCTCCGTAGTAATATTCGGCTCTGTAGGGCGCGGTACCGCGCGCCCTGATTCCGATATAGACATCCTAGTGGTGGCGCGAGACCTCCCGCCGGGGCGTCTCAAGCGCATGGACGAGTTTAATCGTGTGGAGCAATTAGTCCTACCTGAGCTGGCGCGCCTCCGGCGTCTGGGGGTTGAGACTGAGCTCTCGGCGATTCTGAAGACTCCCGAGGAAATCCAGAGGGGTTCCCTGTTATTCCTCGATATGACTCAGGACGCCATCATCCTGTACGACCCTCAGAACTTTATGGGTGATTTCCTAGAAAGATTGAAGGCTAAACTCAATCAGCTTAAAGCCCGGAGGGTATTCAGGGCCAACGCCTGGTACTGGGATCTCAAGCCGGACTATAGACCGGGGGAGGATATCGGACTATGACCTTACATACGCTCGCCCAGAGCTACCTGATAAAGGCCACGAAGCGTCTCGCTGCGCTGGACACCCTGATGGACCTGGAGGATTATTCTGATGTTATCCGGGAGGCCCAGGAGATAGTCGAGCTGGTACTGAAGGGCATCCTGAGACAGGCCGGCATCGATCCCCCTAAGCAACACGATGTAGGGAACTTCCTGGTTGAATTCAGAGAACGCCTGCCCGGCCCCGTCAGGGAGAACATAGCCCGGCTAGCCGAGATATCCAAGTGGCTCCGCAAGGAGCGGGAGTTCGCTTTTTATGGAGACGTAGATTTCATTCCTACGGAGGAATATATCAGAGAGGATGCTGAAAGGGCACGAGCCGATGCAAGGTTCGTGGTTTCTATAGCATCTCGAGTAATACCTCTCCCGGGAGGCCCTGGTGAAAACGTATGAGCGTTATCCTGGGCATCGGGAATATCTTACTAAGGGACGAAGGCGTTGGCGTCTGGGTGGTCCGGGAGCTCATGAAGCGCCCGCTCGCCGGCGACGTTGAGATCCTGGAGGCCGGGGTCGCGGGTCTCGATCTCCTCCCCGCCATCGGCCGCGCGCGCTACCTGGTCATCGTAGATGCCATGATAAGAGGCGGGAGACCGGGGTCGCTCTACCGGATCAGCCCCGGGGAGCCCCCGGCGTCCCGGGTGCCACTTGCGCACCCCGGGCGCGTGATGTCCCAGGGGTTCCCCGTGATCTCAGCCCACGACCTTGGCGTCCCCCAGCTTCTCTGGTATGCGAGGCAGCTGGGTCCTCTGTGCCCGACTGTTATCTTCGGGATAGAGCCAGCCGTAATCGACTACGGCGTCGGCCTGTCAGACGAACTGGAGCACGCACTGCCCGGGATCGTCAGCAACATCACACAGTTCCTCGGCAGCCACTCACAGTCACTTTCCTGATAGCTACTTTCCTCTTTACTTAGTAGCTTCCTGTGCTGACCGCGGCACCGCAGGCAATAGAAACGTTAAGCCAGCGAGCATCCAGATCAGTGCGCGGGAGTTCGCCGGACCTTTTCAGGTTCCTCTCCCTGCCTGGCGGCTTCCTCATCCATGACCTTCTCTATATCATTTAGCGCCCCTTTAAACGAGCGGATAGCCTGCCCGAGGGCCCTCCCTATCTCCGGGAGCCTGGCCGGCCCGAACACGACGAGCGCGATAACCAGGATCAAAACAAGCTCGGGAATTCCTATACTCGGAAACACACTCTCACCTTCCTTCATGCCATTTCTTTTTACCCTCGTGCCGCCCTCCTAACTTCCTCTGGCCCCCTCTCGCCCTCCCTTTGCCACCTCTCTCGGAGCTATAGTGTCCCCGCCTGCCCCGACCCCTGCGTTCAGAGAGCCAGCCCTCACCGGCAGGCGCACATAGCCTGTGAACATCGCCTGCAGCCGCCCGGGGTCCTCAGTCAATGCGAGATAAACATGCACCAGCACGGTGACGAGGAACCAGACCGCTACGCCAAAATGCAGCAGCCTCACCACCTGCAGGTTCCCGAATAGCCTCGCAGCCCGGGCCAGGCTGTGCGGGGAGCGCAGAATGAACCCCGATATAACCTGAAAAATGAATGCCACCAGCCAGCTCCCGTAGGTTATCTTCTGTCCCACGTTGTATCTTCCCCTCAAGGGCATGTGATCCGAGACAAAGAGGTAGTACCGGAAGAAGCCCCCAAGGTCCCTGATGTCCTGGCTTGGAATCAAAAACTCCCTGTAATCCCCGGAGAAGAGCGCCCAGTAGACCCGGACGACTACTGCGGCCATGGCAACGAAAGCCGCGGACGAATGCAGCAGCCGGGCGAGGTTCATGTCCATGAAGGCTATAATGTCAACCGGTCGCGATATATAAAAGCCCGTAGCGAGCAAGATGATTATGCAGGTGGCAAATGTCCAGTGAAATATCCTGACAGGCGCCGGGTTGAGCAGGACCTTTTTGAATTCTCGCGTCCCTGTGCCTAATTTCCGCACCGTGTTTGCACCCCCTGACCAGCTCTACTCTACATTACTCTATACTTCCCTATCTTACTCTCCTCAATCCTGGACTACCCATCCCCGCCTATCCCACCCCTGACCTATATGCACCCCTGAACCGTCCGCCGGGCGGAGAGATGCGAGACACCCTATGCGAGTGCCCCAAAATGCAGAGATTTTTGCGCACTAACTTAGCTGATCCTGATATCCTCGCGTGAGCCATCGGAGCGAATCACGTGAGCAGCGCACGCCAGGCACGGATCGAACGACCTGATGACCCGCCCAACCTCGATAGGGGCCCTTGGGTCTTTCACAGGCGTACCGACCAGTGCCTCTTCAACAGCCCCTCGCTGCCCCGAATCATCCCGCGGGGAGCAATTCCAGGCGGAAGGCGTGACGATCTGGTACCTGGCTATCCGCCGCCCCTCGATTTTCACCCAGTGTCCGAGCCCGCCCCTGAATGCCTCGACCGCGCCTACCCCCTCGGCCTCAGCCGGTATCTCATACGGCTCGAAAACCGGCTTACCGGGCTCGAGCGAGAGCAGCCACTCGCGTATCAGCTCGGCGGTCTCCTTTGTCATTAAAGCCCTGGCCACGTGCCTGTCCATAACCGATATCCCCCGCCTATAACCCCTGGCGATCCACTGGACCGCCAGGGGGCCCGTCTCAACGGCCTTTCCCCTGTAGCGCGGGGCTTTCACCCAGGAGTAGGCATCGACCTTCCTGGTATCGGGGTGGGTTGACCCCGCCTCCGGCTTGCGAGGCCCGTCCTCCGGTGAAAACCACGAGAATCTCACATGTTCGGTTATAGCGCCGATATCGAGACTCTCCAGCCTGCCGTCGATCATGACCCCGCCCTTGTGGACCGGGCCCCCGTCTGGCTGCGTCTGGGGGAATAAATCATAGATTAGAAAATTCCCATGGCCCTTTCCGATCTCGTAATAATCCGGGTAGGCCTCGCCCAGGGTATATACATCCGGGATATATTTCTCTGTGATGAACTTCCTGGCCCTATCCACCACCGAGAGGCTGTACCTGATCTTGTCCGCGTCAGGCGCGACCGGTGCACCCCCCGCCAGGATTCCATGAGTGTGAGGCGACTTGCCACCCAGGTTGGCCTGGATCTCCATGAACTCCCGGGTCAGCTTCAGGCTTTCCAGGTAGTTGGCCATGATGCGCTCGGTTGCGCTCTTTGAAAGCCTGAAATCAACGTTATACCTCGGCAGAAAAGGCGGCATATCGGGCCCCTCCACGAAATCGGGGACAGCCAGCAGGTAAAAGTGCCTGATATGGTTCTGGAGCATGTCAACGGCGAAGATGAGGTTGCGCATGAGCACCCCGTTTCGCGGCGCCTCCACCCCACACGCGTTCTCAAGGGCGCGCGATGAGGCCATGCCGTGGGCCGACGAGCAGATTCCGCAGATGCGTTCGGTGAGGTATATGGCATCTCTTGGTTCACGTCCCTCCAGGATGAGCTCAAAACCCCTGAAGAAGATCCCGCTGCTCCATGCGTCCTTCACGATCCCATCTTCTATTAGAACATCGACTCTCCAAAAGCCATTAAGCCTCGTTACAGGGCTTATCATCACTCGCTCGCTCATACCATGAGTTCCTTTCCAGGTTCCTTCTTAGCTCTCCTTCCGGCCGCGTCGCCCACCCTGTCGCCCGGGCCTCCCTATAACCCGCATAGCCCGCACTCGCGCGAGCAGCCTTCCAAGAATGCCACGAGGTCTCCGCCTGTACCCAATGGAATCAACGCTCCCACCAGCCCCAGGACGCCCGGCGACGGCAGGGGCACCGCCCTCCCCGTTACCAGCATCGGCCGGCTTCCCCTCCGTCCCCTCGACCATGTTCCTCGAAAGCCTTCCCACAAGGGCGCTCGTGACGGCATGGGCGCCTATACCTGCAGCAGCCGCGATCCCAGCCGCGGCGCCGACCGTATTGGCTGTTCTTTTAACGCCTGGGATATGGATATCTGGCAGGTGAGCAAAGAACGGCGACGTCCTGTCGGGGAAGCCCGGGCTCACGCAGCCTATACACGGCGTATTTGCCCCCACCGGCCAGTTCGTATGGCCGCTGTTCCACTTCCTCGTGGGGCAGTCGGCAAAGGTAACGGGACCTTTGCATCCTATCCTGTAGACGCATTTCTCTTCGCCGGGCCGGGTGGCAAACTCCCCATCATCGAAGTGCTGTCTGCGGGGGCAACGGTCGTGGATCAGGGAGCCATAAAACAGGCCCGGCCTGCGATACGCGTCCAGCTCCGGCATGCCATAGAGTAACAAGTGAGCCAGGGTCCCGACAAGCCAGTCGGGGTGGACCGGGCAACCCGGCACGTTGACCAGGCGCTCCCTCACCAGCTGCCTACCGAGGACCGCGCTCACGGACCGCGACCCCGATGGATTCGGGTTTGCAGCATAGGGGCCGCCGAACGACGCGCACGTCCCGGCCGAGATCAGATATCTTGCGCCTCCGCCAAGCATGCGGACGGCCTCCAGGTCGGTGAAGGGCCGGCCATCAGGGTGGTGCCCGATCAGGCCATATACCCCGCCATCCCTGGTCGGCACAGTACCCTCAACTATCAGGATGTAATCGCCCTTTCCCCTGGCGGCGAGGTCCTCAAGTTCCGATATGGCCACGCGTCCTTCCCCTGCCATCAGCGTGTTGCTGTAGCGCAAGTCAATGGTGGCAAAGAGGAGCTCCCGGAGGTCAGGATGCAGCGCATTCAGGAACGACATGAAGTCCCCAGCGCAGGTCATGACCTCGAGCCATATCACCGTGGGCTTCCCCCCTATGGCCTGGAACGCCCGAGCCAGCTCAGGTATGATCAGGTCTGAGAGACTCAAGGCAGCTATACCGGCGAAACAGAGTTTAATGAATTCCCTCCTGGTCAGCACGGTTCGATGCTTCCCCCGATCAATATCTGTGCCATCTGTGCAGAGTTAGTGCGCAGCGGAAAGGTCTGCCCCCCGGCCGCGTCCGCTGTACACTAAACTGGATAACGAGGTCAGAGAACGCATAATACAACACAAGAGGCTGTAAACTAGTTTAACTCCCGAGACTGGCGCCTGTCATGGCCTTTGGTACGCTGGTTTCGCCCTTTGGCGCCGGGGCGATTTATGCTAAAGTTAATATAAGCAAAATCGGCAGTGTGAATACGGGAAATGCGATGACGGGGAAGAGTAGGTCGCAGGGCCCGCCAAAGAGAGTCGTGGCAAGGTGCGAGCACGATGACGGGAGCGCGATCGAAGTTCGCCCTCGAGCTTCCGGCTGAACGCCTGGTTGGTGTGGGTGCCCGCGTTGGGCAAGTAGGCCGGGACGGATCTCCAACCGTTATATAGGAGCGGGTATCGGGTAGATAGGAATCCGGGAGTCTGCCCCGTACCTTGAGAGAATGAGTGGGCACGCAGGTTGCTCGACCTATCACATTCCACAGCCTGCGAGCCAATCAGGGTGGTACCGCGAGATTACCTTCTCGTCCTTGAGGCGAGAAGGTTTTTGTTTTTGGCCTGAGGTTTTATTCTAAGTTGGTGCGCAAAAATCTCTGTCCTTTTTGGCACTCGCATAGGGTGTCGCGCATTTCTCCGCCCAGCGGACGCGGCTAAGTGTAAGTTCGAAGATTATCGCCGTTTTGCCAGGGGATGCCGGTGCTTGCGTTCCGGGGACGGCGCGCTTGCGGCGCGCCTCCGTTGAAACTTGGCGCGAGGGCCTTGCCAAATTTCAAAAGGCCCCGTCACG
>DUMQ01000129.1 GCA_012839815.1 Bacillota bacterium | reverse complement strand
TCGAAGATTACTGACGTTTTTCCAGGACTTACGGTGCTTGCGTGACGGGGCCTTTTGAAATTTGGCAAGGCCCTCACGCCAAATTTCAACGGAGGCGCGCCGCAAGCGCGCCGTCCCCGGAACGCAACACCGTAAGTCCTGGGACTTGCTGGTAAACAGGCACAAATTAAGGAACCTACACCTAGTCGAGCATGCCGCTCCGTAATCTCCAGCCGGGGGCCGTTGGGCCGGAGATTACGGCCGCCTGGCGGGGAGATGCGCGACACCCCGGCCACTGTGCGTCAGCAGCCACAGCGATTTCATGGGATAGGCCGGAGGGGGAGGCAGAAGAGTGATTCGAAAAAACTGGCGCATCAGGCCCGGCAGCGAGCTGGCCGGGGAGCTTGCTCGAAGTGTCGGGGTATCGAAAATAGTAGCTCAGCTCCTCATCAACAGGGGGATGGTAACGCCTCGCGATGCCGTGGCCTTCCTGCGCGCCGATTTTACCGACCTTTACAACCCGTTCCTGATGAAAGATATGGAGGCCGCGGCCTTGAGAGTCTCGGCCGCCATAAAGCGGGGAGAGAAGATTCGCATTTACGGCGATTACGATGTTGATGGCATAACCTCCACTGCTCTCCTCATAATGGTTCTCCGCAAGTTCGGCGCCAGGGTGGACTGGTATATTCCCCACAGGCTTGATGAAGGCTATGGTCTGAATCTCGAGGCCGTGAGGAAGGCGGCGTGCGATGGAGTCTCCCTCCTCATTACCGTAGATTGCGGCATAACCGCCTGTGCGGAGGTTGAGGCTGCCTCGGAGCTGGGCATCGATGTCATAATCACCGATCATCACGAGCCGCAGTCACGTATACCACGAGCCCTGGCCGTGGTCGACCCGAAGCGCTCCGATTGTTCTTATCCCTTCAGGGATCTGGCAGGAGTTGGGGTTGCTTTTAAGCTGGCCCAGGCGGTATCGACCATTCTGGGCGGAATGTTTGATGGCGCCAGGCTCGCCGGCGATTACCTGGACCTTGTAGCCCTCGGGACCATTGCGGATGTGGCACCCCTTGTCGGAGAGAACCGAATAATTGCAAAATATGGGCTCCAGGGCCTGCAGGCAACCCGGAATCATGGCATCAAGGCCCTCCTGGCCGTATCCGGTCTCGGACAGGGTGCCGGTGGCGTTAATGGTGGCAGCGTTAATAGTGTTAATGGCGATACCAGCAGCAATGGTAATAGTAACAACGGTAACGGCAATGACAGTAATGTCAGTGATGGTGGCATTAGAGGCAGCGGCGGTGAGCGCAGCCTCACCGCATGGCATGTGAGCTTCCTTCTTGCGCCGAGGATCAATGCCGCCGGGCGCATAGGGAGCCCTGATTTCGCCCTGGAGTTGCTGCTTTCCGAGGATCCAAAGCGCGCCGGGGAACTGGCATACATGCTTGATGCCGAAAACCAGGCGAGGCAGGACTTGGAAACGGCGATCTTGCGAGAAGCGATCGCCCGGATAACTGAGGATGGTCTTGAAAGGGATAAGGTGATTGTCCTGGCCCGTGAGGGGTGGCACCCGGGTGTCATAGGCATCGTGGCGTCCCGCGTGGTCGAGGAATATTCCCGCCCCGCCATCCTGATCGCGTTGGATGGCGAGGAAGGCAAGGGGTCCGGGCGTAGCATAGCCTCTTTCAACCTTCACCAGGCCCTCACCATGTGCGAGGACCTGCTCGAGCGGCATGGAGGGCATGCCCTCGCCGCCGGTCTCGGTATCCGTCGCGAAAATCTTGATGCCTTCCGGAGGAGGATCAACGAGGTCGCCGATGGCCTTATCAGCGAATGCGATCTGGTGCCCGAGATCGAGGTAGACGCCAAGCTTGGCCTTGCAGAGGTTTCATTGGACCTTGTTTCAGAACTTGAGGCCCTGGCGCCTTTCGGCGCCGGCAATCCCTATCCCCTATTCGTTTGCGATGATATGTCTGTCCTGGAGTACAGGACCGTAGGGGGCGAAGGCCGGCACCTCAAGCTCAAACTCGGAGCCGGAAACGTTGTACACGATGCTATAGCCTTCGGCATGGGCAGTATTGCCGCCGACCTCTTTGGAACCGGGGCCGGCATCGGGACGGGGTTCAGGGCCCGCAGGGTTGAGGCGGTATTCGCCCTGGAGGAAAATATCTGGAATGGCAGGCGATCCTGCCAGCTTAACATCAAGGACATACGGCCCCTGGTCGAGTAGACGTAGGAGGGTTTTAGAAGTATAATTGTAATGAAAGCCATTATGTAAAGTCCTTAGTAAAGTCCTCATCACAGGCGTCACCAGGTGTCATCATCAAGCATCAGGGTCGCCGCGGCGGGGCTCCTAAGGCACCAGGAGCGTCGCCGCCGGGCAGGGGGCGACGCGGCATGGCAGGGAACGAGGCTATGGAGGGAGGCGGGGTGAGAACGCCATGGGGCCCAATGTTGACAAGATAATCGAGAAGATCAAGAGCTACAGCCCTAATGCCGATGTAGCTCTCGTAGAGAGGGCCTATGAGTTTGCAGCGGCCGCCCACGAAGGACAGTACCGCAGCTCGGGGGATTCCTTCATCCTTCACCCCCTGGGCGTTGCTGAGATCCTGGCAGAGCTCGAGGTTGATGCCACCACCATCGCCGCAGGGCTTCTCCATGACACCATAGAGGATACGCCTGTAACCTTTGATGAAATTAAGGAAAATTTCGGGGAGGAGATCGCCCTTCTCGTGGACGGGGTCACGAAGCTCGCCAGGCTCCCATTCATGTCGAAGGAGCAGCAGCAGGCCGAGAACCTGCGGAAGATGTTCCTTGCAATGGCCAAAGACATCAGGGTCGTGCTCATCCGGTTAGCCGATCGCCTGAACAACATGAGGACGCTCAAGCATCTCCCCGAGGAGAAACAGAAGAAGATCGCTCGTGAAACGCTTGAGATCTATGCCCCGCTCGCTCACAGGCTCGGGATGTGGCGCATAAAGTGGGAGCTCGAGGATCTCGCCTTCAGGTTCTTGCAGCCGGCCGAGTACTACAGCCTTGTTGAGAAGGTAGCTCAGAAGCGCAAGGAGCGGGAGAAGAATATCGAGGATGCCAGGGAGCTTTTAAGCACGAAGCTGGCCTCCATGGGCATCCGGGGCGAGATCCAGGGCCGGGCGAAGCATCTTTACAGCATTTATGAAAAAATGAAGGTTCGCGGCAAGGCGTTCGACGAGATTTACGACTTGACCGCTCTGAGGGTTATCGTTGATTCGGTCAAGGAATGTTACGAAGTTCTCGGGGTTGTTCACAGCATATGGAAGCCCATCCCTGGCCGCTTCAAGGACTATATCGCCATGCCGAAATCAAATATGTACCAGTCCCTGCATACTACGGTGATAGGGCCGCATGGCGAGCCACTCGAAGTCCAAATACGTACATGGGAGATGCACAGGACGGCCGAGTACGGCATCGCCGCTCACTGGAGGTACAAGGATGGGAGCCGTGCGGACGATGAGTTTGAGCAGAAGATATCCTGGCTCCGTCAGCTCCTTGAATGGCAAAAGGACATGAGGGACGTCCGGGAGTTTGTGGAAACCATAAAGATCGACCTGTTTGAGGATGAGGTGTTCGTCTTCACGCCCAAAGGAGACGTTAAGAGCCTGCCCAGCGGGTCGACGCCCGTGGACTTTGCCTATGATGTTCATACGGATATAGGCAACAGGTGTGTAGGGGCCAAGGTCAATGGCAAGATAGTGCCCCTCGACTACCAGCTCAAGAACGGCGATATCGTGGAGGTGTTGACCTCCAAGACCGCCAACGGCCCGAGCCAGGACTGGCTTGCCTTTGTGAAGACCTCAAAGGCTAAGAACAAGATCCGGCAGTGGGCGAAACAGGAACTGCGCGAGGAGATAATGCCGCGCGGTAAGGAACTCATCGAAAAGGAGCTCCGCAAACTCGGCGCCGACGTGCACGAGAACATGAAGGAAGAGCGCCTCGGCGAGGTAGCGAAGCGATTCGGTTTTCTTACGAGCGAGGATCTCCTGGTGGCAGTCGGGTATACTAAATTGTCACCCCAGCAGGTTGTTGCGAAACTCGTGGGAGGGCGGGAATCCGAGACCGTCAAGGATACCCGGGATACCGGCAAGGATGCAAGGGACCAGCGCGACCGTGACCAGTTACCGAGGTCTCCCGTGACGCCCCTCAGGCGCAGGACGTCCGGGGGACAGGGAGTCAGGGTAAAGGGCATTGATAACGTGCTCGTCCGTTTTTCCCGGTGTTGCAACCCCGTGCCGGGTGATGATATAGTAGGTTATATAACACGCGGGAGAGGGGTGTCAATCCATAGAGCGGATTGTCCAAACGCTGCCTTTATAAACCGGAACGCCCCCGAGAGGAGAATAGATGTGGAGTGGGACTTCGGTGCGGGTTCATTCTACCCGGTCGAGATCGAGATTGAAGCCATCGACAGGGTCGCGCTTTTCGCAAATATAATGAATGCCGTGACCGAGGCGAGGACCAATATCAGCTCCGTGAATGCGAGGACGACCTCTGATAAGCTGGCCATAATAAACCTGGTGGTCGATATCGATAACATCGATCACATGAACGAGGTCATAAGTCGCATCCGGAGGGTAAGCGGGGTCCTGGATGTCCACAGGGCCCAACCTGTGGCGAAGGGACAGGCGTAGGGACGCAACGAGAAACCAATCGAGGAACCAATAAAGGGATCGATAAGGGGAAAGCGGTAGAGCAAGGAGCGAGATAGGGGAGGAGATTGGGTTGTTCACTGGCTTCAATAAGAAAAGCAAGTCCAGATTGCTGAAGGGCATAATTATATTTGTCGCGGTTACCTTTGCCCTGGGCCTCGCCTATACGGGCACCAGGATCGGTAAGCCTGCGTCAACCGACGAGAGCAGGCCTATAGCGGTGGTTAACGGGGAGAAAATCACCTTCGGGGCCTTTGCCGAGGCGCACCAGCGGGTGCTCCTGAACCAGCACCAGCAGATGGGTGACATTCCTCCTGAGCTTTACGGCCCGCTTCGCGTTGCGGTGCTTGACCAGATGGTCCAGCAGACACTTCTCCTCCAGGAGGCCAAGAAGGAGAGGATAAAGGTCTCATCTAGGGAGCTCAACGAGAAGCTCAACCAGCAAAAGGCCGGCTTTAGCTCGGACAAGGAGTTCAAGGATGCGCTTGAATATGCGGGGTTGACGGTGCCGAAGCTTCGGGAGTTGCTGCGCCAGCAACTTTTGCTCCAAAACCTGATCGATAAGGTCAAAGCCGAGGCGAAGGTATCACCGGAGGATGTCAAGAAGGCCTATCAGGAGGAGTACAAGAAGGCGCCCGAGGGACCTGATTTTGAAAAGGCCCGGCCCGAGCTGGAAAAGAGGTTAAAGGCTGAGGCCGAGGCCAAGGTTGTAGACAAGTGGTTCAAGGGCGTTATGGATTCGGCGAAGATAGATATCTTTGACGACGAGATAAACGGCATAAAAAGTGCGCAAAAGGGCGATCTCGACAAGGCGATAACCTATTATGAAAGCGCCTTGAAACGAAATCCGGACAACCAGTATGTCTACGTGGACCTTGGCATCGCCTACCAGAGGAAAAAGGATATCGATAAAGCCATCGCCAATTTCAAAAAGGCAGTTGAGCTTTCGCCCAATGATGCCTATATGAGGCTTCTCCTTGGGAACGCTTATAAGGAAAAGGGCATGGTGGACGAGGCTGTAACCGAATTCAGGCAGGCTTCCGATCTCGGGTATGCCGACATGCTGCTACATTTCAGGCTCCAGGGCCTCTTTAAGGCGATGGGCAAGGATGCCGATGCCAGGAACGAGGAGAAGAGGATACAGGAGCTTCAAAAGCTGATGGAGGCCAGGCAGAAGGCCCAGCAGCAACAGCTGGAGCAGCAACTAAAGAAGCTGCAGGAGAATCAGCAGAGTCAGAAGAAGCAGCAGAGTCAGGAGAAGCAGCAGGACCAGCAGAAGCGGCAGAATCAACAAAAACCATAGAAACCGCAGCAGGATCAGCAAACGCGGTAGCCCCGGTCGCCGGTTGCCGCCGGTAGAAGGGAGCAGGAAGCAGGAAGGGGACTATGGAGGACCATGGAGTACAAAGCGCCCAGGGGCACCAGGGACATCCTGCCCGATGAGATGCACCTCTGGCATAAGGTCGAGGATATTGTAAGGCTTGTCTGTGAACGCGCCGGGTACGGCGAGATACGCACGCCTATCTTCGAGTATACAGAGCTTTTCGAGCGCGGCATAGGCCAGGTAACGGACATTGTGGAAAAGGAGATGTATACGTTCCTCGATAAGGCCAAGAGGAGCATCACACTCCGGCCCGAGGGCACGGCGTCCGTGGTGCGGGCTTTCCTCGAGCACAAGCTATATGCCAGGCCGCAGCCCACGAAGTTCTATTACATCGGCCCGATGTTCAGGTACGAGCGCCCCCAATCCGGCCGGTACCGCCAGTTCTGGCAGTTTGGTGTGGAGGCCCTGGGCTCGCAGGACCCGGCTATGGACGTCGAAGTGATTGGTATACTCATAGAGATCTACAGGCAGCTCGGCCTGGGTGGTTTCGAGGTCCAGCTCAACACGATCGGCTGCCCGGAGTGCAGGCCTCGCTACCGGGACGAGCTGAGGTCATACCTTGGGGGCCGGGCCGGCGAGCTGTGCGAGGATTGCAGGAGAAGACTGGTCCGTAACCCGTTGCGGCTCCTGGATTGCAAGGAGCCTGGCTGCCAGAGGGCGATAGATGAGGTGCCACCGATTTTCGAGTACCTCTGCGACGAGTGCCGGGAGCATTTTGAAGGGGTTAAAGCCCTGCTTTCGGCCCTTGGGGTTTCATTTGTAATAAATCCCAGGATCGTGAGGGGCCTCGATTATTATACCAAGACCGTGTTTGAGGTGGTCCACAGTGAGCTCGGCGCCCAGGATGTGCTGGGCGCAGGGGGCAGGTATGATGGCCTGGCAGGGGAGTGTGGCGGCCCCCCGACGCCCGGCGTGGGGTTTGCCGCCGGGATCGATAGGGCTATCCAGGTTTTGAGCGCCGGCGCGGGTGCTGGAGAGGCAGGCGATGCGGAGTCGCGTCCAGGTGATGCAGGCGCACCCGGGCCCGATGTATATATAGCCCCTATCGGGCGCGAAGCGAAAGCGGAAGCGTTGAAGCTGGCCTTTGCGTTGCGCCAGGGGGCCGGGGAGGAGACGCCCGGCGCGGGCGGCCTCAAGGTGGAAACGGACTTCATGGGCCGGAGCTTGAAGGCCCAGATGAAGTATGCGAATAAGCTCGGCGCGAGGCAGGTTGTGATCCTCGGTGATGAGGAGCTTCATCGCGGGGTCGCTCTCTTGAGGGATATGTCAACCGGGGACCAGGAGGAGGTCCCCATCACTGATATCGTGAAAAGGCTTTCTACGTTTGGCCGCGCTGAGGCGGCCACAGTGCAGGAGGCAACGGGATGCAGGTGAAGGTGATGCAGGAAGGTATTTCGACCCGCTACCGGACGCGCATGTGCGGGGAGCTTGGTAAGGCAGATATAGGCTCTCGCGTTGCCCTGGCGGGGTGGGTCCAGAAACGCCGGGACCTGGGGGGCCTGATTTTTTTGGATTTAAGGGACAGATCCGGGATTGTGCAGGTCGTGTTTAATCCCGATTTGAATAAGGGGGCTTACGAGCTGGCCCAGGAGGTAAGGGGCGAATATGTCGTAAAGGTGGAGGGGGAAGTAACGGCTCGCCCGGAAGGCACCGTCAACCCCTCAATTCCAACGGGCGAAGTCGAGGTCAGGGCGGATGCGCTCGAGGTCCTCAACGCCGCCAGGACGCCCCCATTCTATATCATAGAGAATGTCGATGCGGATGAGACCCTGCGCCTGAAGTACCGGTACCTGGACCTCCGGAGGCCTGATATGCAGCGCAACCTCATTTTAAGGCATAAGATCATGATGGCCATCCGGAGGTATCTGGATGCCGAAGGCTTTGTGGAGATCGAGACGCCCATGCTTACCCGGAGCACGCCTGAGGGCGCGCGGGATTACGTTGTCCCCAGCAGGGTAAACCCAGGGTGCTTTTACGCCCTGCCCCAGTCTCCCCAGCTCTTTAAGCAGCTTTTGATGGTTGCGGGCATGGACAGGTACTTCCAGATAGTCCGCTGTTTCAGGGATGAGGATTTGAGAGCCGACAGGCAGCCCGAGTTCACGCAGGTGGACATGGAGATGTCCTTTGTGGAGCCCGAAGACGTTATGATGTGCGCCGAAGGTCTGGTTGCGGAGGTTGTACGCGAGGTTACAGGCCTGAGCGTAAGGAGGCCGTTTCTGCGACTTACCTACCGGGAGGCCATGGACCGTTATGGATCGGACAAGCCCGATACCCGTTTTGGCATGGAGATAAAGGATGTGTCGGGAGTGGTAGCAGATTCGGGCTTCAAGGTGTTCAGTGAGTGCATCGCGAGTGGAGGCAAGGTCAAGGCCATCGTAGTGCAGGGTGGCGCGAAGTTCTCAAGGAAGGAGATAGATGCCCTTGCGGACTTTGTGAAAGGTTGCGGGGCCAGAGGGCTGGCGTGGGTCGCGGTTGAAGGGGAGAGGTTCCGCTCGCCGATAGCCAAGTTCTTTGATGAGGCCGGGTTGGCGCGGCTGGCGAACGCTGCTGGCGCTTCAGAGGGGGACCTCATCCTGGTGGTTGCGGACGCGCCCGCAGTCGTTTCGGAAGCCCTCGGGCGTCTTAGAGTTCACCTCGCCAGGAAGCTCGGGCTTATCGACGGTGAGGGCGATGGCGGCGGCCAGGGCAGGGGCCAACTTGCCTTCGTCTGGGTCACGCAATTCCCCTTGCTCGAGTATGATGAGGAAGAAGGCCGCAACGTGGCGGTCCACCACCCATTTACATCCCCTGTGGATGAGGATATCGACCTCCTTGAGACCGATCCACTCTCAGTGCGGGCGAAGTCATACGACCTGGTCTTAAACGGGGTCGAGCTCGGCGGCGGGAGCATAAGGATCCACCGGCGCGACATACAGGAGAGGATGTTCAGGGCCCTGGGGATGCGTCCCGAGGAGGCACAGGATAAGTTTGGGTTCTTGCTCGAGGCCTTTGAATACGGGACCCCACCCCATGGGGGGATAGCCTTCGGACTCGACCGCTTCGTCATGCTCCTTGCCGGGCGCGACTCCATACGCGACGTCATAGCCTTTCCCAAGACGCAGAGGGCGGTCTGCCTGATGACCGGCGCCCCGGCCCCGATTACGGATAGGCAGCGCCAGGAGCTGCACCTGTAATGGCGAGGGGATGTACCCGTGAATTGGAAGCGGTGGAAGCTTGTTGAGTTGAAATCGCCACGGTTTTGTGGTATTATTAACTCGAAAATCGAAAAAGATATAGGTTGACTCCGGACCCTGCTGTGTGCGAGTCGGAGCTGACTGTTTTGTTCCAACACCAACACATAGGGAGCCCGGACTCTGGTTGTGGCGTGTATGCCGCCTCGGAGCGGACACATAAAGCTTCCAGGAGGGCACCCACCTGCAGGGCGCAGGGGATTTAAATGGTCAGCGCAAACGGCACGGCGGGGTCCTCTGTATTTTGTGGGTCTTTTGATATGGCCGATATCTTCAGCAGGACAAGACGCCTTATAGGGGAGGAAGGCCTGGCAGTGCTGGGCCGGAGCAGGGTCGTCATAGTTGGCCTTGGCGGCGTGGGTTCATTTGCGACCGAGGCTCTTGCGCGTGCGGGTATCGGCCATTTCGTGCTTGTCGACTTCGACGATGTGGACGTCACCAACGTCAACCGGCAGCTTCATGCATTCCCTGATACCGCAGGCATTCCAAAGGTTGAGTTGATGCGGGATAGAGTCCTCCGTATCAACCCCGGGGCCAGGGTGGTCGCGCTGAAGAAATTCGTCTCCGGCGATGCCAGGAAGGATACCACCGGGGAGATTCCGGCTGGGAAGATCCCGTCGGAGGAGATCCCGGCAGAGGAGATCGTGGCCGGGCCGTGCGATTACCTGGTCGACGCGTGCGATACAGTGGCTACCAAGGTGGCGCTTGCTGCATGTTGCGCCAGGCTAGGCGTGCCAATCGTCTCCTCAATGGGGGCCGGCAACAGGCTTGATCCAACGAGGTTTCGCGTCGCTGATATATCCAGGACTCATACGTGCCCCCTGGCAAGGGCTGTGAGGCAGGGGCTAAGGCGCATCGGCATCACATCCGGGCTCACGGTAGTCTTTTCCGATGAGAAGCCGCGCAAGGCTTATATAGGCGTAAATGGCGGGGAGGGTGGCGAGGATCGCCAGATTCATGAGGATGGCGGGCTGGGGGAGTGTTTGGATGGGCACGCGCATGCAACTACGCGGGGCCCGGGCAGCATTTCGTTTGTACCCTCGGTAGCCGGGCTGATTCTCGCCGGCGTTGTCGTAAACGACCTCCTGCGATCTCATGGCCTCGAAGGAGTTGATCTCAGGGATGGCTGAGGTGAATCTTTTTACGCATGGGGGAGGGCGCGATTCTGCACCCGGTGGTGCTGGCACTGGGACAAGTTCGAGCCGGGGCCCGGACCCCGGTGCCGGCGGCAGGATTCCTGAGGGAAACGCCCCGCTCGCTTTCCGGATGAGGCCCAGGACGCTCGATGAATTCGTCGGCCAGGAGCATATCGTCGGACCTGGACGCCTGCTCAGGCGGGCTATCGAGGCGGACAGGCTCTCGTCCCTGATATTTTACGGTCCACCCGGCACCGGCAAGACAACGCTTGCTTACATAATTGCCGGCAAGACCAGGTCCCATTTCGAGCGCCTCAACGCTGTGACTTCTGGGGTCGCGGATATACGCAAGGTTATCGAGGCTGCGGCAGAACGCCTAGCCGCAAGCAAGCAGAGGACCATCTTGTTTATAGACGAGATCCACAGGTTCAACCGGGCCCAGCAGGACGCCCTCTTGCCTGCCGTGGAAGACGGCACGATAATCCTGATAGGAGCAACCACTGAGAACCCATTCTTTGAGGTGAATAGCCCCCTCATATCGCGCTCGCGCATATTTAAACTCGAGCCCCTGACCGATGAGCATGTCGCCATGATCCTGCGGAGGGCGCTTGATGATAGGGAAAGGGGCCTCGGGAACTACAGGATCGAGATCGATGAGGATGCCTTCCGGCACATCGTTGACGTTGCCAATGGCGATGCCAGGGCGGCCCTCAACGCCATCGAACTGGCGGTCATCACGACCCAGCCCGGCGAGGGGGGTGTGAGGCATATAACCCTGGAGGTGGCCGAGGAATCCATCCAGAGGCGCGCGCTTCGCTATGATAAGCAGGGGGACAATCATTATGATACGGTATCGGCTTTCATAAAGAGCATGAGGGGTTCGGATCCTGACGCAGCCGTATACTGGCTCGCCAGGATGATCGAGGCCGGCGAGGACCCGAGGTTTATAGCTAGGAGGCTTGTCATCTGCGCGTCCGAGGATGTCGGTAATGCCGACCCGCACGCCCTCCTGGTGGCGACCGCGGCCGCTCAGGCGGTGGATTTCGTCGGCTGGCCCGAGGCGTCCATCGTCCTTGCCCAAGCGGTGATCTACGTGGCCACGGCGCCGAAGAGCAACGCCTCCTACCTGGCGATCAACGCGGCGAAGAAGGATGTCGAGGATATGCGGTCGGGAGACGTTCCCGTCCACCTGAGGGACGCATCTTACCGCGGTGCTGCAAGGCTTGGCCACGGGAAGGGCTACAAGTATCCCCATGATTACCCGGGTCACCATGTCCCGCAGGATTATTTGCCCGAAAATCTCAGGGGCAAAGTCTATTATACGCCATCAGATAATGGCTACGAGATTAAGATAAAAGAGCGCCTGGAGAGGCTGCGCCGTTAAGTCCTCCGTCGGGGTCGGCCGCGGCCGGCAAGAAAACTGCTAGGTCGTGCGTGCGGGGTGATCAGGGAATCGCCACGGCCCCGTCTCATGTTTTCTGTGTCTCACATTTCTTGTTGACATGCGGTACGGGAGTGTGCTATTATATTCTAAGAATACCGACTAAATTGCTCGGGTTTCTTGGCCATGGCTATTCTTAAGTTTACACAAATAAGCGGGCATAATAGCATAATAGATTCGACGCCCATTTTGAATTCCTGACAGAGGAGATGAAGCGCCCATGGAAAAGATATACCTGGATCACGCCGCTACAACGCCGATGCGGCCCGAGGTTCTCGATGCGATGTTGCCCTATCTGAAGGATCGCTTTGGGAACCCATCAAGCATTCATTCCTTCGGCCGCGAAGCGAGAAAGGCACTGGATGAGGCACGTGATAAGATTGCTGCGATCATCGGGGCCGGGCCGGATGAGATTATCTTCACGAGCGGCGGCACGGAGGCCGATAATTCAGCCATAAAGGGAATCGCGCTTGCAAGGCGGGATAAGGGAAACCACATAATAACATCGTCTATCGAGCACCACGCCGTCCTCGACAGCTGCAAGGCGCTGGAGAAGCAGGGTTTTAAGGTTACCTACCTCCCTGTAGATCAATATGGACTTGTCCGCCCGGAGGATGTGAGGTCGGCTATAACGGATGAGACGATCCTGATCTCGATCATGCACGCCAATAACGAGGTTGGGACGATCGAGCCCATCGCCGAGATCGCCCGGGTCGCCAGGGAAAAGGGCGTGTACTTCCACACCGATGCAGTTCAAACCGTGGGGCAGATTCCCGTAAACGTCGAGGATCTGGGCGTGGATATGTTATCCCTGTCGGCCCACAAGTTCTACGGCCCCAAGGGGGTTGGCGCCCTGTATGTAAGGAAGGGTGTGCGGGCTCTGCCTTTTATGCATGGTGGAGGGCAGGAGCGGGGACGCCGGGCCGGCACGGAAAATGTACCCGGGATAGTCGGCATGGCCTATGCACTGGAGCTAGCTGTGAAGGAGATGGATGAAAACATCAAGAAGGTTTCCGGTCTCAGGGACGCACTCATCCGCGGCGTCACGGAGAGGATCGATCATGTAAGGGTGAATGGCCACCCGGTAAAGAGGCTTCCCGGCAATGCCAGCTTTTGTTTTGAATTCGTGGAGGGGGAATCGATACTTCTCAACCTGGATATGAAGGGGATTGCGGGATCAAGCGGGTCCGCCTGCACTTCGGGATCGCTTGAGCCTTCCCATGTGCTCCTGGCCATGGGCCTCCCCCATGAGATCGCCCACGGGTCGCTCAGGTTGACGCTCGGCCGGGATAATACGATGGAGCAGGTCCGATACGTGCTCGATGTCTTGCCAGAGATAATATCGAAGTTGCGATCGATGTCGCCGTTTGGCAGGACCGCGCAGTAATGAAGACATCGAAGGTGGGGAGGAGGGGCTGAGTCATGTATTCGGAGAAGGTTATGGACCACTTTACGAACCCGCGCAACGTCGGGGAGATTCCCGATGCCGACGGGATCGGGATGGTAGGCAACCCCGTGTGCGGGGATGTGATGAAGCTATTTATTAAGGTTGACGGCGGAAGGATCGCCGATGTCAAATTCAAGACGTTCGGGTGCGGGGCCGCCATAGCTACGAGTAGCATGGTGACCGAGCTCGTCAAGGGAAAGACCCTCGAGGAAGCTATGACCATATCAAACAAGGCTGTTGCCGAGGCCCTCGATGGCCTGCCGGCGAATAAGATGCACTGTTCAAACCTGGCTGCCGACGCCCTTCACGCGGCTATAAGGGATTATCTGGCAAAGAGGGACGGCCAGGCTCAGGCCGGGCACGGGCACTAATGGGCAGCGCACTAAGGGACAGTAAAGACGACATGGCTGGGACGGGCGTGAATATGGATAGGGTGGTAGTCGCCATGAGCGGCGGCGTTGATAGCTCCATCGCCGCCGCCCTTCTCAAGGAAAGGGGATACGATGTCATCGGCGTGACCATGCAGGTATGGCCGCGGTCGTCCCCAGGGGGTACTACGCCGGTGCCGGAACGCAGTTGCTGCTCCCTCGCGGCTGTAGAGGATGCGAGGAGGGTTGCAAGCCGTCTCGATATTCCCTACTATGTCCTTAATATGGAGGAGGACTTCTCGCGCGAGGTCATTGATTATTTTTGCAACGAATACATTGCAGGACGGACGCCGAACCCGTGTATCGTCTGCAATACCAGGATCAAGTTTGGCCTGCTCCTGGACAAGGCCCGCGCTCTTGGCGCGAGCTATATTGCCACGGGCCACTACGCCAGGATCTGCTACGACCCGTCAACCCGGCGTCATCTCCTCAAGAAGGCGCGAGACCGTCACAAGGACCAGACATATGTGCTCTACAACCTGACCCAGGATCAGCTGGCGTCTACTCTCATGCCCCTCGGTGAATTCACAAAGGATGAAACGCGGGCCCTGGCCGCAAAGCTCGGCCTCAGGATTGCGGACAAGCCTGATAGCCAGGAGATATGCTTTATACCAGATAATGATTACAGGCGCTTTCTTGCCGAACGCGTGCCGCACAGCGTGAACCCCGGCCCGATTCTGGATTTGCGCGGCAACGTCCTGGGCGAGCATAAAGGGATTGCGTTTTATACGATCGGCCAGCGCAAGGGCCTCGGAATTTCCGCCCGGGAGCCGCTCTATGTGGTCGCCCTTGATAGGGAGCGCAATGCCGTCATCGTTGGCACCGAGAGCGAGGTATACTCGCAGGGGCTCATAGCCGGGTCTGTGAATTGGATAGCCATTGAGGAGCTGGTAGGTGCGCGGGAGGCTCGGGCCAAGATACGCTATTACACCGAGCCTGCGCACGCTGTGATCTCCCCGCTTAAGCCCGGATACGTGGAGGTAGGATTCGCTGAGCCGCAGCGCGCCGTTACGCCCGGCCAGGCGTGCGTCTTTTACGATGGGGATGTGGTGCTGGGGGGCGGCATCATCGAGGCGAGCTTGAGGTAAACCTGGAGCGGTTTTATATCGAGTGGAGCAGAGGTTTATAGTGAGTTTATTTTTTATATATAAAGGGTGCAACGGGAATACTATGTCTATGCACGTGGTCCATGCGGTGTATGCGAAGGTATCGTAATCGGGCCGGAAAGGGGTGAGATGATGCACAGGTTCTGGAGGTCGTTGCTTGCCGGAGGCGTTATCGGCGCCACCCTGGGAACGTACTTCTACCTGCGTTCAAATAGACGAACGAAAAGGAACCTTGCATCGAGAGCAAGGGCGTTTGGATACACCGCCAGGAAGGCAGCGCGGCTTATGTCAAAATCCGCCGGTATGGGCGTAAATATGTTGAGCCGTCGCCTCAGCAGGATGGGTAACAGGTAATGGGTACCCCGGGGAAGGATGGAGGTGGGGATAAAGACCTCCATCCTTTGTCGAATATAGGCCTGAGCCGTCGCCTGCGTTTCCTTCTTCTCCTCCTGTTATTTGCCGGCCTGGTATTATTTTTTTATCATATCAGAGGGGTCCTTGTCCCTTTCGTCCTGGCTGTGGTGCTTGCATACATCATAAACCCGCTCGTGTATTACCTTGAACGCAGAGGGGCGCCCCGTACCATTGGGACGATCATTGTCTACCTGGCGTTTACCTTGCTGAGCGCCCTGGTGATTACCTATTTCTTCCCGCTGCTGCTTTACCAGCTCGAGAAACTGCTGGAGGTCCTTCCACAGCAGACATCCGGGATCGACACCAGGCTGGAGGCCATCTTTGCCGGGTTTGATAGGTTCCGGATCCCCCAGGTCATCAGGGATGTTGTAGATGAGGCGATCTTGAGTGGGGAGGCATACTTGCGGGATGGGGTGCGCAGGGTGGTTGACGCCATACTGGGGCTGTTTTCCGGCCTCCTGGGCCTGCTCATCACCCCTATTTTGGCGTTCTACTTCACCCGCGACCTCGAGATCATTAAGGGCCGCATTCTAGAGATGATTCCTGAGCGTTACCATCACACTGCACTGTGCCTTTTGAGAGAGGTAGACGCTGTGCTCGCGGGGTTTATACGGGGGCAGCTCATCGTGTGCATCTTTGTTGGTATTCTGACGACTATAGGATTATCCCTCCTTGGAGTGGATTTTGCCCTGATAATCGGCATCGTTGCAGGTATCCTGGATGTGATACCATATTTCGGTCCTGTGCTGGGTGCTGCGCCCGCCGTAGCTATAGCGCTCCTAAAATCCCACCTTACGGCTCTCTACGTAGTCATCCTGTTTGTCGTTATTCACCAGATCGAAAGCGGGATCATAGCCCCGAAGGTGTTCAGCGACCGGGTCGGGCTCCACCCTGTGGTTGTAATTTTTGCGCTCCTCACAGGGGGCGAGCTTGCAGGTGTCACAGGCATGCTGCTCGCTGTGCCGGCGGCAGCAATCATAAATGTTGTCCTTAGGTTTATACTTTCGAGGACGAGATAGGAGAGGACGGGACGGGAACGAGATAGAATTGAATTGAATTGACAAGATCATCTATAATTGAGTATGATTAACGTACACCGTTTAGGGATAGGGAGATTTTCGGGAGGGATGAAGTCCTTGACGGCTCAGGAGCTACGGCAAAGGTTTCTAGGGTTTTTTCAAGGAAAGGGACACAAGGTGCTGCCAAGCGCATCTCTTATCCCCAGGGATGATCCAACTTTGCTCTTGACGGGTGCCGGTATGGTGCCTTTTAAGCCATACTTCCTCGGCACGGCGAAGCCGCCGAGCAACAGGATAACAACATGCCAGAGGTGCCTCAGGACGGCTGATATAGATAATGTTGGGAAGACCGCCCGGCATTGCACATTCTTCGAGATGTTGGGGAACTTTTCTTTCGGGGATTATTTCAAGGAGGATGCCATAAGCTGGGCGTGGGAATTCGTAACAGAGCACCTGCGCCTCCCCGGGGAGAAACTCTGGGTAAGTATCTACCTGGATGACGATGAGGCCTTCAAAATATGGAATGAGAGGATAGGCATCCCTGAGGAGAGGATTGTAAGGCTGGGAAAAGAGGATAACTTCTGGGAGATCGGCGTGGGACCGTGCGGTCCGTGCTCTGAGATATATGTAGACCGTTGGCCGGATTTCGGGTGTGGCAAGCCTGGATGCGGATTTGGCTGCGACTGCGATAGATTCATGGAGATATGGAATCTCGTTTTCATACAGTTTCATAAGGATGAAGCCGGCAACTACACTCCGCTCCCCAAGAAGAGCATCGACACCGGGATGGGGCTCGAGCGGGCATGCTCCATCTTGCAGGGCGTAGGCACGGTTTTCGAGACCGACGTCATGAGGCATGTGGTTTCGTGCGTTTCGAGTCTAGCGAATAAGCCTTACGGCGAGGATGAGCTTAGCGACAGGTCGATTCGCGTTATAACCGACCACATGCGCGGCGTTACCTTCCTTTTGAGCGATGGGGTCGTCCCTTCAAATGAGGGCCGCGGGTACGTGCTGCGGAGACTGCTCAGGCGGGCGGCGCGTCACGGGAGGCTCCTTGGCGTAGACAGGCCATTTCTTCGGGATGTTGCTGATGCTGTGATCGCAAAGATGCGAGATGCATACCCCGAGCTCGATAGCCGGCGAGAGCACATCCTCAGGGTGCTCGGCGCCGAGGAGGACCGGTTCAGGGCAACTCTCGACCAGGGCATGGAGATCCTCTCAGATATGATAGAGAGGATAAAGTCGGAAGGTTCCAAGGTTCTTCCGGGCGAGGACGCCTTCAGACTATATGATACATACGGATTCCCGCTCGAGCTGACATCCGAGATATTGGTGGAGTCCGGCCTGGGGCTCGACGAGGATGGTTTTCGAAGGGCCATGGATGAACAGCGGGAGCGCGCCCGGCAGGCGAGGCAGGAGACGGGATATCTCGGGAGCTCCACTGCTGGTGTCGAGGCCGTTGCCGGCGTCGCCACTGATTTTCTCGGGTATGACAGGGATGAAGCCGAGGCGGTTGTAGTTGCCATTTTCATCAACGGGGAGCCTGTAGATGAGATCCGCGAGGGCGGGCATGGGGACATCGTGCTTACACGGACGCCCTTCTACGCCGAGGGTGGTGGGCAGGTGGGCGATACGGGCACCCTTGAGGTCCTTGGTGAGGACGGGGGCGAGGAAGCCCCGGGCAAAGGGTTCGCCAGGGTGCTCGACACGCGCAAACTTGGAGGAGCGGTTATCGCCCATGAGGTCGAGGTAACCCGGGGCGGCATCAAGAGGGGTTCGCGTCTCCTGGCGAGGATTGACAAGGATAGGCGCCTTGCAATCGCCCGCAACCATACGGCAACCCACCTCCTGCAGGCAGCCCTCCGGAGGGTGCTGGGCGAGCACGTTCACCAGGCAGGCTCTCTTGTGGACGCGGGGAGGCTCCGTTTTGACTTCTCGCACCCTGAGGCCCTTACGGCTGAAGAGATCCGGAGGGTCGAGGACCTGGTAAACGAGGCTATCCTGCGGGACATGCCAGTCGAGGTATTTGAGGTCAGCCAGGAGGAAGCTAGAGCCATGGGAGCCCTTGCTTTCTTCGGTGAGAAATACGGGGATATCGTTAGGGTCGTTAAGATGGACGACTTCAGCATGGAGCTCTGCGGCGGGACCCATCTCAGGCGGACGGGCGAGGCCGGCCTCTTCCTTATCGCAGGGGAGAGCGCCGTAGCAGCTGGCACCAGGCGAATTGAGGCGATGACAGGCAAAGCTGCCATCGAGGTTGTGCGCGCCCACGCAAGTGCCATGCGCGCAATTGCAGAGAGGCTAAAAGCCGCACCTGAGGACGTGGTTGAGAAACTCGATAGGTTCATAAGCGCGTCGAAGGAAACCGAGCGCGAGCTTGCGAAGGCGAGAAAGGAGCTCCTGGCCTCCAGAGCCTCTGATATGGTAAGGCGGGCTGAAGAGATTAACGGGGCCCGGGTCCTTGTGGATTCGGTGGATGGGCTGGATGCCGAGGGCTTGAGGAGCCTGGGGGATATGTTGAGGGACCGGCTTGGGACCGCGGCCGTGATTGTAGGGTCACGGGTCGACGGGAGGCTCAGCTTCATAGCCCTTGTTGCGCCTGAGCTGGTGACAAGAGGGCTGAACGCTGGCCAGCTCGTAAAGGAGGCGGCCAGGCTGACCGGAGGGGGTGGAGGAGGAAGGCCCGAAATGGCGCAGGCCGGGGGGAAGGATGTCGAGAAGCTTGGTGAGGCCCTGGCTCATGTTAAGGAGGTAATTCGCTCCAAGCTTGCCTCCCAGCTCCACTAGCCCCTTCCCTGTTGTGACTCCGCAGGGTCATGTCGATTTTGTTCACCAGGTTTATTTTAGGATGGTGGTCATTTAATGAAGGATGTCCGCGAGGAAACGCAAACATTTAAGGTGGTGCCGGAGGACGCGGTATCGATCTCTGCTGTGCTTCATGAGGTATATGAAGCCCTCAAAGAGAAGGGTTACAACCCTGTCAATCAGCTCGTTGGTTATATCCTTTCGGGGGACCCTACTTATATAACGAATCACAGGAACGCCCGGAACCTCATCAGGAAGCTTGAGCGAGACGAGATCCTTGAGGAGCTTGTCCGGAGCTACGTCGAGAAGCGAGGCGCCTAGCTTGAGTCTTGAGTTCAGGGAGCTAGGGCAGACAGGCCTTCGTGTCTCGCGTCTCTGCTTCGGGACGTTGACTATAGGGCCCCTGCAGGCAGGGTTGGCTATCCGGGACGGGGCGGCGCTCATGTACCAGGCTGCTGACGCCGGCGTAAACTTCTTTGATACAGCGGAGCTTTACGGGACTTATCCATACCTGCGTTTGCTGCTTGGGCGCGTCGCACGCGACCGTCTCGTTATAGCCTCGAGGTCCTATGCTTACACATATGAGGATATGCGAAATAGCGTTGAGAGGGCGCTATCGGAGCTTGGTACCGATTATATAGATATCTTTCTCCTGCATGAACAGGAGTCGAGGCTTACCCTCAGGGGGCATGCAGAGGCAATAAGGTATCTCCTGGATGCAAAGGATGAAGGCAAGATCCGGGCCGTCGGCGTTTCCACGCACTATGTCGAGGTCGTCAGGGCTGCGGCTGAGATGGACGAGTTTGACGTTATCCATCCGTTATTCAACAAGGCTGGCTTGGGAATCATGGACGGGACGCCGGGCGAGATGGAGGAGGCGATCCGCACAGCGTCGCTGAGAGGAAAGGGAATATATACAATGAAGGCGCTGGGGGGTGGACACCTGCTCCAGGATGTGCCCGGCGCATTGCATTATGTGCTCGGAAAACCATATATCCACTCCGTGGCCGTCGGGATGAAGACACCCCTCGAGCTCGAGATAAACCTCTTGATCTTCTCGGGGCACGACGTCCCGGCGGGAATGCTAGACCGCGCGCGTCAACATAAGGCCCTGTTTATCGAGTCATGGTGTACTGGTTGCGGCGAATGCATTAAGCGGTGCGGGCAGGGTGCCCTCACTCTCGAGGATGACAGGGTGAGCGTGGACGAGGGGAAGTGTATCTTATGCGGTTATTGTAGTTCTGCCTGCCCCGAATTTTGCATAAAGGTTATTTGAGGGGCGGGCAAGGGTTATCGACAGTATCTTTTGAGGAGCATCTTTTGAGGGTGACGCACGCGATGCGGATGCTTGGACTCGATGTGGGCTCAAAAACCATCGGCGTCGCGCTCTCAGATCCTATGGGAGTCACGGCGCAGGCTTTCACAGTCATCAGGCGGACAACACCGGAAAAGGACCTCGATGCCATCGGGAACATCGTGCGCACCTATGAGGTGGGGCGAATTGTAGTTGGACTGCCCCTGAACATGAATGGCAGCATTGGGGCAGCGGCCCGGGCCGTAGAGGAGTTTTGCAGGGCGCTCAGGGATAGGGTTGGAGTCCCCGTTGTAACATGGGATGAGCGGCTCTCCACGGTCATGGCGGAGCGTGCCATGTTGGAGGGGGATATAAGTCGGCGAAAACGGAAGCGCGCCATAGACAGGGCCGCGGCCGCTTTGATCTTACAGGGTTATCTTGATCGCCATCTTGATGGTTGATGGGGTTGATCGTAAGATCGTAAGAAGGCTTTAAGTTGATCCAAGTTGATCGTGGGAACGCATTAAAGGGACGCATTAAGACGCATTGATATAGATGCATTAATAGATAGGATAATAGATAGGATGCATTAGATGCATTAATAGATAGGTGCGTGGAGAAGATACCGGTTGAGAAGGCCCCGCGAGAGGGATTTTAAGAAAATGAGGTGAAAGAGATGCCTGTAGAGGATGACATCGTAACGCTGGTTTACGACGATGGAGAGGAAGAGGACTTTTCCGTAGTTGACGTTGTTGAGGTGGATGGCAACCGTTATGCCATACTGCTCCCCGAGAATATCGATGCTGACGCTGAAGAAGAGGAGGAGGAATACATATTCAGGGTCGAAGAAGGCGAAGATGGGGAGGAGGTCCTCGTCGACATCGATGACGATGAATACGAACGAGTGATGGAAGCCCTCGATGAACTCTACGAGGATGATGAGGAAGAGGGCGATGACGATTATGACGACGAGGATGAGGACGATGACTACGACGAGGATGAAGACGACGAGTAGGGCATTGGGGTTTGACAAGCAAACCCTGAAGACCGCTCTCAGGCAGGCCAGCGTGCTGGCCTGCCTGGTATTGCTTTTTACAGGGCTTGCGGTGCTGGCAAAACTATCGCCTGTATCCCTCCCGCCGAATGCGTCCGAAGTCCTTGTGCGCGTATCACCTGGCATGACGTCCGCAGATATAGCTAAATGCCTCGCCGGTCACGGGCTCGTCAAGAGCGAGTACCTGTTTGTCATTCTTAGCAGGATCGTAGGCCTTGATCAAAGGCTAAAGGCCGGGTATTACAAGCTCGCTTCCAGTATGAGCACATTCCAGATCCTGAAGGAGCTCAGGGATGGCCGTGTCGTTGTCGTGACATTCACTGTGCCCGAGGGAGCGACCAATGCTGAGATAGCCAGTATCTTGGAGGCCAAAGGCCTGGTGGATGATGCAGCCGGGTTTGAGCGGGCGGCCCGCGACAACCAGGGTTTCCTCTTCCCGGCCACCTATAGAGTATTCTACGGGGCATCGGAAGAAGACATAATAAATGTTATGTTAACTAAATTCAAGAGCGAGGTCTTGCCCCTGTATGAGGCTGCCAAAAAGAAGGGGGAAACCCGTTCACTTAAGGACATTATCACGCTGGCCTCACTCGTTGAGAAGGAGGCCAGGGTCGGCCGTGAACGACCCCTGATCGCCGGGGTTTTCATGAATAGGTTGAGGCTCGGTATGCCGCTTCAATCGTGTGCTACTGTGGAATATGCCCTCAGCGAGGGGAAGAACCGGCGAAAAAGCAAGCTGACCATAGAGGACTTGGGTATAGAGTCTCCCTACAACACTTACTTGCACAGGGGATTGCCCCCGGGCCCGATAGCCAACCCCGGCCTGGACTCGATAGAGGCCGCGCTCAACCCCGCCCGCGTAGACTACCTCTTTTTTGTTGCCAACGGGGATGGAACCCACACCTTCTCAAGGACTTACCGTGAACACCTCCTTGCGGCCCGCAAGGCCAATTTGAGGCCGGGGCCGGATACGAGGGCCCGAATCCGGTAAAACTAAGCGTAACGTTCACTTACGATGCATAGTTAGTGCGCAAAAATCTCTGCCCTTTTGGGCACTCGCATAGGGTGTCTCGCATCTCTTCGCCCGGCGGACGCGGCTAAGTGTAAGTTCGAAGATTACTGACGTTTTTCCATGGGTTGCCGGTGCTTGCGTTCCGGGGACGGCGCGCTTGCGGCGCGCCTCCGTTGAAATTTGGCGCGAGGGCCTTGCCAAATTTCAAAAGGCCC
>DUMQ01000012.1 GCA_012839815.1 Bacillota bacterium | reverse complement strand
CCTTAATTTGTGCCAGTTTACCAGCACGTCCCAGGACTTACGGTGTTGCGTTCCGGGGACGGCGCGCTTGCGGCGCGCCTCCGTTGAAATTTGGCGCGAGGGCCTTGCCAAATTTCAAAAGGCCCCGTCACGCAAGCACCGGCAACCCATGGAAAAACGTCAGTAATCTTCAAACTTACACTTAAGGCTCCAAGATATATACCCTGACCCTTCGCCTCCCGAACCGCAGGGCCTCTTCCAATGTATTGAAACACAAGTCGATCCGGTTTCCCTGGATCGCGGAGCCGGTATCCCCCGCGATCGCCGGCCCGTACCCCTCGATGTAAAGCCTCGTCCGGAGGGGTATCACGTCGGGATCGACGGCAGCGATGCCGTATTGGGCCTTAAGCCCGATCGAAGTATACCCGTCCGCGTACTTACCGCAGCTCGCAGGACCAGGCTCATACGCCGTGGCAAGCATCAAGCGGGAATCACGGTACCTGTAGGTCCCACGTGATGTCGTTAAGGTCCTGAGAGGCTTCCGCACGCCGACCGCTACGACCCTGTTGACGGGTTTCGAGACCACTCTCTCGGAGACTACCTTCTGGCTGACGGGCCTTCCATCTTCATATGTTACCAGGATCTCCTGCTCCTTGAGGCCCTCTTTCCCTTCAACTAGGACCCGCGTGCGGCCCCTGTCCATGTTTCGATCTTTTCGTACTTCTTCCTTGAAAGGGATCTTGACCTGCTTCACCTGCCTCTTCTCGGTTACCCTGATAATGCGAATAGCCATACCATCGGTCACACGGGCGGCGAGGTCATGGCTAACCTTGTCCTTGGGGCCGATAGCGAGACCGAGTTCTCGCAGGACATCTCCCACTGTCTCTCTGGACGTCTTGACTTTCCAGGTCTTCTTATCCGCTGCAACAGTAAGCGAAACTGCTCTCTTTACTACGATAACCGTGCCATCTCTTATTGTGTCATCCAAGCCCGGAAGTGTCACGTCCCGCTCGTGAAGCTGTATGCCCGCCGCCTCCAGAACGCCCGCAACCGTCGTCGCCGTGGTTGCTATGGAAACGACTTGTCCATCGACCTCGATCTTGACGTTCTTCTGCGCCCATACATAGCTCGCGAAAAGGGCTACGATGATAGCTGCGATACATACGACCTCAAATGTGCGAGAATCATGGGCAAAGACGGCGAGCCACCGCTTTCGCAAGGGGCTACCGTGCATCACACCAACCTCCCAAATCCTCCCTCTCTCTTTACGGTTTTAGAACTTTAAACCTCTATCACCAGTATACCTGATCTTATTCCTTCTTATTCAAGTCAAGGAACAAAAGTGCACGTACCCATCCCCTGGTTCGACGCGCTCCCCTTCCCTTATTCGCCATCGATTTGACAATTCCTCCTCGATTTTCCTCTACGAGGTCGGCCACTTGGCCTGGGTGCAACCAGCTAAAATGTCAGGTGAATCACTTTCAGGCCGGAATCAAATCAATCGCTTTCGGCCTAGAATCTATAACCAACTCCAATGAAGGGCCCGCTGTTGCTCAGCTTCCAGGGGTCATCGGAGGGCCCGTTTACAGAGAGGTAACGATAACCGGCATCGATGCTTATTTGAGGTGCAACCTCATATGCCACGCTGCCGAGGAACTCAATGGCGCTCGCGGTCTGCTCGGGCTCCGCAGGGACGACCGCCAGCTTCGTACTCCCCACCCCAGCAGCCTTGGCCTTGGTCTCCGTCTTTGTAGACAGGGACGGGTAATAGCCGATGCTCATCCGGCCCGTTATCCCCTTTGCCAACGCGGTCTCGGCCTTGACGCCCACCTTGAAGCCACCGATGTTGACAGTTGCAGTTCCAGCAGTCTCATCCGTTTTGCTCGTCAGGCTCGTATAGCCCAGCAGCGGGTAAAGGGTAACCGCGGGATCCGAATAAAACTTGTAGAGCCCCTCGACGCTAAAATAGCTCAAGCCCAGCTTGATATCGGCGTTCTCCTCGGCCTCGGCGTCGGAGAAGCCGTAATAGGCTACGCCCAACCCGAACTTGGGCGTAAAAAGGAAGTCGCCCTGAATCATCAGGCTATTCGCCTTCGCAGTCAGCTTATAGCCGTTCTTCGCCTCCAACACTGTGCTTCCTACAACGTAGGAAGCCGTCGCGCCACCCTGCGCCGATGCCGCTCCGGCGAGGGTGCAGAGCATCACAACGACCAGGCCGATAACCAGACTCCTCTTCATTATCCTAAACCCCCTTAAGATTTTAGTAGGACGGACTTTTCCGTCCAAAGATAATATTCGTTGGCACCGGCGGTTTTCCTCCCCAATCAAGATTGTCTTGCCCGGCTACCTTCTAATGTTTTACTCCACTACCTTCCAAGAGCCACCGGCTTTATCCATTGCTACCGGAGCTCGGGCCGGGGCGCCGGAGGGAAAGACGGGGGAAAACAAGCCTGGCGTTTGTCGTTGTGAGTTCGGCGATCTCCTCGAGGGGCACACCTCTAATTTCTGCGAGCTTTTCCGCTGTGAACCTTACAAATGCGGGCTCGTTGCGCTCGCCCCGGTGCGGTACAGGCGCGAGGTAGGGGCAGTCCGTCTCAACAAGAATCTTGTCCGGCGGGAGGGCGGTCGCCAGCTCCCGAAGTCGCCTGGCATTGCTGAATGTAAGCGGCCCGCCAAAGGAGATATAAAAGCCCATTTTTATGCATTCACGGGCCATCTCCAGGCTCCCGGAAAAGCAATGGAGGACTCCACCCGCCCCCCGGGGCCCTGAAGCGTGCGCCCTCAAGATATCCATGACGTCGCCGTGGGCCTCGCGGTCATGTATCACCACCGGCAGGCCAAGTTCACGCGCGAGGTCGAGTTGACGGATAAAGAGCTCTCGCTGGACATCTCTCGGCGAGAGCTCGTAGTGATAATCCAGGCCGATCTCCCCTATAGCGACCACGGCTTCATCCTCCGCCAGGTCCCTGAGGCGATCCATGGCGTCGTGCGGGGCGTTCGCGGCATCATGCGGGTGTATGCCAGTCACGGCATACACCCCCTTATAGCACCGGCTGAAGGCTATGGCAGCCTCCGACGAAGGTATATCACAGCCAACATTGACTATCATCTTCACGCCGCTACGCGCCGCCCGCTCGACGACCTCGTCGCGATCGGCGCCAAACCGCTCATCATCCAGGTGGGCATGGGTATCCACCAGATATACGGGCTCCACCTTCATCACCGGACCTTGGCCCCTGGCTCTATTTCCTTATCCGGCGTGAGAACGACGACCTTATCCCCGTCCTGGGACACAGCCGCCAGGAGCATGCCCTGGGAAACGATCCCCCGCAGCCTGGCAGGCTGGAGGTTTGCAACAACCACTATTTCCTTTCCTACCAGCTCTTCAGGGGAATAATGTCTGGCTATCCCCGCGACGATCTGGCGCTTCTCCGTTCCCAGGTCGACCTCGAGCTGCAACAGCTTCTCCGCTCCCTCGACCTTGCGCGCATCTATCACCTTGGCCACCCTCAGGTTGACCTGGGCAAACTGGTCTATGGTAATCAGGTCTTCCGCCACCTTTTTTTCGCCCCCGCTTTCTGTTCTCGTCTTATTTACCTTATCTTCCCGGCTCGCCTCTTTCCGGTTTCTTGCCTCGACCTCGAGCCTGGGAAAGATCGGCTCCCCTCGCCGGATCCGCGTCCCCGGAGGGGTCCTGCCCCACTCGCAGGCGCCGGCCCAACCCGCATCCTCGGGGTTCCCATCGAGCCCGAGCTGGTCCCATATCTTCCTGGCTGCGCCCGGGATAAATGGACTCAACATTATGGCCGTGACTCGCAGGGCCTCGACCAGGTTATACATGACCGTGTTCAGGGCGCCGCGCGTCGCCTCGCTCCTGGCAAGCGTCCACGGGGCCTTCTCATCAATATACTTATTCCCATCGTCGACAATGGTCCAGATATCAGCCAGAGCGCCGGAGAAATCAAGGGCCTCCATTTTATCCCTGGCAGTCTGCGCGACCCTCAGGGCATTGGCTACGAGCGCGTCATCCCGAGCATCCCTAACCCCGGGAGCCGGCACGACACCGTCCAGGAAGCGCTCGGTCATGGCAACCGTCCTGTTCAACAGGTTCCCCAGGTCGTTAGCCAGGTCAGAATTATAGCGTTCCCTTAGACCCTCGATGGTAAAATCCCCATCACGCCCGAATTGGATGTCCCTCATCAAGTAGTAACGCAATGCATCCGCCCCATATTCATCTACCAGCTTGATGGGGTCGACGACCGTCCCCTCGGACTTGCTCATGCGCGCTCCGCCGATATTTACAAAACCATGGCCAAAAACCGTCCTGGGCAGTGGGAGGCCGGCGGCCATCAAAGTTGCTGGCCATATAACACAATGGAACCAGGTTATATCCTTCCCGATTATATGAAGGTCGGCGGGCCACCATTTTTCAAAGCATCCTGAGCCTGCCGCATCTCCACCAGGACCGGCGTCAGGACCGGCACTGGCACCAGTACCGGCATTAGCGCCAAGCCTGGTGCTGGTATCGGCACCCACACCAGCAGGTGTGTTCGCGTCTGCGCCCCTCTCCTGAGCCCCGGTCTTGGCTGCAAATGCAGCATACCCCGCGCCCGTCAGATAATTTATGAGCGCATCGAACCACACGTAGACCACCTGGCTGGGATCCATGGGGAGCGGGATACCCCATTCCATGGACGACCTCGAGATACTCACGTCCTGAAGACCCTCTTTTATACGATTTACAATCTCATTACGGCGTGTCTCGGGTAGGATGAATTCGGGATGCTTTTCAATGTGATCCAAGAGGGCATCCTGGAATCTGGAGAGGGCGAAAAAGTAGTTTTTCTCTTCCACCCATTCCACCTTCTTACTGGGGTGGAGGGGGCAACGCCCGTCAACGAGCTGGCTTTCGCTGAGGAATGCCTCACACGATACACAATACCAGCCCGAGTAAGTCCCCTGGTATATGTAGCCCCTCTCATTCGCCCGGCGCACGATATCCTGGACGGTGGCAACGTGATCCGCGTCGGTCGTGCGAATGAACCTATCATACTTGATATCGAGTTTCTCCCAGGCGCGCTTGAAAGCATCAACCATCTTGTCGCAGAATTCCTTGGGTGACATCCCCTCGGCGTGGGCTTTACGTGCCACGTTGAGGCTGTGCTCATCCGTTCCTGTCAAAAAGAATGTATCGTAACCCGCAAGACGTTTAAATCGTGCTATGACATCCGCGGCGATCTTTTCATAGGCATGGCCCAAATGAGGCTCTCCATTCACGTAATCTATAGCCGTTGTGAGGTAGAACTTCGACAAATAAGAGCACCTCCCGGTGATTCTCGTAAACCCTCCTGGCCGCATAGGCTAAGGGCCTCGTGATTTGCGGCGGGTTTAGCTTTCCAAGGTTATAAATTCGGCCTGATGATCAGCAGACGATAGTAACCAGCTCCTATTGATATCATAGGGCTTGCTATCGGAAAATGCAATAGCGGGGCATACCCGAAGGCATATATGCCATGAACGGGGGTGCATCAGCCATCGTGACACATATCAGGATACCCTTTAGCATGAAATAGCCATCCACTGCTTACTACAAAATACTAGCTAAAACTTTTTTTGTAAATCTTGCCTCCAACCCTCTTGACTTTAGGTAAATTAGGTTTATATTGGAAGTGAAAACAAAAAATATAAATATCGTCTTGACTTGCCTTGGAAATTTAAGTATACTTTTACTAGAACCTTGTCGAAACGTGTAGAAGAAAGGGGTTGAATACCTTGAAATCAACCGGCATCGTTAGAAAAGTTGATGAACTTGGTAGGGTGGTTATCCCTATTGAACTCAGGAGAACCCTTCAAATTGGCGAGAAGGATGCCCTTGAGATTTATGTGGATGGGGAAAAAATCATCCTTAAGAAGTATGAACCCGCCTGTATCTTCTGCGGCAATGCGGATAACATCCGTAATTTCAGGGAGAAGAATATCTGCAAAGACTGCCTGGAAGCCATGAAAAGTGTATCGTAAGTATCCTAAGGTAGCAACCAACAACCACCTGGACGGGCCCATGGGCTTCATGATTCCTCGACCCGCACGACCTGTGCGCGATTTTTGGCGTGCGGCCCGGCCGGACTCATATCTCAATAGCGCCGGGAGGCGCTATTTTTTTAACGATAGCCTGTAAAGCTCCCGCCTCCTGAAGCCCGTCTCCCTTGAGACCAATTTCACAGCACTCTTCCTCTCCATCCCGCTATCGACGAGCTGTTTTACTCGATCTAGAGCGCCTTCTATATTTCCGCATCCTTCATGATTTCCTCCCCCTTCATACCCCGGCCCTGCATTCATACGCCCCCCGGGCGTTCCTTCCACCAGTCCCGTCGGCGGCCCAATAGTCGGTGGGCCAATGATAATCACAAACTCACCCCGCGGATTTGCAAGACCCGGCATCTCCATAAGGCTATCCAGGTCGCCTAAAGTCCCGCGCAGGATTTCCTCATGAACCTTGGTAAGCTCTCGAGCCACCGCAATCCCGCGCCCCGGCCCCAGCCGGTCGCGAAGCTCCTGCAATGTCCGGCGTATCCTGTGGGGGGCTTCGTAAACGATCGATGTCCTCCTCTCGACGGCAAGGCAATCCAGGAGGGCCTTGCGATCCTTGCCCTTGCGCGGGAGAAACCCGAGAAATACAAAGGTATCAGTGGGGAGCCCCGAGGCCACGAGCGCGGCAACAAAGGCCGTGGGGCCCGGGACCGGGACGACCCTTATACCCGCCTCGATGGCTCGCCGTACGAGGTCAAAGCCCGGGTCAGAGATTCCAGGCATGCCGGCATCCGAAACCAGGGCCACCTTCTTGCCGGACCTGAGCTCATCCACGATCTCCGGTCCCTTCTCCTTCATATTATGTTCATGATAGCTCACGAGCGGGGTATTTATATCATAACGCGCCAGGAGCTTACGCGTTTGACGCGTATCCTCGGCAGCGATGAAATCAACCTCCTTCAACGTGGCGAGCGCCCTCAGCGTTATATCTTCCAGGTTACCTATGGGCGTCCCGCAAATATAGAGGGTACCCAGGCCGCCCTGCGAGACAGGCGTCTGAGATCCACTCGAAGATCCATTCTCACTCTCATTCTCTTTCTTTTTCTTCTCCTCGTCCATCTTCTTCCCGTCCATCCTCTTCTGGTACATCCTCGCCCACACCCGCATCGCCCTCATCATCCAAGTCGAACCCCTCCCCCTCGCCGGAAGGCTCAGGGAAAGGCTCCTGAGACGTCTTATCTTGCTGGGGCTCCTTGACCCGCTTATAGGAATCGGACTCGTATTTCAGGCAGCACATAAGCCTCCCGCATATGCCGGATATCTTCGAAGGGTTTAACGAGAGATTCTGATCCTTCGCCATGCGGATTGAAACCGGTTCGAAATCGCCCAGGAAGGTGGCGCAGCAAAGGGGCCGGCCGCAAGGGCCCAATCCCCCGAGCATCTTGGCCTCATCTCTTACCCCTATCTGACGAAGCTCGATCCGTGTCCTGAATACACTTGCAAGATCCTTTACCAGTTCTCTGAAATCGACCCGGCCATCAGCCGTAAAATAGAACGTTATCTTGCTGTTATCAAAGGAGTACTCAACGTCTATGAGCTTCATCGGGAGCTCATGGCTTGCTATCTTCTGGAGGCATATATCAAAGGCCCTTCTCTCTTTTCGCTTGTTTTCCTCAACCTGCGCCTCATCCTCGGCGGTGGCCTTTCTCAGCACCTTCTTAAGGGGGCTTACAATATCCTCTTCACTAACTTGCTTCCGGCCTATAACGACCTCGCCGTATTCAATACCCCTCGCGGTTTCGACTATAACCCTGTCGCCAACGGTTATATCGATCTCGCCCGGCTCGAAATAATATATCTTTCCCGCCTTCTTGAACCTCACACCTACAACCTCATACATTCCCAAAACTCCCCTCGTTATGAGCGCACGAGAATAAGCACATATTCAAACACGTCGTCAAACACCGGGGAATAAGGTGAAGAGCATATTTTCCAGAGCCAGCCTAACATTGGCATTCCTCCGGATGCTCTGCCTCGTGGCCTCGATAACCCCAATGGACTTAGCAGCTCTCTCGGTAGAGCAGACCCTCGCCTGCTCCTCGAGCGTCTCGAGCTTGTCAAGGTTTACTACAAGGGCTTTTGAAAGCTCATCCGCTTCACGTTCATGGGTAGCTCCATGACCCGTTTCATGATGGTGGGCTGCTTCACAGACTATCATGAGGTCCCTGTACCAATCCTCGAGCAGGTCAAGAATCTCGTCAAGATCATCCTTGCGTTTCTCGAGCGCCTCTGCGGCCCTTAAAATGGCTCCTGGCTTCGACCCCGGCCCCAGCGGGCTCAAAAAGCCTCCGACTAGCGCGATGACCTCGTCCCGGGGTGGCATGGGAATCCGGCCGGTAGCCCAGCCAACCGCCTTACCCACGCTCCCATGACAAAGAAAAGCCAAAAGTCTGGCTTTCTCTGCGGGGATGGCGTACCTTTCCCGGAGCAGTCCTGATATCACGGCAGCCCCGACCGGGTTAAACCGGACGACCTGGCAGCGTGACACTATGGTGGGGAGGAGGCTCAAAACGTTTGAAGTCAAAAGAATAAATACCGACCTTTCCTGTGGTTCCTCAAGGACTTTAAGGGTGCTGTTCGCGGCCTGCTCCGTCATCTTATCGCAGTCTTCCAATATCCACACCCTATAACGCCCCTCATATGGCCGGTAGGACATTTCCTTTTTAATCTCCCGTATCTGGTCGATCCTGACGGAGACCCCGTCAGGGGAAACAACCTTCACATCAGGGTGATTGCCACAAGCGATCTTCCGGCAGGATAGACAGCGGCCGCACGGAGCGAAAGATCCCGGCTTATTATCGAGATCCAGGCAATTCAGGGCTCTGGCAAGACAGAGTGCGAGGGTTTTCTTGCCGACCCCATCCGGCCCCGCAAACAAGTAGGCATGGGCTATCCTCCCCGTTTCCAGCGCCCTTTGAAGGAGCCCCAGAGCCTCAGGCTGGCCCACAACCTCTTCACAAAACAAGTTGCTTCACACCTCCGGGCTCGAGATCCCGCGCTCACCCCTTGATCAGCGCCGATCAGCGCCCCTTCGTGACTAGAACTCACGAACCGGACGACTCAGATCAAGACAGCAGAGATCAAGATGGCTTCGATCAGATCTTCTCAAAGTGAGCCACATCAACGACAAATATAGTTGCCCCCCCGACCTTTACCTCCACGGGCTGGGGGACGTATGATGTTATGGACCTTCCTACCGCAGGCATCGGCGTAATGAGCTGGGTCCGGGATTTGCATACATCCTTAATCACCCCGACGACATCCTGCACCTGGTCATCGTTTACACCTACCAGCAACGTCGTGTTGCCGACCCTCAAAAACCCACCTGTGCTTGCAAGCTTCGTTGCCTTGTAACCCTTTTTGACAAGGCGATCCAGGAGCCCGGCCACATCCTGATCCTGGACGATCGCTATCACAAGCTTCATCTTTTACCACCTCCGGCCTTGTACCTCCAGCCCCGCATCGTGTAAGGTTACAGACCTGAAACTACCTCCATACAGCACCTAATAAGCCTACTTTGAGAATATCACTACCCGCCTGTTGGGTTCAACCCCTATGCTCACCGACCTCAAGTTATTGCTGGAAGCCAGCTCATGTTGTAGCTTGCGAATATATGCGTTCTGCGGCCTCAATTCCACGGGTTGAGCCTGCTCTGAAACGCGTAATACCGCTTCCTTGGCCTCGCGGAGGGCAGATTCCTCATCCGCACCTCCGCCTGCGCCCATACCCATACCCGTCCCCGTGTCATGCTCGTGCCCGGGGTCGCACTTCTGCCTCAGAAAGCTCATAATCTGGCTTATCGTATTGCTCTTAATAATGTGGATGGGTAGCCCTCTCTCCTCCGCCTCCCTCAACCTCTTGGGCATCTTGCGATACTGTCCCTTTAGCGTCAAGATTATATCTGCGCTACCAAGGTCCCGTGCTACATAAGCCGGCACACCGCTCATCTCGATAGCCTCGCTGAGTTTGTTATGACTTACGGCATATGGGAATATCCGTAAAAACCTGGGTTTCCCCTCAGGGACAGTGTGAGGATCGGCCCCCCCTACTTCCACTCTGTCTAGGTCATCCGGGAGTCCGGCTTCCTGTACCACCTTTATCTCGCCGCCAGCACCCCGCACCCTGATCTCCGGCCGCGGTTCAACGCCCCGGAGGAGCAAATCCACCGTCTTTGCCACGTCATGGTGAATCGCGAGCGTATCCTTGTCCTTTATCTCGATCACCACATCGAACGTCGGCGGGGCCTTCCGTTCCAAAACGGTCTTTTGAGTCCCCCGCTTTCGCGCCTCTTCATCACCAAGGGTCACAGCCTGAATGCCCCCGACAAGATCGCTCAGCACCGGGTTTAACACCAGGTTGTCCAGGGTGTTGCCGTGAGCCGTCCCTATGAGCTGGACCCCACGTTCGGCTATAGTCCGCGCCGCATTGGCCTCGGCCTCCGTACCGATCTCATCAATCACTATAACCTCGGGCATATGATTCTCCACGGCTTCTATCATGACATCGGCCTGCCTGGCGGGTATGGGCACCTGCATGCGCCGCGAACGGCCTATGCCAGGGTGTGGAATATCCCCGTCCCCGGCGATCTCATTGGAGGTATCAACAATTATGACCCGCTTCTCGAACTCGTCGCTCAAAACGCGGGCCACCTCACGAAGCATCGTGGTCTTGCCGACGCCAGGCCGGCCAAGCAATAGGAGGCTCTTCTCCTGCTCCACCACGTCCCTGATTATATCGATGGTCCCAAAAACGGCCCGCCCGACCCTGCAGGTCAGGCCGATAATCTCGCCAGCGCGATTTCGAATGGCCGAGATCCTGTGTAATGTTCGCTCGATCCCCGCTCTATTATCCCCTCCGAATCTCCCGACCCGTTTTAACACATATCCAATATCTTCGCGGGAGACAGGCTCCTCGCTCAAGTAAATAAACCTCCTGGTGAATCTTGCCTCGGGCTGGCGCCCCAGGTCGAGGATAACCTCGATGAGGTCGTTCAAGTTACCCAGGGCCTCTATGCTGCCTCTTAGCCTCGGGGGCAAGACCTCCAAGAGTAAATCAATGTTATCAGTTATCTCCTGTCGCGTCAAGGCTCCATCACCTCGCTTGGTATCGAGCTGGATCCGCGAAATATCCGGCATTTACCCGTCAACCACCCGCAAGAATGTGAGGTCCGGGTCCTCGGGCCCCTGAAATCTTGCACCTAATTCCCTGGCCGCCGTGAGGAATTCTATTACACCCGGTGTAACCTCCTCGCCCGGACAGATCACCGGTATCCCCGGCGGGTACGGCGCGACGATCTCGGCGCTTACGCGGCCGGCGGCCTCCTTTAAGAGCACAGCCTCTGTCCTCCCCAGGCAGGCCTGCCTCGGCGGGAGATGCTGCGGCGGGGCAGAAAATACATCGTCCAGGTGCTGCAGGCATCGCAGGTATTGCAATTGCAGGCATTGCAGGTATTGCCCGGGAAATATGTCGCTCAAGCCCTTTATCCCTTCGATGAGGCGATCCACGTCTTCATCCCTATCGGCTATTGTAACCATAGCGAGCACATTCCACATATCAGCGAACTCCACCTGAAGCCCGTATCGCTCCCTCAGCACCTCTCCGGCTCTATACCCGCTTACGCCTATACCGCGGAACGAGATCGTCAGCTTCGTCGGATCTAAAAGCAACTCACCGCGCATAGCATCGCACATGCCCCCGCACACGGCTTCGACCGGACGGCGGCCAGCATGAGGGCCAACATGAGCATCCACCGCCGCCCGGGCGGGATCGAGAGCCGGGAGACTCAGGCATCCCCCGGGAATTATCTGGTTGATTGAACCACGCGCCCTCTCCGCGAGCCTCACCGCCCTGCCCACCAGTTCCCTCCCGCGCATGAACATCCGGCGACGCGCAGCATCCAGAGAGGCCATCAGGATATAAGATGGGCTCGTGGTCTGCAAGATGCGGAGAGCCTGGCGCAGCCTGGCCATGTCCACTCGCTGCCCCTTCACGTGAAGCATCGACGACTGCGTCAGGGAGCCGAGCGTCTTGTGCGTGCTCTGAACCACAATATCGGCACCGGCGCTAAGGCCCGAGGGAGGCAGCGCATCGTCGAACGCAAAATGCCCCCCGTGCGCCTCATCTACTAATACTATTTTACCATACTGGTGACAAAGGTTAACCAGATATCTCAAATCGCGCGTAACGCCGTAATAGTTTGGGTTCGTAAGCACCACCAACTTCGCAGAGGGGTAGGCTCTGAGGGAATTGAGGAGGCACTCGGGCACCGGCCCCAGCGGGATGCCAAATTCGGGGTGCACCGCCACGGGGATATAGACGGGCGACGCGCCGCTCAATATCAGGCCGCCGATGACCGACCTGTGAACATCCCTGGGAATAAGTATCTCATCGCCGGGGCCACAGGTCGCCATCATCGCAGCCTGGATACCGGCGCTCGTGCCGTTTACAAGAAAGAACGTATGATCCGCGCCAAAAAGCTCGCTGGCAAGATCCTCCGCCTCGCGGATCGGGCCCCCGGGCGCGTGCAGGTCGTCGAGGCCGGGAACCTCCGTAAGGTCCATCGCAAGGGCATCGTGTCCAAGGAATTCAGCAAATTCGGGATCAATCCCGCTCTCCTGCCCTCGCCCTCGACCCTGTTTGTGGCCGGGCACGTGAAAAGGAATCAAGTCAAGCCCGATATGCTTCACAATGGCCTCAAAAAGCGGGGCGGAAGCCTGGCGTCCGCTCAGGGCCGATGCCCGGCAAGGCGAAATCTCACGATGCGTCATAGAACACCCACTTTCCCGTTTCCCTTTTGCGCCTCCGGAGCCGGGGCGGCCGGGGCTATGCTTTCCGGGGATTCGGAGCAAGGATTGGGCCGGACAGCAAGGAGTAACAGGGCTACAGATAAGAGGGACGCAGCCGAGGCGAGGATATAAAGGTTTGCAGTGCCGATCCGGTCAACGAGGAAACCGCCCCCGAGATTCCCGGCGATCGCTCCCCCTCCGAAGGCAAAAGCCCAGAATACCGCCTGGCCTGTGGTTTTGAGCTCAGGAGGACTTACCTCACTCACGAATACAACGGCGGCGCTGTAAAACAGGGCGAAACCTATACCCTGCACCACCTGTATAAGCAGGATCGGGCCCGGGGTCGGCGACAGCGCATATACAAGAAAACGCAGCACGTAAGTAGCGCTTGCCCATGTGATTATAGACTTGGAGGTTGCCCTTGTCATGATCCTGCCTGAAAGCCCGAAGGCCGGGACTTCACTTACCGCCGCGATTAATTGAGCGGTCCCGATTACCAGAATGCTGGCCCCCATGCGGCTCAGATGAATAGGGAAAAACGTGCCAACGCTTATGGTGGCCGCCTGCAGGATGAAAATGGCAATAAGAAACCCCGCAAAATTCCGGTCGCCAAGCAAATGAGTTATACCGGCATGATACCCCCGCAGCTTAGGGCCCTCCTGAGCACGAAGAAGATGATCCTGATCCAGGCCTCTCTGGGTCTCCGGCATAAAACGGCTCGCAAGGTGCGCCAAGAACATCAGAAGCGAATACAAAATGAAGAGGTTCGCCAGGGAGGTGCGCTGTAAAAACCAGCCAGCCAGCGGGACGACGAGTGAGAACCCTATCGATCCCCATAAACGGAGCCTCCCGTATTCGCCCGCGCTGGAACGATCCTCCAGGTACCGGAGGGTGATGCTGTCAGCTATAGGCATTATGGGATTTGTAAACACCGAGAAGAGGGTCATCACGCATATCAATGTATAGAATTCCCGCGTGGCCAGGAAGAGGAGGACCAGCACGGATGCAGCAAGGGTTGTGAGCATGAGCACCGCGCGACGCCCTTTGAGCACATCGGAAAGGGTGCCCCAGACGGTCTGCATAAGGAGGCCAACTACCGGCGTGATCGCGCTGATCAAGCCTATCTGCTCGCCGGATAAGCCGATATCCCGGAAGTAAAGATTAACATAAGGGAAAAATGGCGCCATGCTCGCAAAGAAGAGAAAATAAAAGACCTTGCAACTTGCGGCGCCATCTGGACCGATCGCTCGACCGGAAAGGGAATAAAATATACGTAACCGGGTATGTGTATCCAAGCGCCTTCAGGCACCTCCGCCATTTTGAGCGGCGCCGGGCCCCGACATCGAGGCGCGGGAGGGAGGCTCATGGGATGCCCGGCCCCGGCCCTCTGATACCAGGTTACGATAAAACCGCGGTTAAGGCAAGTCTCCTTTCCGCCATCGTCCCTTCCTTCCCCCGGTCATTACTAATCCCAGGAAGAAAACCGAAAAAATCTCTACGATTTGACCGCCCCCGCGGCCAGGCCCTTCACGAGGTTGCGCTCGGCTATCATAAACAATATGACAATGGGAACGATCCCGATTACCGCCCCGGTCATCAGGTGGTGCCAGTTTATCGTCCACAGCCTGATGAAGTTGTATAAACCAACGGTCAGAGGCCTCATCTCCGCTCGTGAGATGAACGTCAGGGCGAACATGAATTCGTTCCACACACTGATGAAGGTATATATGGCGGTGGTGACGATTCCCGGTGCGGCTATGGGAATCAGGATCTTTGTTATAGTTTGGACCCTCGAGCACCCGTCAATCAGGGCGGCCTGCTCGATGTCGACGGGCACGTTGTTGAAATAGCTTGACAACATCCAGATGGAGAATGAAAGCGTGAAGACTGTATTGGTGATGATCAACGATTGGTAGGTATCGAGGAGACCCCACACAGCCATGAGCTTAAACAACGGCATGATTATTATCACCGGGGAAAACATCTGGACGACAAGGAACATATACATGAACATCTTCCTCCCGGCAAAGCGCAGCCTTGACACGGCGTAGGCGGCAGGCACAGCGAGAAGCCCATTTAAAATTGTACACGTAACCGCGATGAAAAAACTATTGGATATATAGCGCCCAATCGGGTACTGCTGCCATATCTCAATATAGTTTTTCCAGTAAACAACCTTGGGAATCCAGGTGGGAGGGGTCGAGTATACCTCACCAACCTGTTTCAGAGAGGTCGAAAGCATAACAAAAAACGGAAATAGCAATAAAAACAACGACACAGCGGAAATGCCATAAAACGCAACTGCCTGTCCCGTTTTCCTAATTGAGCCCAAAAGTTATCCCTCCTTAAAATATAGCCTCGCATACGCCAGGCTAAATACAAGGAGAACGATGAAAGTGATAAACGCCATGACGGAAGCGTGACTGAAATCAAGAAACAGGAAAGCTGTCTTATACAGGTAGGTGACCAGGATGTCAGTGGTGTTCATCGGCCCGCCCTTGGTGATGATGTATATTACGTTAAAATCGTTAAACGTCCACATTACGGAGAGCAAAGTGGCTACCAGTATAACCGGCCTTAAAAACGGCAGGGTTATATAGGAGAACCGCTGGAGCGAATTGGCCCCGTCGATCTCAGCCGCCTCATAGTATTCATGAGATATCGCCTGGAGTCCGGCGAGAAACGCCAGTGCCATGAAGGGTATGCCGAGCCATACATCGACCGTGAGGTTGGCCCAAAAAGCCGTAGTAGGGTTGGCGAGCCACGCCGGCGGCCTTGAGGTGATGCCCATCTGCTTAAGAAAATGATTTAAGAGGCCAAATTGGCTGTTGAAGGTCCACATCCATATCATCGCCGCTATGGGAACTGGTGCGGCCCATGGTATAACAATCAACGTCCTTATGATGCCGCGCCCCCTGTAATCCTGGTTGAGCAGGATTCCAAGTCCAAGGCCGGCCAGCGTCTTCAAAGCCACGGCAACCACGGTCCAGAAGACAGATCGAGCCAGAACGACCCAAAACGTCTTGTCCGCAAATAGGGACGAAAAATTCCCGAGTCCCACAAATCGAACCCAGTCGCCCATCTTGTTCATCTCAAAGAACGAGGAAAGCAGGGTGCTGATGACAGGGTAGAAAACTATGGCTGCCATGGCCAGCAAGGCCGGTGCCATCAGCAAGTAGGCAATCCTCGCCTCCGAATGAGATCGTCCCGTTGATTTCATTCTCATATTGGCCTTCGCACTCCTTACAGTGGGAGGGCGGGGCGCCCTCCCACCGGAAGTAATAACCAATGCTATCGATTGACTAAAGCCGCTGTAAGCTGGCTATTCGCCACGGACAAACGGACTAATCTTGGCCATGGACGAATTATAGGTATAGCCTGACCCATGAGTGGACTACTTCTTCCTGTAAGCGTCGACTTCCTTAGCCGCCTCATCCAAGGCCTGCTTCGGCGACTTTATCTTCAGGAGCGCGGCGCCGACGGCATCCCACAGGACGTCTTCCACTTTAGACCATTCGGACATTAAAGGCCATCCCTTAGCCCTTGGGAGCTGGTCTATATAGACCTTGTAGTACGGCGTCTGGAAGTAGCTCATCGCTCCCACGCTGGCCCTGACCGGGAGCATGCCGAATGCCTTGTTGAACTCAAGTCTATACTTGTCCCGGTATATGAAATTAAGGTACTTAACCGCCGCCTCTTTATTCTTGGAGGACTTGAACATCACTATGGAATCCGTAACCATGAGCGTGCTCTGGGGCTTGCCATCGTTGTGAGGCATGGGCGCCACACCCCACTTCAGGTTTGGAGCGCGCTCCTGCAACATGGCGGCAAACCACGGTCCGGTCTCAACCATGGCAAGCTTGCCCGCTATGAACAGGTCCTGGAGAGAGCCCCTATCATTTTCTGTAACGTTGGGCTCTGTAACCTTGTACTTGTGGACGAGATCAACCATGAACTGGAGGGCTTCTACTCCGGCCTTATCATTGAACTTGGCCTTCCCGTAGCTGCCGTCAGGTTCCATTTCGAAGAAAGAACCGCCGTTGCCATAGAGGTAGTAAACGAACTCCGTGAGTTCTACGAACTTCTTGCCCGAAAGGCCTATCCCATAAATCTTGTGCTTGGAAGTCACATCCTGGGCGACCTTGACGAGCTCGCTCCAGGTAGCAGGCGGCTTTGAAATCAAGTCGGAGCGGTAAAAGAGGGTCCTTGCGCTCATGGCAACCGGCAGCCCGTAAAGCTTGCCCTTGATCCGGGCTTCCAGGGCACCCGGATAAAAGCCCTTGATAAACTCGGGCGACAGCCACTTGTCCAGCGGCTCCAAGACTCCCATATCATTGAACTCCAGCACCCACCTGGTCCCGGTATTCGCTATATCCGGAGCCTGGCGGCCGGCTATCCACGTCACGAGGCGGTCATGGCCTTCATTCCACGGGAGTATGATGGTCTCCACATCGATATCGGGATTCTCCTTCTCGAAATCCTGCTCCATGGTCTGGTAGACCGTATTGAACCTCGCATCGTAGTCCATCCAGACCACCCGCAGCTTCGTCTTGGCGCTGGCGCTTACGGCGAGCGCAAACACAAGACACAGCGCGGCCAACAGCACGACCCATTTTGACTTCATCATTTCATTTTACCCTCCTCATGCATCATGCAAGTCTCTTGTTGCGCACGTTCTTCTCGTTGCGCGGATTCCTTTCGTCGTGCAGATTCCCCTCGTTACGCAGGTTTCCCTTTCCCTCGACCTCTCGCTCTTCAAGCGACCTCTCGTTCCCCAGCCGACCTGTCAGTCGCTCACCTCCTCTACCTCTCGTGCTCGCCTCCACCACTTCTCGCCCCTTGTGCTACCCCACATCCACCACTGTGCCGGCCTCGACCGAGGCCCTCGCCGCCAGGGCCACCTTCAGCGCGGTGACAGCGTCCTGTGGGGTCACCATGGACGGAAGGGTATTGGTCTCTATGCACTTTATGAAGTATTCAATCTCGGCAAGGTAGGCATCCCTTGATGGGACGTCAGGGTAGCGGACCTTCTCCCCCCGTTTATGTACCGCCAGCGCCGGCTTCGCAGCCTCGCGGGCCTCTATATTCACCCCGGCCCGGGCCTGGAAATCTATACAGCCTTTTTCACACACCACTCTCAGCATGGTGGTAAACGGGAAATCCTCGGGCATCATCCAGCCGCCCTCAACGTTAGCCGTCCCGCCCGCCTCGTAGGAGATCATCGTCACTATATGGTCCAGGGCTCCCCTCTCGGACCTCAGGCCCCTGGCGAAGACCGACCTCGGCTTGCCGAGGATCCAGTTCACGTAGTCCAGGTCGTGGATGTGAAGGTCGAGCGCCGCCCCGCCACTCAGCTCGGGCTTGAGAATCCAGTTATCCGCAGACCAGACGGGGGTGGTGCTCAGCCTTGCTGCAGAAACCTCCACCGGTCTCCCGAGCTCGCCGCTGTCTATCACCTGCTTGGCTACCAGGTATTCCGGCCAGAACCGGACCACGTGCGCCACCATAAACATAACCCCTGCCTTGCCCGTCGCCTCAACCATCCTGTCTGCTTGTTCGACGCTGAGGGCGATAGGTTTTTCGCAGAGGACGTGCTTGCCGGACCTCGCGGCCGCCACGACATACTTTTCATGCAAAAACGTCGGGAGACAGACATCAACCACATCAATTGAGTCATCTTCGATAAGATCGTCAGGGTTCGAATAAACCTTCACACCCCCGCACTTCCCTGCAAGAGCGGAAGCCGCCTCTGTGTTGACATCAGCCACAGCCGTTACTGTAGCCCCCTGGAGTTTTTTATAAGCGTCGACGTGTACTCCTGCAATGAAACCTGCACCTAGAAGTCCCACTCGAAGAGCCATTCTCTTTCCCTCCACATCCGTTGATCATTGGCCGCGCCGGCCGGGCGCAACAGCGCCGCCCCGCCACCCGGCCGGGGCTCCCCGCTTAGAGCCCAAGTATGGCATCCATAGCCCGCGAGGCGTTTGCCAGCCTGACCTCGGGGCAGTGCCTGTAATGGGGGATCATCTCGGCGATCAGGTAGCCGTCGTACCCGGTCTCCCTCAGGGCGCCGATGACGGCCGGCCAGTTTACGTCCCCCTCCAGCAGGTCGACAAACCCTTCCACGGTGCCTACATTCCTCCTGAAATCCTTGAGGTGGACCTTCTTTATGCGCTTGCCAAGGATTCTTATCCATTGCTCGGGATAGCCCGTCAACATCACATTCCCCACATCAAGGTAGGCACCCAGGTAGGGGCTGCCGATGGCGTCGATGAAGTCCTTGACCTCCAGCGGGCTGAGAAGAAATCTATTCCAGACATTCTCCAGTGCGATGCTGACCTTGTTCTTCTCGGCCACCGGCACCAGCTTCTCCATCGCCTCTCGCAGCCTTGCATACGCCACCTCATATGGTACAGGCTTCACGTCCGGCAGGAAAAAGACATCCACGGCCCCAGGTATCACCAGCAGGGTATCCGCCCCCAGGGCCGACGCGATCTCGAGGCCCCGTTCGACTATGTTCATGGCCTCCTGACGGACTTCTTCGTTATCGGCCGTGAGCGATTTCTCCCAGAGCAAGCCCGTTGCCACGCTACAGATATCTATACCAATAGACTTCGCGTGATCCCTTATAGCCTTCAAGTGCTCCGGTCGGGCATCCACCGGGAGCGCTCCCCCCCCAGCAAAACATAACTCAATGCCGTCAAATCCCAGCTCCCTGGCCTCATCCAGGCAGCCTATGACATCCTTGCTTCCTTCCAGCCCTCCCGGAAAGGACCAGTAATTGATGGCCTTTTTCATCCTGACTCCATCCCCCCATCATGCCTAATTAATCTATTCCAGCTTGCTGCGATGAGCCTCTCCTCAGCGCCCGGCGTCGATACTCGATATGAGGTTCCTGTATGGTTCATAGCACAGGGCCGGCCTCGGGTCGAAATCTATGTAGAGCTCGATGAACCCATCCCCGCACTGACGCTCCTTCCTCGCCTCGAGCAACCCCTTTATTATCCTCTGCTGAGACCTGAACTCGCTAAGAGCAGCCGCTACCTTCTCCTCAGCAGCCTGAGGCGCCTTTATAGCCCTGTTCGCCCGGATGGAGACGCTGCTCCCGGAGACGAGCGCATCCTCAGGCGAGAAATCGCCCCACACGGCATACTCGAGAAAGGACTTGATCCTCACCGGCCGCCCCCAGTCAACCATGATCTCGTCGCCCACCTGCGGCCCGTCGAAGGCGCCGATGCGGCCCACCGACTCATGGTCGATGTGCTCCCTGTAACGGTTCGGGATGACGAGCCTCGTTATCCCAAGATTACGGAGATTCTTAAGAGTCTTGGTGAAACTCCCGTCAGCCCCCCACGGCATCATCCACCCTATGTTAGGTAGGACGCTGTAGTCAGGGTATTCAAATCTGATTATGTTACCATTGCCAAGCCCGAACTCCGTATATGCTGCCCTGGTCTCAGCCCTTCTCTTCTCAACAATGACATCTTTATCCTCGGGAACACTGTAACCTCCATTACCGTTGCAAAAGATGAACACAAAAGGCTCTCCTCCGCTTTCAGCTACAGCCTGGATAAGATAGCCCGCCCCTAAAATGGCATCGTCATCATGGGGGGAGAAGATAGCCACCCTCTCCTTGCCCTTTTCCCAGCCGGGAAAGAGGAGATCGATATTATCCGACTGCGTAGCTCTGCGAAGATCATAGTATCGAAATCCCATCAACCATTACCCCCTGTTCTGACCTTGCCCTCCCATTCTAATTCTGACCGGCTATTTCTGACTGGCCATAGCACGGCCATAACGGCCATATACGGCGCGGTCATACTTTATGAGTTTGAGCCTCTCTCCCGGTAGTGGACCTCTGGCGGATGCGCCGTTCAAATGCAGCCTCAAAGACCGGCATGCTCGCCCCCAGGAGCCGGGCAGACTCCCCCAAGCTCGATATCCTTATGGGGACCTGCTCCTCCAGTATAGGCCGGAATCTCTCCACTGCGCGCCTTGTCTCCTCAAAGAGCGGCTGACCCTTCTCAATTAGCTTGCCGCTCAGAATTATCACATCCGGATCCAAAATCCGGCTCAAGTTCACGATGCCCGCCGCCAGGTAGCCCGCGACCCTCTGAATCGCCTCCACCGCAACCGCGTCGCCCTGGCGCGCCGCCTGGGAGATTGCCGGTACAGGAATCTTGCCGTCCTGGTCCCGCTCCACAGTGGAAAGGATGCTATCCCGGCCTCCCTTCAGCATCTCATCCACATATTCTGCAAGGGCCTTCATGGAGGCGACGCGCTCCAGGCAGCCACGATTCCCGCATTCGCACTCCGGGCCATCGATATCTATAACGGTATGACCGACCTCGCCGGCCACACCGTTTGCCCCCCTGTAGATCTTGCCGTCCACCATCAACCCGACGCCGATGCCGTCGTATACGATGAGATAAAGCTGGTTTTTAGCACCCGTCTTCTCGCCGAAATAGTGCTCGCCCAGTATGGCCGCGGCCGTTTCCTTTATTACGAAGACAGGATAACCGAAGGCCTGGCTGAGCATGGTCTTGAGGGGTACATTGCGCCAGCCCAGCGGGTAGGAAACCAAGACCGTGCCGGTTTCGGGATCGGACACGCCCGGCACAGCGACTCCGATCCCCAGGATTTGATCCCTCATCGATATCCGAGTCTTGATAAAACTATCCAATGCGTGAATCAGGTCGAGCATCAGGGTATTCTCCCCGGGCTTCACGCGGAAGTTTGCGTTGCTGACTATCCTGCCCGCCAGGTCCACCACCGCGACCTTGATATCCTTGTCGCTCATATCAACACAGATGCTATACTTGCCTTCACCGTTGATACCGTACAGGACGGCGCGTCGCCCGCCCGTCGATTTGCCAACACCTTTCTCCTTGATGAAACCCAGTCCGGCCAGGTCCCTTATTATGTTCGTCGCGCTCGCCGTGGTGAGCCCCGTCATCCGCGCTATATCGGGCTTCGAAATCGGCCCGTACCTGCGCACGATGTCGACCACGGCTGCCCTATTCTCCCTGTAAACCGACCGGACGTTTTTACCTGTGTAGACTCTACTGTCCAAATACACGCGTTTCTTTCATCTCCACACGTATATCCTAATTGTTTATCCCATGTGCCGCCCAGGATGAAAGTATACAAAACATGTTTATTAAGTTGCGCGAGATAAAATACGATGGTCTTTTGCGATAATAAAAGATAATAAAATGAGTTAGCTGCATGTTAAGTGATTATTGATGAGATAGCCATAAATTAGGTAGGAGTTACGTGATCATGGAAACCCGAATTGTGTAAGATCAATGGCACGTTACTTTACAAAGACTTTTTATAATCTTAGTTTGTAGTATTCTACATGTATACTCGATTTCCTTCTCTGCGCAAGAAAAATTATACGAAAAATTTCGTGAGGTGTACGGACCACTCCCCGCTTTGTCATGAAATCATAAATCCACCTATTAGGGCGGGACGCGACGGATGGACGGCATATGTGGAAGGCGATATACACTACAGCCGGGCGGATGAATGCCGGCGCTGCTCGCAAGCCCGGGCTCCCACAGCTCTCTCCTGGAGGAATATCGACCCAAAGATAAGGGCCACCCCCAGGATCGGCAACAGGGCCGTAGCGAGTGCAAAACGCAGCCCGATATGATCGGCGAGGACTCCGATGAGCCAGGGATAGGTCATGCCGCCCACCGCACCGGCGGCGATTATACCTCCAAAGGCGCTACCGGTCACAGCACCAAACTTTCCACCGGCGTACGCCAGTATGGTGGGCCAGATCGGCGAATATGCGAGGCCAACGAGGAAAAAGGCCTCCAGCGCTAACCAGGGTGATTGAACCACCACTGCGAGGAACAGCAAAGCGAAGCCTGCAACCGCACAGTAAAACACCAGCGCCGCCTCGGAACAGTACCGCAAGACAAATCCCGCGCCGAACCTGCCTATGATCATCGACCCCCAGAACAGAGAAAGGGCTGAGCCCGCGAGGACGGCACCGGCCGACAGGCCCGTTGCCATGTATGTCGGGACCCAGCTCGCAACCCCCATCTCGGAACCAACATAAAAGGCCATGCCGAGGGCGAGCTTGAGGAAGAGCCTGTTGCTCCCGAGCTTGCGGAGCTTGTCCAGGGTTATGAGCTCATCAGACCCCGCCGCCTTCGGGAAGTCCTGCCTTGCCAGAGCCCCAAAACACACCAGGGCCAGGGCGGCAGTGGCCACATACATCACGCGCCAGCTTAAACGACTCGCTATAAGGCTGCCTGCTACAAACGGCCCAACAAGCGCGCCAAACCCAAAGAAAACCTGCGAGAGATTCAGGAAGAAACCCTTCCTCTCCGGGTTCAAATCCGCTACAAGGGCGCTTACGGTGCCTTCGGTGATCCCGCAACCTGCGCCGAGCACGAGCGATGAGATGAGCATGAAACTAAAAGACGGCGAAAACCCCAACCCCAGGAGGCCGCAGGCTATGACAGCCAGGCCCAGGACCAGGACCTTGCGTCCCAGGATATCGGACATGATCCCCGAAAACACCACCACCGCCGAAAAGCCGAAAAAATAAATCAGGAAAAGAGTCCCAAGCCTCGTCAGGCCGACGCGCAGATCCCCATCGATGCTCACGAGTGAGGCTGGTGTAATATTCGAGGCAATGGCCATCGTAATTATCGCAAGATACGAGAGATAGGTGAGCTTCCGCGGATTATGCAAGAAAATCAACTCCCGAAAGGAGCAGGATTCCTGGATTCATGGTATGATATTGTCACGGCAGGCGGGCGGGCGTGAGACCGTCCTCCAAAAAGCCTTGAATCTATCACGGTAGAAGTCATAATCGGAGTCAAAGGGGCTGGTCTTTACGATACCATCCTCGCATCGCCTGCACACGAACTGCCCTAGCACGCTGATCCCGCGCACCATCATTCTATCACATATGATGCATTTCTTTCTCTTCAGAATCGTGCCCCTACGCCCGGTCACATACCCCACCGCCCGAATAACATCGTCCATCTATAGAATTCCCGCCCTTTCACCATATTCCTTCTTTGAACCTCTCTTGAGACCCTCTACAGAAGAATGCGGGCAACGATCTTCAAGTCCCCTGCTATTAAGGTATTCCCCACTGTAGGGAAATGTGAGCCATATTGTGAGCCGGGCCGTTTCAAGCTCCCTTTTCCTTTCGATCTCCCTTCGCTGTTTTCAGCCTGCGCCACAAGGTAGTCTGGCTGATCCCAAGAAGCGCCGCTGCCTTTCTCTTATTCCCGCCGCACTCCCGGAGCGCTCTCTCAATGGCCTCCAGCTCCACCTCGCGAAGGCTCCTGGCCCGCCCCTCGTTTGATTCGCGCAGGTCACCATCGCCTAAGGCATTATTACACGACAGCATGGACTTCACAAGGCCGGCAGGTACACTACCATCTTCGGGGTTGGCCAGGGCACCCAGACGCTCAACGAAATTCTCTAGTTCCCGAATATTACCAGGCCACCGATAGTTCAACACAGCCTCCATGTCCTCAGGGCTCAGCATCTTGAGGGGGTGGCCGAGCCGGAGCTCGCACTTTCTCATGAAGTATTCAAGGCATGCCCGTATATCTTCCCTGCCCCGTTCCCTCAGCGGGGGAAGCGTAAGATTGAGGACATCGAGGCGGTAATACAGGTCCCTCCGGAACTTACCCTCCTGCACAAGTGCTTCAAGATCCCTGTTTGTGGCCGCGATGATCCTTATATCTACAGGTATAACCTTATCATCCCCCAGGCGTATAACCTCCTTTTCCTGGATGACCCTGAGAAACCTCGCCTGGACGCTTAAGGGCATCTCGCTCACCTCGTCGAGGAATATAGTGCCCCGGTGGGCCAACTCAAACAGGCCCAGCTTTCCCTGCCTCCGCGCCCCCGTAAAGGCCCCCTCAACGTAGCCGAAAAGCTCGCTCTCCAGCAGGCTTTCGGGCAGGGCCGCACAATTCACCGCTACAAAAGGGCCACCCGCTCTCGGGCTTGCGTTGTGAATAGCCTGGGCAAACATCTCCTTGCCCGTGCCCGTTTCTCCGCAAATCAAGATAGGGGCATCCACCTGGCTATATCGCCTTGCCGTCTCAATCAACCGTAACATCACGCCACTCGACCCGATAATATCCGAGAAATTCACCCTGGCCACAAGACCCCGCGTCGCTAACTCCTTTCGCGCCTTGGCCTCAAGGCTCTGGATACGGCCTATATCGAGAAAAGTTACTACGGCGCCGACGGGCCGGTCGTCAAGGACGATGGGGATCCGATTTGTGATCACCTGTACCCCGCCGATGTTGCGTATCTTGCCGACCTCGGGACCCGTCCCAAGGGCCAGGATATTGGGCCATGAGGCCATGACTTCTAAAATTGATGAAATCTTCTACCGAAGGGAAAACTAATGTGGCGGCGAATATGAAGAAAGATTGGATTTGATCAGGGTCCGGCCTACCGGCGGTCACCCTGATCGTCAATGTCAATGATGGATTGCTTCAATGATGGATTGCTTCAAGGATTGGCGGTATAATGGTCTAACCAGGAGTCTCACTCAACCATGACGAGGTTGGATGCTGCAAAGGGGGTGTTTCTTCGATGAATGCCTTTATTGAAGCTCTTGGGATCACAGTTGTGGGGATAAGCACAGTTTTCGCTGGCCTGTTGATCCTCGCATTCTGTATAAAACTCCTCGAGAGGCTCTTCGGCCCCGAAAAGGCCCCTCGTGAGCAGGAGATGGCTCAGCCTGGACCTACCTGGGGCGCCCGAGAGGAGGCCCAGGTATATGAAGGCCCGCCCGGGGAGATAATAGCGGCGATTACTGGGAGTCTCATTGCCGCAGGGGTCAACCCGAAGCGCATCACGATACGAGCTGTTGATGCGAGCAGAGCCGAGGATAAAAAGAACCGGGCTATAGCATAGGGTATGCTATCTACTATAGCTACTAAGCGATTAGGCAGATCGCTTAACGACAGTGTATAACGACTGCCGAGATTCCCTAAAGAAGTTATCATAACATAATAGAAAGGCGCGATGGTTGTTCTATGAGGAGATTCAAAGTAGTAGTCGGCGGAAACGAGTATGACGTAGAGGTTGAAGAATATCGCGAGGAAGAGGCGACTGGAGAACCTGTCGCGAGGAAACCCGTCGCCGTGGCGGGACCGGCCACGGCGCCAAAACCCAAGGTCGCGCAGCCCAGACCCTCCCGCGAGGGGCATGCCCCTAATTCCAAGACGATTACCGCCCCTCTTGGTGGCACCATCCTCAAGGTCAACGTCAAAGAAGGGGACAGGGTTAAGGCGGGGCAGATCGTTCTGACCCTCGAGGCTCTCAAACTCGAAAACGAGATTGCCGCGCCGGCAGACGGTGTAGTCCGCGAAATCGCAGTGTCGCCTGGAAACAGCGTGGAAATAGGCCAGACCCTGATGGTCATCGACCTCGACTGATAGGAAGCTTCCATCAAACAAAAGCCGCATGGAGACGGGGAATGTTATAACCTAATCTATGGCAGTAAACGTCCTTAAGGGGGCATAATTCAAGATGCTAACCCAAATGCTGGAGTTCATAAGAAGCACGGGTTTCGTCAATATCACCCCAGGCGAGGCCCTGATGATTCTTGTATCATTCGTCCTGCTCTACCTGGCCATAAAAAAGGGGTACGAGCCGCTGCTCCTGGTCCCGATCGGGTTCGGGGTCATGCTCGCTAACCTCCCGCTCGCCAATTTAATGGAGAAGGGCGGGTTGCTATACAACCTTTACCAGGGGGTCAAGCTCGGCATATACCCGCCCCTCATCTTCTTGGGGGTTGGGGCGTTAACGGATTTCGGTCCATTGATTGCAAACCCATTTAGCATACTCCTGGGGGCGGCAGCTCAAATCGGCATATTCACCACCTTCCTGGGTGCTATAGGTCTCAATTTCACCCTAAAGGAGGCTGCCTCCATTGGAATAATCGGCGGGGCCGACGGGCCGACCGCGATATATCTCACATCCAAGCTGGCACCCCACCTGCTCGGACCCATCGCCATAGCAGCCTACTCTTATATGGCTCTTGTTCCGATCATCCAGCCTCCAATAATGAAGGCCCTCACGACCCCGGAAGAGCGCAAGACGATGATGGCACAGCTAAGAACGGTATCTAAGGCCGAGAGGATCATCTTTCCCATAGTTGTCACCGTGCTTGGAATCTTGATCGTCCCGTCCGCCGGGGCTCTAATAGGTGCGCTCATGCTTGGCAATCTTATGCGCGAGAGCGGCGTTGTGGATCGGCTGACCAAAACCGCCCAGAATGAGCTCATAAACATCGTGACGATATTCATCGGCCTGACCGTGGGCGCGACGGCAAATGCCGCTACATTCCTGACATTCCGGACTATCAGCATCGTGATTCTGGGGCTCCTGGCCTTCGCGGCTAGCACCGCAGGCGGGGTCCTCTTCGGTAAGATCATGTATAAGCTGACGGGGGGCAAGGTGAACCCCTTGATAGGCTCGGCAGGAGTCTCAGCCGTGCCAATGGCCGCCAGGGTCTCACAGAAGGTGGGCCAGGAGGCCAATCCCGAGAATTTCTTGCTAATGCACGCGATGGGGCCCAATGTGGCGGGGGTTATAGGCTCGGCCATCGCAGCCGGTGTCCTGCTCGCGGCTCTCGGATAACCGGCTGGCCAGTCGGACTTGCGGGCAAGACCGGTTGGGAGGCTCCAGGCCGGGGGCCGGCCCGGAGGTTTGAAAAATAAAGGCGAACCAGAAAGAGGGGAACCTGAAAGAAAAGAGAAAAGAAAAGAGAACTGAGAGGGGAACGTCATGGATCTTGAAGCCAAAAGTGATGCGACAAAGGTGATAAGGGATAATAGAGATGGTAAGGCTGGCAATACAGGACAAGAAGCACCGGCAAGGCGGATAAAGGTCACCGATACCATCTTCCGGGATGCGCACCAGTCCCTCCTTGCCACCAGGATGCGCACCGAGGATATGCTCGCAGTGGCCGACGATATCGATAAGGTAGGATATTACTCCCTGGAGGTGTGGGGCGGGGCTACCTTCGACTCCTGCCTCCGGTATCTCGACGAGGACCCCTGGGTGCGCCTCCGCAAGCTGAAAGAGCGGATCAAGAACACGCCGCTGCAGATGCTCCTCCGCGGGCAAAACCTGCTGGGTTACCGCCAGTACCCGGATGATGTGGTCAAGGAGTTTATAAAGCTCTCGATAGCCAACGGCATAGATATAATACGGATATTCGACGCCCTCAACGATGTGCGCAATATGCAGGTAGCCATCGAGGCCACGAAACGCGAGGGTGGGCACGCCCAGGCGTCCGTGGTCTATACCACCAGCCCTGTGCACAACCTGGACCTCTATGTAAAGACGGCAAAGACGTTAAAGGATATGGGGGCGGATTCTATATGCATCAAAGACATGGCCGGGCTCCTTACCCCATACGCCGCCTATGAGCTGGTGAAGCGCCTGAAAGAGGAGGTCACCCTCCCGGTTCACCTTCACAGCCACTATACCAACGGCCTCGCCGCCATGGCCTACCTCAAGGGTATCGAGGCCGGTGCCGACGGCATAGATACTGCCCTGTCCGCGCTCGCGCTCGGGAGTTCCCAGCCGGCCACGGAGACCATGGTTGCGACCCTGCAGGGAACTCCCTACGATACCGGGCTCGATCTCGGCCTGATCAGCTCGATAAATTCCTATTTCAGGGGGGCGAAGGAGAAATACTCGAAGGTGGCCGCCCCGGTGACCGTCAACCCCGAGGGGCTCATATGGCAGATACCAGGCGGGATGCTCTCGAACCTCAGGGCACAGCTCAAGGCGCAGGGCATGCTCGATAAGCTCCCTGCTGTCCTCGATGAGGTCCCGAGAGTGCGCGAGGAAATGGGATACCCGCCCCTTGTGACGCCCATGAGCCAGATCGTCGGCACGCAGGCCGTTTTGAACATCGCCACCGGAAAGAGGTATGCGATAAAGTCCAAGGAGATCCGCGACTACGTGAGGGGCCTCTACGGGACGCCGCCGGCACCAATAGATGACGATATCAGGCGCCAGATTATAGGAGACGAGGAGATCGTCACTTGCCGGCCAGCAGATCTCCTGGAGCCTCAGCTCGAAAAGGCAAAGGCCGAACTGGGGGACTACATGCGAAGCCAGGAAGACCTCCTCTCTTACGTGCTCTTCCCTGAGGTCGCCATGGACTTCTTTAAGCGGAGGGAGCAGGCGCAAGAGCAAGAGCAGGAGGAGGCTCGGGCAGGAGCCTAACTTATTTTATCGAGCTGCGTGCCTCTATTCTACCAGGGGGCCTAGATTTCCGGCCTGATACCCCCCGGCCAGAAATCACGGAGCGGCCCCCGCCATATGGCCGCGTTCGCCTGGCAGAATAGAGGCGCGCCGATTTAGCTCAAGCCTTGACTTGGGGATCAAAGCTTGTACCCGATGGTCCGGAGGAGCTTCTTCCGGGCGGCTATGTCCTCGTCCCCTTCGATGCCCGCAGATGCCAGGCCATCAATGACGCCCAGGATTCCGCGTCCCTGCTTCGTTTCGGCGATGATCACCTCAACGGGATTCGCGGTGGCGCAGTAAATGCCGCACACCTCAGGCACCTGCTTGATGGCGTTAAGCACATTAATCGGATAGGCGTTCTCCATCAGGATGATGAAGCTATGCCCGGCCGCCAGCTTCAGGGCGTTATTCCGGGCGAGCTCGATGAGACGGTCGTCGTTTCCGGCGTACCGGACGAGCCGGGGACCCGATGACTCACAAAACGCCACGCCAAACTTGATCCCGGGACCCGACGTCGCCATCGCCTCGTAAATATCCTCGACAGTCTTGATGAAATGAGCCTGCCCGAGAATCATGTTCATATCCTCGGGCTTATCGATCTTAACCACCTTGAGTTCCAGTCCCGCCTCCATAGCCCTCCACCTCCGTTTATCTCTCACCTATTTCCTAATTCTCTTTTACCTCTTTTATGATATACCCGACCTCATCAATATCCCTCATCAACCTCATTCCCCTATTTCTCCTAATTGTCTATGACCCTTGTCTCTCCCCTACGGTTCTCTGCCCTTTTCCCCATCCCGGCCCTGTCTCCCGGTCTCAATCGGAAGGGAAACGGATTGGAACCCGCCGTACCCCCTTTTCCGCCTCCGCGCGTCATCCAGGGATATCAGCGTCCCAGGCGCATCTGCGTGGGGGTCATATATGCGTTTTGTATCCCCGGGCCCCGGGCTTACCAGCCCTAACAGGTCCCTCAAGTCCCGGTCAAGCTCCGCGTCAAGCTTATCAAAACTGACCGCATCGTTACCCGGCTTGACGCGCTCCAGCCTGTAAACGCCGGGTCTTGGGAAATATCCCGATCGCTCCAGTATCTGCACCATACGTTCGTAGGCATTCCGATCCACCATCAGGTCCCTCGGGGTTATCTCGCCAAGGATCATGCCCTTGCCCGCCAGGATAGCCTTCACGGCTTCGGCTGTGGCGTCGTCCTCACACCTCAAAAGCATTGTCTCGATGAAGCGGACCTTCCCATAGTTCTTGCACCAGTCCTTTATAGAGAATTCCACGTTTTGCGGGAGGGGGTTTCGCGAGTGTTTCCTCAAAAACTCAAGAATATCCCCGCCCGACCAGCCGGCCTGCATGGCCCTGCTGGCGCTCTCGCGCGTCAGCCTGTATACAATCATATTATCCATCTTGACGCTGGATGCGACCTCATCCAGCTGCCACAGGATCTCCTGCCTCAAGTTTCGCGACGCGAGCACCTCGAAGTCCGGCTGGACATGAAAGCCATCTTCCTCAATGCCAGCCTCGCCCATGAGTCCGGACGGGTCGCACCCCGACAGGAGCCTGCCCAGGATCTCGCTACCAAACTCCGTTAATGTCAACACCGGCACCGGAGCCTCAAAATTCGTCTCAAGAACCCCCATGTAACACAGGGGACGCAGAAATCTATGAATATTGCCCTCATATCTCAGGGTCCTATTTCCCAGGAGTCGAATGAATGCGTCCAGTGCCTCAAACACCTTGTCAATGCGAAGAGGCAGGCCCACAGGCAGGCAGCTCAAAAACTCCAGGATTTGAGCGTGTATAGGATTTACCCGGTCCCACTCCTGGTTCCAATATGAAAACACCCGGGCAAGCCTCACGCCTGGGGGCAATCCAACCCACTCCCGGACCGCTGCCGAGGGCACCACGTATGTATCGCCGTTCCACCTGTCCTCGCCGGAAGCGCTAACCTCCTCGATCAGATTCGTGTCAAAGCAGAAATGGATGATGAAGCCGAGCCTCTCTGGGTAGGACATGGGAATAGCCTTGCCGGCGGCTGTCGCGCCGGCCGGCTTTGCGAGGACTTCGGGCTCCATGAAATTCGACAGGATGGCCTCCTGTGCCCTTTTATAGATCATCCCCTCCCGGGTCAGCTTGGTCGGGGTATTTCTCAAGTGCGCCAGGAACACGAATATATCGCACAGGAGCCTGGTCGCCGTGGCAACGCCGTTCGAGCCAGGCTGCCCGGCAGGCTGAGAGGAAGACTTCAAATCTGAAGGCTTTAAAGCGGCCGATCTCGCCACCTCACCGGCGAAAAGGCTCAAGACCCTCGCTCTAATCTCTGCGGGCACCAGGTAAAGGTGGCCGCCACGCTTTAGGTTAACGATAACTATAAGGCCCGCCTTCCATAGCGCCTCGCCGGCCGCCCTGGCCTTACCCCGCGAGTGAAGGAACTCGTCGACCCGGGCGTCGTGTACTTCCCTGAGCACACCCTCTCCTGTGGCATCGGCGAAGATAATCATCAACAGGGCAAGGCGCTCGGTGGAAGAGAGGCCCCGGTAAACCTCTTCCACATAGGCGGGCTCAGTAAGCCTCTCTACGAGGTACCTGATAAGCTCTCTCTTGGGATTACCTCTGGAATCTGTTTTAGAGTCCGTTTTAGAATCCGTTCTAGCATCCATCCCAGCCTTGACATCTCCAGCATTGGAACCCGAATTGGAACCCGGATTTGCACCTAGATTGCCACCCGGCCTGCCGCGATAGCCCAGGTGCTCCGCCGCCCGGCTTAGCTGCTCAATGGGCGCGAGCTCCAGGAGCTTCTCATACGTCATAGACCCCATCCCACCCATCAACCCTCCTCTTAATCTACCCGTCAACCCACCTCTAACCTACCCCTCCAACCTTGCCTGGCATCGGGCAAGCCCTGGTCTCTCTGGCAACATCCCCCGGGGCAATATCCTCTGCATCGACTATTGCATATCTGTAACCCTGCTCAGTCAGGAACAACTGCCGCTTTGCCGCGAAATACTGCTCTCTTGTGTCCCGCGTGACCAGCGAGTAAAAATGCGCAACATTCTCCCCCAACTTGGGCCTGAGCACACGGCCCAGCCGCTGGGCCTCCTCCTGCCTTGACCCGAACATGCCGGACACCTCGATCGCCACGTTAGCATCCGGCAGGTCCACTGCAAAGTTGGCTACCCTCGAGACCACGAGCACGGATATCTCACCCGATTTAAACTTGCCGTAGAGCTTCTCCCTCTCATGGCTGGGGGTAGCGCCCGTTATGATCGGCGCGCCTATGCGCCACGCGATCTCCTTTAGTTGGTCGATGAACTGGCCAATCACAATCACATGATCGCCAGCGTGCTTATACAGGAGGGCCTCCAGTATATGAAGCTTCTCAGGATTCTTGGAAGCGATCCGGAACTTGTCGCGATCATCTGCGACTGCGTATTCCAGGCGAAGGTCCTCGGCAAGGTTAACCCTAACCTCACAGCACTCCGCCGTCGCTATCCACTGCTGCTTCTCCAGGACCTTCCACGGCACATCATATTTCTTCGGTCCGATCAGGCTGAAAACGTCCTCCTCGCGGCCGTCCTCGCGCACCAGGGTCGCGGTCAGGCCGAGCCGGCGTCGGGCCTGGATATCGGCCGTGATCCTGAATACCTCGGCCGGCAGGAGATGCACCTCATCATAGATTATAAGGCCCCAATCCTTGCTGTTAAAGACGGCAAAGTGAGGGAATTCCCCTGTTTTCCTCTTTCTATAGACCAGCGTCTGGTATGTCGTTACGGTTACCGGCCTTATCTCCTTCACCTCGCCTGTATACTCGCCTATGATATGCCTCTCAAGGTGGGTCTTGTCCAGGAGCTCGCTTATCCACTGCCGAACGGCGGTCACGCCCGTGGTTAAGATCAGGGTCTCGCATTGAAGCTTGTCCATGACCCCCAGGCCGACCATGGTCTTGCCAGCCCCACAGGGCAGGACGATGACACCGCTGCCGCCCTGCACGCCTCCGCCGGCGTAAAATACCTCCACGGCCTCGCGCTGGTAATCTCGCAGGGCAAATGGCTTGCCCCTAAGCGTCACCTCGCGCAGACTCAGGTCGAGGTGGGCTCCGGAGACGTAGCCCGCCAAGTCCTCCACGGGAAAGCCGATCTTGATCAGCGCCTGCTTTATGCGGCCTCTATCAAATTTGGAGACGAGGAGCGTGTTTGCATCGGGTTGCCCCAGTATAAGCTTCTGGACGCCCTTGTTATGTGAGATCTCTGTTATGAGATAGCGGTCATCAGAGCGCAGGGCGAGATGGCTATCATCATGGGCTAAAAGCTTGAGCCTCCCGTAGCGCGCAGTATATTCGATAACATCTTTCTTTATATTCTCAGGCACATCGAACTTGCTGTAGCGTTCGAGGGATTCGATTATGAACCTGGCGGTGAGCCCGCTGGCTGCCGCGTTCCAGAGCGAAAGCGGGCTAATACGGTAGGTGTGGACGTATTCCGGGCTCTTCTCCAGCTCGGCGAAGCGGCTGATCTCATCCCGCGCAGCCTCATACGCCGGATTCTCCACTTCTAGCAGCATGGTTCTATCGCTCTGCACAACCAGCGGATTATTGGGATTATAAGCCAATGCTCATGAACCTCCTCGTCTCCCTCGCCTTTGCGTCGCCTTTACGCCTTTGCCCTTCCCGGACCCTGTTCCGCCCGGTGCCCAATGGCCTATAAACTGCCATATACCAGTCACCACTCATTATTTTACCATATTCGATGGGTTATGCGTGAAAGCAAAATCCTTATGTTGCGCCATAATCTCCCACGCCATAATCTCCATGGTCCCCGGGGGAGCTATGATCTCCATAGCCTCCCGGGTGATAGCAAGGGCCGTCAAACGGCATGCCCTGTGCCCATCATGCCTGTTGACGGCCCAAGTACATATCATAATCTATACCATACGTTATTATTAGTTTACATCATAGCATCCTGCAGTTTAGCTGCTCCATGCTCGCCGCCCGGCCCGAAACCAGGAGGATTGCAGCCAGAAACCGTTGAGATCACCATAGCTACCTTATCTTGGAGATTATCATCGGCTATCTTGTGGAAGATCATCGCGATCTATCTTGCGACCCGCTATCTTGCGGCTATCTTGCGAGCGCCGCGTCCTGGCGAAACGCCTCCTTGAGCGCAGGATAAAGCGAGGTATAGAGCCTGTAATACTCATCGTAGATTCTTGCATTCGCGGCATCCGGCTCGGTATGGCTCGTGATGCTGACTGTGCTCTCGGCTGCCTCCTCTACGCTCCGGTAGATACCGACCCCGACGCCAGCGAGCAGCGCCGCCCCAAAAGCAGGGCCTTCATCTACGTTTATCGTCACGACCTCGACATTCATTATGTCAGCCTGCATCTGCCGCCACAGCGGGCTCTTTGCGCCTCCGCCGATGGCCCTGAGCTGCTTTACCTCGATGCCGAGGCCCTTTATGATTTCAAGAGAGTCCCTGAGCCCAAACACGACGCCTTCCATTACCGCACGGGCCATGTGCGCCTTCCCGTGGCGCAGGCTCAGGCCAAAGAATACGCCGCGGGCGTTGGCATCCGCGTGGGGCGTGCGCTCGCCCGTGAGATACGGGAGGAAAACCAGGCCCTCGGACCCTGGCGGGATACGCCCAGCCGCGCGCCCGAGAAGGTCGTAAGCGTCAATGCCGGAAACCCTCTCGACCTCCTTTTCGACCTGCGCCAGGGAATCCCTGAACCACTTGAGCGACATGCCGGCCGAGAGCATGACGCCCATGAGGTACCACTTATGCGGGACCGAGTGATTAAACGTATGGACCCGTCCCCTGGGATCCCGCTTGACCTCATCCACCTGCGCCACGATCACGCCCGAAGAGCCAATGCTCGACAAGGCGCGCCCGGCCCTCACGATACCCGCACCGACGGCGCCGCAGGTGTTATCCGCTCCCCCGCCCACCACGGGCGTCCCGGCGGCAAGGCCCGTCTTCTCCGAAACCTCGCGCGTCACGTGCCCACACACGTCGGGCGATTCGCACCATTTCGGCACAATATCAAGGGGCAGCCCCAGCCCTTCGAGCACCTCGCGGGACCAATTCCTCCTGGCCACGTCGAAGAGCAGGGTCCCCGCCGCATCCGAGATCTCGGTGGCGAGCTCGCCCGTTAACTTGTAACGTATGTAATCCTTGGGGAGGACCACCTTCTTAACCCTTGCAAATATCTCCGGCTTGTTCTTACGAAGCCAGATTATCTTTGGAGCAGTAAAGCCCTCAAGGGCTGGGTTGCACGTATACTCGATCAGCTTGTCCCGGCCGATCGTATCGCTAATCCAGCGGCATTCCTCTGCAGTCCTGACATCGCACCACAGGAGGGCGGGGTGGAGGATGTTGTTATCTTCATCCAAGAATACGGAGCTATGCATCTGCCCCGAGAGCCCTATACCCTTTACATCCTGACCTGATACCCCGGATGAAGTCAATGCCCGCTGGATGGACCTTACCGTCGCCTCCCACCAGTCCTGGGGATTCTGCTCTGCCCAGCCGGGCTTTGGGCTATAAAGCGGGTACTCCTCAAAGGCCTTTCCAATTGTCTTACCGGATGGATCGCAAATGAGAGTCTTGACGCCTGTCGTGCCGATGTCGAGCCCCATTAAATACGCCATGCGCCTTCATCCCCTTCTTTACTTTATTTCAATTTTGCGCTTGCGACGAAATGTTCGATCTTATTGCGAGGAAATACTCGATGTTAAGCGTTAATTCAATTCAGACGCAAGTCAGGCTTAGCCTCATTTTATCATGGTCCAGGCGATAGCGTCAACCAAGTCTTGGCTATAATGAAATGCGGGTGCATGTAAGGACTGTAGCGCACCGGTGGCGGGTGGCAAGTTTTCTACCACTTCGCGCGTCAGGGTGGTAAATCAGTTACCACTTCCTTACTACCATCACTGATGGGTCACGGTTGGGTGGTAAGGAAGTTACCAGGATGGGCGTCGGGGTGATAAATAACTTGCCATCTCATCGGGCGAAGTGGCAAGATACTTTCCAGTGCAGCGAGCAGGTGGTAACTAACTTGCCAGCCTGGCGCGCAGAGTGGTAAGATACTTGCCAGTTCGACGAATGG
>DUMQ01000128.1 GCA_012839815.1 Bacillota bacterium | reverse complement strand
TCGCCATGAAGAAGGGCCTCGTAGGCGGCTTTTTGAGCGGTTATCGGGGCGCAGAGGGCGACATACTGGTGTATCTTCACCATCGCCGCTATGATATCACTGGGCCCGGCCGCGTATCCAATGCGCCACCCTGTCATCGCGTGCGCCTTGGAAAACCCGTTTAGAACAATAGTCCTTTCCTGCATATCTGGGAAAGAGGCTATGCTTACATGTGTCCCCGAATACGTCAGCTCCCCGTATATCTCATCAGATATAACCAGCAGGTCGTGCTTGACCGCGATGCTGGCTATTCCCTCCATATTCTCGTAGCTTAATGTCGCCCCCGTGGGATTGTTTGGGTAACATAAGAGGATAGCCTTGGTGCGCCCGGTTATGTGTGATTCGAGGTCGCGCGCCGTTAGCTGGAATCCATTTTGGACTGTCGTTGAGACGACGACCGGGACGCCTCCCGCCAGGACAGTACATGGCTTATATGAAACATAACAAGGTTCCGGGATTATCACCTCATCGCCAGGCTCTAAAATAGCCCTCAAGGCGAGATCGACTGCCTCGCTGACCCCGACCGTAACGAGTATTTCCTTTCGCGGGTCATATACGTTGCCGATAAAATGCCGCAGGTAATCGGAAATCGCCTCACGGAGCTCGAGTAGGCCGAAGTTGGAGGTATATGATGTATAACCCTGCTCCAGGGAATACATGGCCATGTCGCGCACATGCTGGGGCGTGACAAAGTCGGGCTCGCCCACGCCCAACGAGACTACACCCTTCATCTCGGCCACGAGGTCAAAAAACCTTCGAATCCCTGATGGAGGCAGGGATCTTACCACGGCAGAAATGCGTTCCCTCCTGGGGCCCGTCGAACTAGCAGAGGTCGAACTGGTAGAGCCGGAACTTTTATCGAATGGTCCGGATGGCTTGACAGGTTCAATAGCGGGTTTAAAGGCGACCGCGTTCATGGCGATACCTCCAGGCGATGATTTTGCTCGGACGCCCCGATTATGACGCCATTCTGTTTATACTTTTTCAGCACAAAGTGCGTCGCAGTGCTCTGGACGTGTTCAATGGTGGCGAGTTTTTCAGCCACGAAGAATGCCACATCGCGCATGCTCTTGCCCTCTATGACGACGGAGAGGTCGTAATCCCCTGATATCAAGTAGACGGACCGGACCTCGGGGAAGAGATATATACGCCTCGCTACGTCGTCAAAGCCGACTTCGCGCTGGGGAGTAACCTTTACCTCTATGAGGGCGGTAACAATTTCCTCACCCGATTTCTCCCAGTCGATCACTGCATGGTATTTTATAATCACCCCTGAATCCTCGAGCTCTTTGAGCGTGGATTTGATCTCCTCCTCCGTGACGCCCAGCATCGTGGCAAGCTGGGCCGGGGTGTAACGGTCGCTGTCCTGCAGAATCTCGAGAAGTCGTTTCCGAAGCATGTAGCTACCCTCCCTGGCGCTCCCTGGCAAGGCGGCCTTGCAGGCTCAGGCCCCGCCTCCCCTTCCCTCCCTGCGGCACGGGCAGGAAGCCGGGAAGTCCCATGTAGTTATGTAATATAGGAGGCGCATGAATGAACCAGGGGATTGCGGGGTTTTATGTGATTTTTATACCTATATTCTCACTTTCACAGGTAAATGTCAAGCAAGGTAGAGCGCTGGCGGCGGTGAATCTATCTTGATTTTTAGCTTCGGGTGTGCTATTATATAGCTGCTGCACGGGCTTCCGGCAACAGCTATATAATTATTAGGTATAAGAGAATTTATCTATTATGCTTTCTATTATGCGCGCCCGTAGCTCAGTTGGATCAGAGCACCAGACTACGGATCTGGGTGTCGGGGGTTCGAGTCCCTCCGGGCGCGCCAGTATTTTCAAGGGGTTCATGGCTTAAAGAATGGTAATTACCTCCTAAAAACCACCAATACCTGACCAGGTCCAGACATTCCTTTGCCGGATAGCATTTGGGGCAGCCCGACCGTATGAGCTGCCCCTCTTGATCTACATCAATGAGGCTTTAGAAATCAAGGACTTTGCCGTGAAAGGTTCATCAACTACCACGGCTTCTCTGGATCTGTCAGGAGCCTCCCGAGAAGCGGCGGATTGGCCTTGGAAATGTCGATTCCCATACGGGTAAGAATCGTAGGCGCTATATCCCTCTGGTCACCCCTCCGTTCAATCGCCGGGTCATTCGTCGCAAGGAACACATAGGGAGCCATTGAATGAGTGGTCTTTCCCTCATCGAAACCGTGATCTGAGGTAACGTAAATGCGCGTCTCCTCGTATACCCCTAATTCTTTCAGCTTTTCCACTATCCGTCCCAGCCATTTGTCTGCTGCTACAATGGCATCTGAGTATTCACGAGAATTCTCCCCATATTTGTGGCCTGCATGATCGGGATCGGAGAAATGGAAGAAGGCAAAGAAGCGTCCTTTACCATATTGATCCAGGCTATCCAGAGCAAGTTTCCCTACCTCATCAGCGGGCCTTGCCTTGTCGCCCTGGAAGAGATCGATAGCTGGTTTTGCGTTGTAGAAAGGCTCTCCTTGATGGGATTGCATGGCCAAACGACGTTTTACTTTCATGCCTTCAGGCGATTTCGGAAACCCTGAAGATAACTTTTTCAGAACTTTAGAAGGGGCTTCCGTCATAATAGAGATTATGGCACGCCCTACCTTGTCGTCCCCGAACACCTTTTTAAGTCTCTCCAATACCTGATCCCGAGATACGCCCTTCTTCTCTAACTGCTTCCACAAAAGCTCCGCGATTAAGGGTTCTTCTGAAGTGGGTCCTTTCGAACCGAGGTTTCCTCCCTTGCCAGTAATCATGATCGTTGCAATGTTATCCTTCCCGAATGCATCTTCAAGCCGCTCGAAGATCGTATATCCTTTGGGTATAGGCTGGTAAACAGAGTTGCTGTGTACTCCTGTGACTTCTGGACCATAACCTGTGAGCATTTGCGCGTGGCCAGCTTTGGTGTCGGTCTTATGCGTTACGTCTATTTCTACTATTGTGCCCTCTGCTATGAGGGCTTTGAGGTTAGGCAGTTGCCCTGCGTCCAGTAGCTCACGTAGATGATCTCTTTGAACCCCATCCCATGAGATAAGAATGGCATTCTTGATAGGCTCCGATGCTCCATCCGATGTTCCAGAAGCTACGCTAACCCAGCTAATGGAGCTAACAACGATCAATGCGATCAGCACATGCAAAGCTACAGAATAGATTCTCCTTGAAAACCCAGACTCTCTCATTCCGTTAGCACCCTCCATCTTTAAGGATTTCTCTTAATGTATAACGAGCCATTAGCTCCACAAGTTCCCAAGACTAGGGAACCAAGCGGGAGTACAAGAGCCTGTCTTTGGTGCCAGAGCCGTTAGTTGGGCCATACATATATGGATACCAGCATATAAGACCCTCCGCATTATTCCGATCGCACTGGAGATACTAAGGATCGAAATCATGACATTACTGGCGGGATTTGTGTGATCCTCGATGAATAGAAAACTACCTGGTCTTGCAAGGATCTTTTACCTTCTTCTAGGAATCTTTTTGGGCGCTGTGGTCATGGTCCTATCACCCAAGGCCTATGATTCCGTCTTTCAATGGCGTTTCTTGAGCGGCCTAGGCCTGACACGATTCAATCCTGGCGGGGAAAAGATGCATAGAGTACCGGAGCCCGCGGACCTTGTAAAACTATATCCTGATATAGTTGTAAGGCAATGGACTCCCCAAATCCCCTCAATAGCTATTACCTTTGATGATGGACCTGATAACGAATATACGCCAAAGATCCTCGACATACTCCGCGAGCACGGGGTGAGAGCAACATTTTTCCTAATCGGACATAGTGTAGAGAAATACCCTAAAGTAGCAAAACGCATTATTGCAGAAGGTCACGCCATAGGAAATCATACGTACCACCATGTAAACCTCGCAAATATGGCTCCATGGCAAGTGGTGACGGAGTTAGAGAAGGCAAATACTGTTCTAGCTCAGGTAGTAAACCAACAGCCTTCGGCTGTAAGGCCTCCCTATGGGGCTTTGGATTCCCTTGCCATTGAGGCAATTGCAGAAAAAGGCTACAAGGTTGTGTTATGGACGATAGACTCCCTTGATTGGCACGGACTATCGGCCAAAGAAGTGCTAGATAATGTAATCCCTGAACTCAAAAACGGTACGATTCTGCTCCATCATTCGGCGGGCGGGCCTGAAGAGGACCTATCTGGTATGTTGGAGGCCCTTCCAGTCATAATCGAGACCTTGAAGAAACAAGGTTATTCCTTCTTGACCATCCCTGAGGTAATTGAGCAATATGAAGCTGAGCGGGAAATCGCAGCTAAGGCAGCTTTAAAAATCTCAAGCCAGGCAAAAAGGAGCTTGAGTCTTGGAGGTTAGACCTTCATACCGCTTTACCCTGGCCTTCCCGCCTTACGAGCCATACAAGACCGAGAATAACGGCAAGTTTGGAAACCTCGGGGAAGGAATAGACCAATAGATGCCGCTTATCGTCGGACGCTATTATACGCATGCTACTCTATTGAGCTAGTTCCACCTGAATGTTCCCCTCTAGGCTGGCAGTAGTAGCTATTTCGACGCGCCCGGCAGGCATAAGGTTCCCCTTTACCTTACCGGCAACGAGAATGTTCCTGGCCCGAATCTGAGCCAATACCCACCCGCTTTCGCCGATTACAACATCTCCCTCGGTTGAGATTTCTCCCTCTACCCGGCCATCAATCCGCAGGGTGCCACGGGAGATAATTTTGCCCCGGAAATGTGTTTCCGGAGCAATCAAAGTATCCATTCTGTCGGCCGGAGTCGTTTCTTTCTTGCCAAGCATACCCCTTGAATCCCTTCCTCATGTAAAACTCTACGGTAACACTCCAAGCGGATCAACCAGCTTCCCGTTCACCGAAATCATGAAATGTAAGTGGGGGCCCGTGCTCCTACCTGTGGAACCTACTCTGGCAATAAGTTCACCTTTTTTGACCGTTTCGCCCCGCCTAACCAGTATCGAAGAAGCATGAGAGTATTGGGTCCGGTAGCCGTACCCATGATCGATGATTACACTCCGGCCGTAACCGGCAAGCCAGCTGGCAAATATGACCCGGCCATTACCTGCCGCAACGACCGGGGTGCCTATACTAGCCGCAATATCCAGCCCATCATGAAATTCTTTTCCCCCGCCGAAAGGCGACCGACGATAGCCAAACCTGGAAGTGATGATACCCCGTACAGGCCACCTAGTAGGAAGGGCCGCCAGATATTTGCGGCGGGAAATAATGAGCGTTTTCAGCCTTTCCAGATTGACTACCTGTTGTTCCAGCAATGCATTCAACCGGTCAAAGTCCGTGGCAACCTCTCGCAATACTCTTGACGATTCATCTACACTAGAATCAAGGGCTCTAGGTGAGCTAGAATCAAGGGCTTTGGCTGAACCCGGGACCTTTTCCCCCTGGGGACCTTGCGATGGACTATCCACCGCGCCGGGAATACCACCGGGGATGCCACCGCCCCCTACCGAACCTGCTCCCTCACCTAGAGAGCTCTTGCCTTTTCTAGGTGGAAGGTCCACCAATTCTCGCACTTGCCTGTCCAGTTCCTCCAGAGCCTGTATTCTATCCAGAATAGTCTCCGCTTCTTGTTTGAGCCGCATGATCTCCTGCTGGTGGCGCCGATTGTCAGCTTTGAGTTTCTCATAGTCTTTAGCCTTAGGACGTAGTTGCAGGTTGGAAACGAACAAATGTGTACTTACAGCCAGTATGGCAATCGCAGTCCCCACCGCTATCTTCAAAACCCAGCCGGGAATTCTTAAATTGGTCACCCTACCGTAATAATTAGGGATAACGAGCAGTGTCAAGTGTACCTTATGCTTAGGTCTACCTTTTCTCATCTAGTCATCGCCCAGACCCCTGAAATGCAATTACTGTGTTCGATTCCGAAGTCATTGCTAATAACTCTAAGCGTAAGTTCGAGTGTAAGTTCGAAGACTATCGCCACTTTTCCAGGATTTACGGTGCCTGCAGCGCGCCGTCCCCAGAGTACAATACCGTAAGTCCTGGAACGTGCTGGTAGACTGGCGCAAATCAGGGAACCTACACTCAGTAACTAATATAGAAGTTGGGCTGTCTGCAATTGGGAAGCGGCCTCTGCTCGTCCACCTGCAAAGCACGTGTCTTCTCTGGCAACGGTATTGCTTCTTGAATATCCTCGTTCTGCCCGTGCCGCCCGTTGGGTCCGGGCGCGTCATCCAACAATTTACTGTTGGAGTCCGCCGAGTTTTCGTAAAGGTTTCCATCGTCAGTCTCCCTGACATCGTCAGTTGGAGTGGTATTGCCCGGATACTCCTCCCCCTCTGCACAGCTTGCTTTCTCGCTTTCGCTCCCGCCCCTGTTAATCAGCACACCTCCATCTTTAACGGACAGGTACTTGCAGTTTAGTCTGTCGTAATACAGTTGTCCGGAAGAATGAATCACCAGGGTTTCGGCTTCCACGTCCCCCTGTACCACGCCGGCGAGCTCAAGGTTCTTGGCCTCGATTCTGCCACAAAAACGGCCGGAAGGATTAATCAGCACGCTATTCCCCTTACGAATCATGCCGTTAACGATACCGTCGATCTCAACCAAACCATGAGTTCCACACGAGGTTCCCCTATCAAAAATGTTGATCAGTAAATTCGCTACCCTCATCAAAAAAATCACCCTAAGAATCTGATTCGGCCTGAACCTGAACTTCTTCGCCGGTGCCCGGAAGTTTCCACAACCTGTCGCCCCAGGCTAGGTAGCCGCGGCAGTTGGCGGTAATGGGGTCGGCGGCCAGTTTTGCTTGCGACAGATGCGGCAGCAGGTAAGAACTAACGGCCTGCCCTCCGCCGCCGGTCAGGATCAAATTGTCGAAATCGGGACACCTCCATTGGGAGTTGATTTCCACCAGAATATTTGTAGCCAGCTTCTCGAAGGCATTCGCGACAATATCGGCAATGTCAATCGTCTGTCCCGAAACATTGATCTTGCGCTCGATGATAGCGCCGTCAAGGGCGTAACTCTCTTTTTCCAACCCATATTCCGTGGCCAAGTTCGAGCCAACGTCACTGTAGGCTGTGGCCAAACCCAACGACAGCGACTTGCTCTTTTCCGATATGTATTCGCCGTCTTCTATTGCGGCCAGATCAGTCGTCCGGAAGCCAATGTCAATGATCCCGGTCAGGCCTTCCAGGGGAACCTCTGCCTCTTCCCCCTCCGGGTTGAGAAATTGAGACCAGTAAGTTCCCAGTGGTTGGGGCACTATTTCTACCTCGGAAACATAAATCCTGGTATCCTGGGTTTCCCCTCCGCGAAGCGTCTTGATAGTCCTCTCGCCTCTAACCCGCGTTTGGAGATCCTTGGCCAAATGTATTCTCTCCACCGGAAGACCTGTCACTACCTTAAACTCATTAATGCGATCGTGACAGAACAAACTCAAGGCGCTGTAAAAGAGAATTTCAAAATCCTCCCCCGTGGTGCGCATGTAGGAAAGATCGCGATAAACAAACTTCGAGTGTCTTATGGCGGCTTTACCAACGAAATATAACTTTTGCCCCATTCCGATCTTCAGATCGTCGAGCGTATGGTTACTTCTTGTGCTAAACGTTGGCTTTGTATGGCCTTCCCCTACCACACTTGGAAAAGAATAGCCGGACTCCCCATCGGTAGCTTTTACAAAACCGTAACCTACATCCAAACCGATTAGTTTTGTCATACCTCAACCTCCCGGTTTCGATACAATTAGATGAAACTTCCTTCCTTCGACAAGCTAAGTGTAAGTTCGAAGATTATCGCCGTTTTTCCAGGACTTACGGTGCTTGCGTGACGGGGCCTTTTGAAATTTGGCAAGGCCCTCGCGCCAAATTTCAACGGAGGCGCGCCGCAAGCGCGCCGTCCCCGGAACGCAAGCACCGTAAGTCCTGGGACGTGCTGGTAAACTGGCACAAATTAAGGAACCTACACTTAGTTTAGTATTGATTATAACAATTTCAGATTAATTCCTTTTAAGCCAACTTAAACTTCCGCTAACGTTTCTATTAACTTTGTTATAACTTTGAAAGACTCGAGCGAGTTGCACATATTCGATCCCGAAAGCCCCATCCATGTGCCCTGCCACTGTCGAACTCGGGAAAGAGGAGATGTCTCTTTCAGGGAGAATATAATTAAAAGTAGAACCGGGCGGGGGATGCTGATGGCCGGAGAAAAGATTTTAGTGGTTGACGATGAAGCTGTGGTAAGGAAGGTGGTTGAGCATCACCTGGTGCGAGAGGGTTTTCGGGTGATCGCCGCCGGGGACGGTGGCAGCGTCTTTGAGCTGGTCCGTGCCCATGAGCCGGACTTGATTATCCTGGACATACTTTTGCCTGACCTCGACGGCATCGAAGTTTGCCGTGAAATACGTAAGGGAAATAACGTCCCGATTATATTTCTAACATCCAAGAGAGACTCTTCAGATATCGTGCTGGGCCTGGGCGTCGGTGGAGACGACTACATAGTCAAACCCTTCAACCCAAAAGAATTGATTGCCCGGGTAAAGGCGAACTTGCGCCGGAGTCTCCTGCAAAACGTAGTTTGTCAACCCCCAGGGCAAAGAAAAGTCCTTGCTTATCCCGGCCTGGAAATAGATCTCCCCAGCCGCACGGTTTCAGTGGGCGGCTCGCCGGTCGCCCTTACTAATAAAGAGTTCGAGCTTCTCGCCCTGCTGGCGCAAAACCCCAACCGGGTATTTTCTTATAACCAGTTGCTGGAATTGGTATGGCAATTTAAGTATAACGCTGACTACCGGACGGTAATGGTTCACATTAACAGGCTTCGTAGAAAAATAGAGCTGGATCCCTCCAAACCCCGTTATATCATCACCGTAAGGGGGATAGGGTACAAGTTTCACCATCAGTAAATCAATGGAGCCATTGTTTAGCGTCCTTGAGAAAGGCTAGCATCTCTTCCTCAAGCCGCCCGTACTTTGCCTCGATTACCATTATGAGCTCTTCTGCCGCATCCAGCTCGCCGGCCAAAGCTGTGTTCTCCAATTCTTGGCATAAACCTGCAAAACCGGTGACGCCCAACAAATAACCGCTTGATTTCATTCCGTGGGCCTGCAGGCGCAAAGTTGCGGCATCCTTCTGTTTGAGGGCCTCCCGGAGTGCGGCCAGCTTTGCGGGCATATCCCGCAAGAAGATTTCTATTAAATCAATAAGAAAATCCCCGTCCCCTCCTATCATTTCCCTGAATTCGTTACGCCTGGTGGCATCAACAAACGTTGATATAAAGGAATCCACCACCCGGCTTTCCGTCCTTTCAATGCTCCGCGCGCCTTCTTCCATAATCACACCGGAATCAGGCAACCAGCGCGCCAGCACCTTTTGCAGATCCTCCATCCTGATCGGTTTGCTCAGGAAATCATCCATCCCGGCGCTTAGACACCTTTCCCCTTCCCCTGACATGACGCCGGCTGTCGTCGCAATTATGGGGGTCCTTCGCCCCTTGGTAGCCTCCAGGCTACGGATTGCCCTGGCCGCTTCGTAACCGTCCATCACGGGCATCTGGCAATCCATGAAGACAAGGGTATAAGGAGCCCGGGAATAAGCCTCCACCGCCTCCCTGCCGTTGCAGGCGATTTCGGCGGACAGGCCCAGCTTCTTCAATTGGGAGACGATTAATTTCTGATTAATGACATTATCCTCCACCACCAGGACGGTGCCAGATTTGTCTTTCCCTTGTAGTCGCATTGAAGCCACGTCAGCGGTAATATCCCTGTCAACAGGTTCAACTTCCGCATTGCCCAGCTGGAAGGGAATAGTAAACCAGAAGGTGGACCCCCGCCCTGCGGCGCTTTCAAAGCCGATTTGCCCGTGCATCAGTTCCACCAGGCGCTTGCAGATGGCGAGGCCCAGGCCGGTGCCACCGTGCCTGCGGGTCGTCGCAAGATCGACCTGGTAGAAGGGTTGGAATAAAAATTGCTGAGCCTGTGAGGGTATGCCTATGCCGGTGTCCTGCACCTCAAAACGAACTGTCACATGATCCGGTTCCTCCCTTTCCAGGAAAGCCCGGAGCGTTACTTCGCCCTGTTCGGTAAACTTGACGGCATTGCTCATTAAGTTCAAGAGCACCTGGCTCAGGCGCATCGGGTCGCCGCGGAGTAAAGCGGGGATTTCAGGCGCGAGATAAGATTGCAGAGCAATCCCCTTGCTGCGCGCTTTGGGCGCTACGGCGGCCAGGACGTTTCTTCCAACGGCCGGGAGGCGGAAGTTTACGGATTCTAATTTGAACTTGCCTTCTTCAATCTTGCTGAAGTCGAGGACATCATTGATAACCGCCAACAGTAGCTCGGAGGACTCCCGGATGACGGATGCGTATTCCCGCTGCTCTTGATCGAGGGGTGTTTGAAGTAGGAGTTCGGTCATGCCGATGACGCCGTGCATGGGGGTGCGTATTTCGTGGCTCATGACCGCCAGGAAGTCGCTTTTGGCGCGATTGGCCGCATCAGCGGCATCTCTTGCCCTCGTGAGCTGCTCATTGATTTGTTGCAGTTCCCTGGTTCTTTCGGCCACCGTTTGTTCCAGCATCTGGTTCCATCTGGACAACCGGTCCCGGGATTGTTCCAGATCCGCATACAAACGGGCGTTTTCGATAGAAATGGCCATCTGGGAAGACAACAGCCTCAAAATTTCCACCCGCTCCGGTGTAAAGGCGCCTGTGGACAGGCTGTTTTCCAGGTAGAGGACGCCAACCGTTTTTCCCTTTCCAACAATCGGCAGGCAAAGAACCGAAGACGTGAGCCCACTGGCCACATAAGGGTCATCCACAAACATACCCGTTTCGGCCGCGTTGTCGAGAACTACAGTTTCGCCGGTCCTGGCCACGTAATTGACCACCGAGCGCGGTAAAAGGTCGCATTCTTCCAGGGGGACGGATTGCAGGACTTCGATGTTTATTTCATTTGGGCTGGTTTCTACTTGAGCTTCTAGGTATAAGTGTTCGTCTTTCGGGAGGAGGAGGGCCCCCCGGCTAGCGCCGGCGTCTTGCATAACCGTTTCCATCATTTTTTTCAACAAGTTTTCCAGAATAATTTCCCCGGACAGAAGCTGGGCGGCCCGGAAAATGGCTTCCATGTCCACCATTTGTGACAGGTCGGGGTTTATCAAAGCGGGCGGTGCTCCCGAACCGGAGACCGCTGCCCGGCCCTCTTCTTCTCCTGCCAGCCAGGGGTATTGGGATCGAAGCTGCTCCGTTTTTATCCGTGCGCCCCAGGTGCGATAGCCCTCATAGGCATCTCGTATGTATTTCTGGGCCAAGTCGGTTAATCCCCTGGAAAAGTAGAATTTGGCTGCGCACTCGCTGGCAATGGCGGCATTCTGGATAAAGCGGTGGGTTCTCGCCGACCGGATAGCCTGATCATAGAGCAGGGCAGCCTTTTCGTTTTGCCGGCGTATGCGGGCCATCTCCGCTGCGATCAACAGGTGTTTGTGCTCGAAATTGGCCGGGCAGCGCCGGGCCCACTGCTTCATTTGACGGTGTTTTTTCAGCAGTAACGGCCAGAACGCCGTTTTTTCCCTGATCGAGAAGGTGTGATACATTGCTGTAACGGTCAGGCAATAATAGAAGGCGTGATCGGCAAGATAGACTTCGCCAAAGTACAGCTTTGTCAACCGTTCGGCTTTCTTTAACAGGGGCAGCGCCCGGTCATAATTACCCAGGAGGTAGTAAACCTGGTTCTTGCAAAGGTAGTAGTCAAAGAGTTCTTTTTCCCTGATTTGGTAACCTGTATCTCCCCGGATAAATCCTTCTTCATCGAAAGTATCGTCACTGAAACTATCCGGTCCATGGGTCAAACCCTGCAGGTTAAGGACCAATTGCCGGTATATGGTCAGAAAGCAGGAAAAATAGGGGTCTTTCACTTTCGACGTGAACTGAAAACTCTCCCGGATTTGCTCCGCCAGTTCCTGCAGCGGCACGCCCCGGAAGTGCTTCGAGACAAGCAAGAAGGTCATGGCATACCCGGCATAAGCGAAATCACGGGAAACCAGGCTGCCCTCCTTTGCCATTTCCAGGTAAGATTCACCCTGCCGGGTATGTTCCAGCCAGGGGAGGAAAAATGTCCCGTATAAAAAGTTGATGATATATTTCTCGTCCGGCGTCCCGTACCGCTCCGCCAGGGCCAGGGCTATCTTTCCCAGGGGGACCCCGGTTTGAAAGTCCTTCAGGCGGATAATACTCACCATGGCTAGGGTCATATAACCGGAGGCGGAATGGGCAAAATGGCCGTACCGTAAAGAAAGTTCACAGATTTTCAGGGCAATGGCAAATAATAGGTCCTCGTTATTATTATAGGCGCACGGGGAGATGGCGACCAGTAGATTCAAAACCGCCTGAACTTCCTCGCCGCGCGCCGGCGGCAGTTCCACTATCCGGTCAATTCCTATCTTTTTTATCAGCCTCTTGACCTTGATTAATTCCCGGACAATGTAAAGCGTGGAGGGTTTTGCCGGTAGATCATGCCCCAGTTCCCGCAGCCCCTCTAACCCCACGTCGATGGCCCTGGTATCAAAGTCGTTCTTGGTAGCGAACAAAATGGCGATTAAACGTAGTTGCGTTCTGTCCAGCTTACTCCGGGCTTTTCTCAACAACTCCTGGTAGAGTTCCTCTGCTTCAGCATAATAGCCGCAGAGGTACCGGCATTCCAGATGCTCAAGGTGCAGTTGAAACGTCAAAGGATAGTGAATTTCCCAGCTCTTCTCTTCTAGCAGGCCCAGTCCTGTCTCAAGGTACTTTAGTGCGGTAGCGAAAGCTGAAGCCTGCTTGGCCCTTTTCCCCGCCAGGAGATTCAGTTCTGCGCCGCGGATTCTTTCATTGTTTTTGATTAGTAATTCTATCCCCAGGTTTAAGTGGTTAACTGCCGTAAAGAAAGCTGGCGGGTCGAACTCTTGCTTTATTCCCGGGGATTCCTCCCCTCCCCCCAGCATTAAACAGCCCAGGCGATAGTGGATAGCCTTTTTTTCTTCACCGGGGGTCAAGAGATATGCCGCCTGGTGCACCCGGTCGTGAACGAAACTGTAAACTTGCCCATCGACTTTCTGGATTAACCCTTCCCTAATGCAATCACTCAAACGCTTTTCGATAATGGTGGCGGGTTGACCGGAAACTTCTACTAGCAACGGTATGTCAAAGGTATTCCCGATACAGGCGGCAAATCGCAGGAGGTTTTTGCTCCCGTCGGGCAGCAGTGTAATTTTACCCACCAGAAAACTGACTATGTCGCCGGCAATTTCAGTTTGTTCTATTTGACGCAGGTCCCACTGCCAGCCACCGCCGCCGGGCCTGGGTAAAATTAACTCCTTTTTGTACATGACTTGGAGCAATTCTCTTGCAAAAAGCGGGTTGCCCCCGGTCTTTTGATAAACGAACCCGGCGAGTGGCTTTGCTTCTTCCCCGCTGCAGCAAAGACTGGCCGCAATAAACTCCTCTACTTCGCAGGGGTCGAGGGGGGACAACCTGATTGTCCTGAACCGGTTCGCCTCCCGTTCCATTGCCTGGATAGTTTCCCTTAAAATGTGACCTGACGGCACTTCTTCCTCCCGGTAGGTGCCTATCAGCAAAAGGTGGCGGACCTCGTGTTCCAGGAAAATTGATTCCAGAATCTTTAAAGACCCGGGGTCGGCCCAGTGCAAGTCGTCGAGGAAAAGCACCAAAGGCGCATCTTTTTTGGCGAACAATTGGAGCAACTGAGAAAGGGCATAGAAGAGGCGCTCTCTGGCTTCCACGCTTGAACCGGCCTCCACTTTTGGCTGCTCTCCCACCAGCCGCTCGACGTAGGGCATTAATGCCGCGACCAGGGAAACATTGGCTCCTAGCTTCGCGAGAATTTGCTCTCGCCAGGCGGTTACTTCTTCCCGGCTCCGGCTCATAAGCCATTGAAACAACTGCTCAAAGGCTTCAATTATAGGCCCATATGGAGCCTTACCTTCAAGAGACTGGAACTTCCCGCTGATGAAAAATCCCAGCTTTTTTTGAACCTGCTTGCTAAACTGTTGGATCAGCCTTGTCTTGCCGATCCCCGCTTGACCTGCAACAAAAACGATTTCAGCCGGGCCGCGGCCAACCCTTTCCAAGGCCGCCTGCAGGAGTCGCAGTTCCCGTTCTCTGCCGTAAAACTCGGCTGAAAGATGAAATGCGGCGGGAACGTCGTGTTGACCGATCTTAAAAGGGGTGATGCTTCTCTGCTGTTCCCATTCCTCAAGGCATCGCCATAAATCCCTTCTTATACCTTCAGCGCTTTGATACCTGTTGTCCGGGTCCCTGGCCAGACATTTCATCACGATGTCGGAAAGAACCGCCGGGATTTGCTTGTCCACCTGGTGGGGAGGTTTAATATCCCCGGCCATCAAGTTATGGAACCATTCCAATCTGTTTTTGCCCCCCACAGGCAGCCGGCCCGTCAGCATTTCATAAAAGATTACACCTAAGGAAAACAGGTCTGCCCGAAGGTCCACCGGCCGGTTCAAACGGCCAGTCTGCTCCGGTGCAAGATAGAATAGGGTCTGAGGATTGGTTGAAAAATTGCGCAATTCTTGCTGGGCTTCATCCGGCTTCCTTACGCAGCCGGAGCCTGTCACACATACCGTATCGTCTTGCTTACTAATTAACAGAATATCCGGATTCAAGTTACCCAGGACGATGCCCTCCTGGTGAAATCGGGAAAGGGTGGCCGCCAAACGGACGGCAAGGCGCAAAAATATCTCCGGCGACATTTCTTGTAATCGGATATAGTGCCGCAACGGTACTAGGTTTGCAACGCCCGCTTCCGAAAGATAATGACCGTTGTCCGAATGTGGTTCTTTAAAGACCTCTTTGCCGGCCAACGTTTCGAACTCCCCTCTTAAGCGGTGCTACTTGAGCGCCTCGCCAGGCTTCGGTGACGTTCCGGACTTCGGCGCAAATGGGCACCTGGTGGGAACCTGCATTGATAGTGCAGGGATAGTACGGGCCAAGTAATCGATCTGTCTCATCTTGAAGTTGAAGAAGTGCGCATTGCGAGGCTCTCGGCTCGCTGGTCCAACTCAGAATAACCACATCCGGCCGGATCAATAGTTTTCCGCCGCCGGCTCGTAGAAAGCACGCGGGTGGTTGCAGGCCGGACATTTCTCCGGCGGCTCTGTGCCTTCGTGGATATAACCGCAATTCCGGCAACGCCACTTGATAGGCGTGCTGCGCTTGAAGATCGAACCTTCTTTCAACCGGGCCAGAAGCCGCCGGTACCGGGCCTCGTGGGCGGCCTCAGCCTCAGCTACCCTTTCCATATGCTCGGCTATTTCGTCAAAGCCTTCTTCTCTTGCCGTGGCCGCGAACTCCTTGTACATCGAAGTCCACTCGTAGTTCTCGCCACTGACTGCGTCTTCTAGGTTCTCCTCCGTGTTCCCGATCAACCCCAGATACCTGGCCCACACCTTGGCGTGTTCTTTTTCGTTTTCGGCAGTCTCGAGGAATATGGCGGCTATCTGTTCATATCCCTCTTTCTTGGCCACCGACGCAAAGTAGGTATACTTGTTTCGCGCCTGGGATTCGCCGGCAAAGGCGGTCAACAGGTTATTTTCGGTCTTCGATCCTTTGAGATTCATCATAGTCCTCCTCTTTCTCATCAATGATGCCCTACGGCCCCCTGGTTCCCGATTCCTTCCTCCTGGACAACCTGTTACCGAGCTCATATCTTAGCATGATTTTCCTTACTTTACTTTGATATTAATATAATACCACATTCTCCTCTTGTTTGCCTATCCAAACGGTCGAATTTTCGTAAGCAGCGGGAAAAATTCTACCCTCCAAGACGCTCATGCAGGAAAAAGTAGAAATATGCCGAACTTAGAAACAGACGAAAAATTTAGGAGAGGAGACGGCACATGACCTCTAAAGCGCAGGTTTATCGCTGTAAGATCTGCGGCAACATCGTTGAAGTACTGCACGTCGGCAAAGGCACTCTCGTTTGCTGCGGTAAACCCATGGAACTTCTGGTCGAAAATACGCAAGATGCCAGCCGGGAAAAGCACGTCCCCATGGTGGAACAAACCGGCAATGGCTTCAAGGTGATTGTCGGCGAAACGGCTCATCCGATGGAGGAGGAGCACTTCATCGAGTGGATCGAACTGATCGCTGACGGCCAGGGGCTGCGTCGCTTCTTGAAACCAGGGAGCAAACCGGAAGCGGAGTTTTGCATCACGGCTTCACAGGTGACCGCTCGCGCCTACTGCAACTTGCACGGCTTGTGGAAATCTGCTTGACAACAAATAAGATTTAGGAGCTTTGTGAGGAGTTAGAGGTTATCCATGAGCGAATTTCCGTAGAGATACCGAACATGTATGCGCATATCAAGGCTTTCCATTCGGTCGTTGAATATGAATGCTACAGCACTCTCGCCTCCCATTGCGACTATACATCAATCGCGGTGAGAGTATAAGTCATTATTACATTACATTTATCGAGCCCGCAAGCATGTCATAATTCCTGTCATCCTGCCTTTAAGGGTAGGAAAGATCGGTTATACCACCTGAGGGAAAGTATGGTCAACGTACATCGCTTTGGTACCGGGCAACAACTGCCGGTAAAAAAGAGAACCCTTCAACAGGTTCTCTCAAAACCGGACGCTTGTTAGAAAACTTTCCCCGAGCTTATTCCTTCGCTGACCTGCGCCGGCGTTTGGCCGCCGCCCGTCCGAGAGGGCAGGTGATCAGGCATCTGCCGCAGAAACTTGCCCCGAAATTCCCTTCTGCGTGCTCGCTGTTGGTGAGGGCCGGGTCGCGCCGGTGCCATTTATAGTCGTAGCTGAGGCGCGCATCAAGAGTTTCCGGACGCGGCACGTCGACCTTGGGCTGAAAAGGCGCACCTTCCCACAGCCTGGAGCTATACCCTTCCGCCATCCAGGCGCATGCCTCGCAATCGACAACCCCATAGACAAATTTCTTCCCTGCAATAACAACCCCCCATTCCTCTTTCTCCTTGATGGCGCCCGCGGGGCAGTTTTTCACACAGGCCAAGCAGCGCTTGCAGGTATCCAGGTCCTGATTCATGACCTGCCCAGACTCCAGTTCGGCGTCTGTCAACACGGCAATAAACCGCTGCCTGGGGCCGAACTCTGGCGTCAGGACCAACCCCTGCCACCCGAAGGTGCCCAAACCCGCCGCCACTGCTGCGTGGCGGAAGGAAACCGGCCCGTGATGTGGTTGCTTTTCCCAGTAGTGCTCACCCCTGGCCGGAATGGGCAGGGCGAGGTAACCGTTGTCTTCAAGGTAGCGGGTTACCCGATAGGCCAGGTAATCAAGTTCCCGGTTGAGGTAGGCGTATCCGAACATATTGTAAGAGTAGTTGGAAATCCCCTTCTCCATCACCTCAAGGCTGGCATCGGGGATGTGCAGGCCCAGGACAACAACGCTCTTTACCTCCGGGAACTGGTCCACCGCCCTGAAGCCAGGCTTGAGTGCGGCGTCCAGCCTTGCCGCGGGCGTAATCCCGACCAAATCGGCACCGTGGTCCCTTGCAAACTGGCGCAGGTTTTCCGTAAACTCTTTCACTGTTGTCTCCTCCATTTCTCGATTCCCCCAACGGTTATTCGTACAGGTCGATGCTCAAGTAGCGCTCTCCGGTATCGGGCATGATGGCTACGATCAGCTTACCCCGGTTCTCGGGGCACTTGCTCAACTGGAGCGCGGCAAAGGCCGAGGCGCCTGATGAGATGCCGACCAGGAGCCCCTCTTCCCGGGCAAGGCGGCGGGATGTTTCATAGGCATCCTCATCCCTCACGGTGATGATTCCGTCAACCACCGAGCGGTCGAAAACATCCGGAATGAAACCAGGCCCGATCCCCTGGATCTTGTGGCGGGCGGGCTCCCCCCCGGAGAAAACCGGAGAGCTCGCGGGTTCAACACCTATTGCTTTAATGTCCGCCC
>DUMQ01000127.1 GCA_012839815.1 Bacillota bacterium | reverse complement strand
CTATGATCGGACACGGGCGCAGGTGGTTATGATTGAAGGGCTGGGCCGCCTGGTACGCCTGAAACAGCGGGGACTTCAATGCCTCCACCAGCGATGTATTCTTTATGTTGACGTTCGCAAAGTGGACGAACGCGCACGGTTCCACCTCACCCGCTGCGTTGATATGGAAATAGTTCCGCCCACCGGCTATACACCCGCCGACTGCCGACCCATCATTCCAGAAATCCGCGACAAAGATGGGTTTCTCGCTACGCCATCTGTTGACCTGTCTATACATGAATGCCCGCTGGTCAGGGGTCGCCATATAGTTGAGATCGGCACCGCCCCCCACGGGAACGTATGTGAAGAGCCATCCAAAGGCACAGCCCCTGTCAACCATGAGATCTATGAATTCGTCACTCCCCACTACTTCGGTGTTCTCCCTGGTATAGGTAGCCGAGAATCCAAATATGACGCCGGCTTCCCTGAGATTGTCCATAGCCTGCATTACCCTGCTGAAAACGCCCTTGCCTCGCCTCGCATCCGTCTGTTCCTCGAACCCCTCGATGCTTATCGCAAAGGTGATGTTCCCGAGGTCGGCAAGATGGTGCGCAGTGTCTCTGTCTATCAGAGTTCCATTTGTAAAGACGTGGAACACCGAGTTGTCGTGCTTCTTGGCAAGGGAAACCAAATCATCCTTTCTCACCATGGGCTCTCCGCCGGACACGACGATGAAGCGGATCCCGAGATCCTCAGCCTCGCTTATGACCCTATCAAGCGTAGCATAGTCCATGTCCTGTGTGCGGTCGTATTCCGCGGCCCAGCACCCCTTGCAGCGTAGGTTGCACCTTCCGGTGGGATCAATGAGCATCGCCCAAGGAACGTGGACACCATACCTTTTCTCTGCCCTGGCGCGGTACGCGGGCGCGAGTATTCCTGCATGAACGAAGAAGTTGATCCCTGTTTTGTTTCGCACGTTGGGAGAAGTCTGCTTCAATATCCTAGTCACAAGCCTGCGCCAGTTGTTATTCTCATCAGCAAGCAGCTTAGCCCAAGAACGGGCATATTGCTTGTGGATTGGCTCGCGAGCTATGGTTTCCCCCCACTGAAGGATCTTCACCAGGTTCTTCTCGGGTTCATTCGCCAGGTACCCCAACAACTGCTTAACGACAGCTTCGCCAAGCATTGCCTTAGCAGACTCGAACGCCATAATATCTTCTCCTCTCGCCTTTGACTTTTCCACCCCGGACGACAAGTGGGGAGGCATGGCTCTTACTCGGTAAGACCCAACTCTTGCCTACCCTCAAGAAGCAAGTTGATACGCCTGTTTATCTCTTCCAGAAACGACCGGTTGATGCTGCAGAAAGTGTATTTCCCTTCCTTTTGAAGCTTTACCAAACCCGCCTTCTCCAGAACTCTAAGCTGCTGTGAGATCGCCGACTGGCTGACCTTCAGGTGCTTCTCAAGCTCCCCCACACTAAATGTCTTCGATAAAAGCAAACTTACAATTCTGAACCGCGTTTCTTGACCAAGCGCACGGAAGGCACGCACCGAATCCCTTAGATCCTTTATGTGCTCCACCCTCTCACACCCACATATTAGAATTCACTAATATATTAGGTCTTACCCGATCGTCTGTCAACCTACCCACGCGTGGGATTATCTCATCTTGCTCTTGGTAGCCCGGACCTCAAGAATCTGGCTTACGATCTGGCTTACCCTGTAAGGGTGAGATAAGGGGGCTGAGATATTCAGCCCCCACCCTCATTACTAACTATTTTTGACTATTCAACTGTGAATGTCCCCACCTCGGAGGCGGATACAGTTATCGGTACAGCTCTTCCCCTTTTTGAATTGAACACCCAAGCATCTCCAGGGCTGAGGATTCATCGCGTGAAAGCACACATGCAAGATCTATGAGGATTATTAGCCTGTCTTCCAACCTTGCAATTCCCTTCAAAAACCTGGAATCTACGCCCGTCGCTATCTCAGGCAGAGGTTCGAATGCCTTCACCGGGATACGAATCACTTCTGATACAGAATCTACGATCAAGCCTACCGTTGTATCATTCACATTGACTACCACAATACGGCTGGATCCCGTTTTCTCACATTCAGGTATGCCGAAACGCTTCCTTAAATCAATAATCGGGATAACCCTGCTACGAAGATCAATTACCCCCTCGACAAAATGAGGAGCATTAGGCACCTTTACTATGTTCGTCAAACGGATGATCTCTTGGACCTGCATAATATCAACGCCGTATTCTT
>DUMQ01000126.1 GCA_012839815.1 Bacillota bacterium | reverse complement strand
GGTGCTTGCGTGACGGGGCCTTTTGAAATTTGGCAAGGCCCTCGCGCCAAATTTCAACGGAGGCGCGCCGCAAGCGCGCCGTCCCCGGAACGCAAACACCGGCAACCCCCGGCAAAACGGCGATAATCTTCGAACTTACACTTAGCCGCGTCCGCTGGGCGAAGGGATGCGAGACACCCCGGCCACTGTGCGGCACTGGTAGCTGTTACCTGCGAGAGCTCCGGGTATTTTTGCCTACTAACTTAGTTTAAGATAAATATATGCGGCGCAAAGCCTTACTTATCCTGGAATCGCAAAAATGAGAGGCAATATAGGGGCAATATAGCAAGTCCTGCAAGTTCTAACCCGCCCTTACCGCCAGTATCATTCTCTTAGGTAAGTTAGGGAGCTGGTAGGTTGTGTCTACAGTGCTCTTAGCGCTAATCGGGGCTATCTGCTGGGGGATCGCTCCGATCTTTGGCAAGCTGGGCCTTACACGGGTCGACGCGATGTCCGCTTTATGCGTCAGGACCCTCATGGCCGGCTTGATGGTTGTCTTCTGGCTCTTCATAAGCGGCCGGGTCTGCGTTTTCAGATACGTCCTGCCCAGGTCGTATTTCTTCATCGCCCTGGAGGCCATCCTGGCGACGCTTATTGGCGATCTCGCATACTACGCGGCCCTAAAGCGGGGGAATGCGGGGCCTGTCATGCTCATCATGTCGACATCACCCCTGGTCACATTAGCGATGGCCATGATCTTCCTGGGCGAGGATCCCACCTGGGAACAGCTAGTCGGAGGTATCCTGATTGTATGCGGGCTCCTGCTAATCGCAGGCCCGAGATGATCACCCTCGCATCTCTCCGCCTGGCGGAGAGATGCGAGATACCCTATGCGAGTGCCAAAATGGGTAGAGATTTTGCGCACTAACGTAGTAACTTGCTGGTGATGACATGGCAGGAATAAAGACAGGGCATGGCGCATGACGGGGCGGGGGTGGGGCGGGACGGTCAACTACGACGCTCAGGCGTGGACCGGTATAATGAGCCTCTGCCCGACCCACAGGGTATTTGGATCAGTGATGCCATTCCAATTCATAATATCACGCACCGAAGCCTGGTACTTGACCGCTATCTGCCACAGCGTATCCCCGGGCTCCACGATATGAATCACGCTTGATATGCCCGACCCCCTGCCAGGCTGCCAGGCCGGCGACCCGTTATCTACCGGGCCCGGTGTGCCGGTTGTATCGATGATTATGACCTGGCCGACTTCAAGGATGTCGCTCCACAGGCCGGGGTTGAGCTGCCTCAACCGGTATATCGTGGTACCGTTCTTACGGGCTATAATCCACAGGGTGTCACCCTGCCGCACGCGGTAGTACTTCATCCCCCGCTGCCAGTCGCTTCCATCCCTGGCAGTGCCGGTGCCAGGTGCCCCCGGCAGGCTCGGGTCAAAGGACTCCGCCAGGATCTTGCCTATGATGGTCAGTTCATCTGCATCCGAAGCCCAGGTCAATTTGCGAATCGAGTTGATGGTCCAGATCGCGTAGGCGTCAGGCCCAAAGGGCTGGATGAGACCGATCTCGTAGACCCGGCCTCCATGAAGGACCGCGACTTTGGCCTCGCCGGTCCCCGACCACTGGCCCACATCCACCTTGCTTACCAGCGCAAACCTGTCGTTTGCGGGGTCGAAGCCGTAAGCCTTGCCCTCTTCCCTGGCTACCGCTAGCGGGTCCAGGCGCCATGAGTCAAGACCCTTGTAGGCCCGCATTTGCGCCTTGCCCAGGGCCTGCCAGTCGAGGACTACCTGCCCTGTAAACACATCGTTGACGGTGTTACCGTCACCTGTGCTCGTATCCCCCGTATCAGGACGGGGCGCCCTGAATGACGGGTGAAATATCGATGAAAGCGATGAGCTCGAAGAGTAGCTCTCTTCGCCGGATGCCAGGCCCGGAAGTACCATCATCCCCCCGATGAGCAGGCTCATCACGAGGGCTATCAGTAACCTTGATTGTCTTCGCATTAGAAACTCCGCCTCCTGTATGAAGCTTATTGCACTTATGCAGTATAAAGGCCGTTGACCGCCCCAGGCATATGATAAACGTTTATCCATGGCCTGTCATCCAACAAATTATGTTACATGCTGCAGGATTAACCTAAACAGAGAAATCCCGCCGGGGACACCGGGGAGTGCTCATATAAAGAGGAAAGCCGGTGCCGAAAGCGCCATCGCGAGATTGATTTCGAGGGGCACCGGGTCGAGAATGAGATTCCCTCTAAGAAAGGACTGCCTTACCGCAGCTGCCTGGTCTTCAGCCCGCCAGATGCGTTCAAATTCTTCTCTGGTTGTGAATACCCCAAGGTACGGCCACCCAAATTTCGCCTTAACAAGGCGCAGGATATCCTTATAGTTCTTCTTCCACTCGGTTATTACAAGGCCATCTGAAACCAGGGCATCCGTGGTCGTCACCAGGTTGACCCTGCCGCCGGCCTTGCCGACGATCAAGCTCGCCCAGACCTCCCGCCCGTGGAAGATCGAAAGCACCGCCGTCCTGCCGTCAGGCAGGCGTGTAAGGATATTCCGCAATCCTTCATAGGTTATCCCGCGGAGATTCGGGACCCTTGTATATATGTAAACCGCCCCGTCCTGCGCCTCGCCGATCATGTTGAAAAACCAGCTCAAATACTCGTCAAAATCCTCATCCTGCTTGAAGGAATTCTCCCACATGGCATAGAGCCGTCGCAACTTGCCGCGCTCGATGATTACCGTCTCATCCGCATCATACTTCTCCGCGAGCTCCTTCCCGCATGACCTGGGGTCGCTGACGCTCACCCCCGATGCCGGGAGGCTTCCCAGCAAGGAGTGGTAAACCTTTCTCACCCTCCCACCGTCGTGGAGGACGTAGATGCGCTGCCTCCCCCTGTAGGGCCCCCAGATCAGGTCGTACAAACGTCTCCACTGTTGATGGTCAATATCCAGCACCATTATATTCCGGTCCAACACTATCTATCGCACCCCCCAAATCTTCACTGTATATGGGCTGAGCCGCGCCTTGAAACCGCCATCGCAGTCGCACCTCAGCGCGCTCCCGGTCCAAATGTCCGTAATCTCGCGGGCCCCCTGGATAATAATATATGCCTCCCTTTCCTCCGGGGTTGGGTTCGCGGCAAAGGCTATAGCCTTATATTTAAGGGTCTCCTGAACCGGGTCGTGAATTGCCACATCAATCCCCGGGGCGTCGCACCTGATGGACTTTGGGGCATCCAAAGCGCCGAGCACACGGTCCAGGAGCCTGCCGAAACAGGCGGCATCATTAATATTCCTGATAAGGGGCGGCAAGAAGCCCAGGACGCAGATTCTACCCTTTCCATGACTCTTCTGATACGCTATAGTGTCCCTTCCGGCCTTGAGCAGGGGCGTTACCCCATCACCATCGCCGAAGATATCAACCTGCCTGAGGTTGCAGCCGTCAACTTCCACGTCGCCTGCAAACCCGACTGGCCCGGGGAGGATATCCGCGTAGCCGCGGTATTCCTCCATCCGCTCATTTAGCCACGGTATCCGCGGCCCGATGATGAGCGTTCCCCCCTGCCGGGCGTAATCGAGCAAGCGCGCCTGGACGGCCTCGCCCAGGAAGTCGAAGGTCGGGGTGATTATGATCTTATAGTCCCGGTAGTCCCGGTGATCTTGCGGCCTTTCCCCCGGTGCGTCTTCCATGATCATCGCCGTATCGCCCACGCCGAAGGCGTATTTGGCCAGCACCATAGCTTCATAATATGCCTTCCGCCAGTTTTTGTTCTCGACCTGGATGACATCTCTGAAACCCGTTGGTTCCTCAGCAACCAACTCCTCGACAGGAAGCTCATCCCACGCGCCCATATACCCCCGCGGGAGGCACAAGAGCTGCGCGCTCGCCTCAAGGCGATCGTATTCCCTGGCGCCAAGCAAAAGGATATCGCTCCGCCTGCGGAAGTTTGCGAGGGCGAGATCGGGGTCCTGCAAAATACTGTTGAGCCTGGTATAAAGGTCAAAAAGCTCGCGCCGGGTGCGGTTATCCCTCGCGATGGGTGAGTGGGTCCAGCGCTCCCTCTCCACGACCATGTGAAAGTCGAACGTCTTCAGCCCGTGCATGAGGCAGGCTTGCGCGATGAAACGCTCATCATCGGCCAGGGGCGGCCGGTCAGCCCACACCCGGGGCCGGGAATTAAACCGCGCCGCTAAGGGGAGGCGGCTCATCTCAGCGGCAAGGACCGCTTGCCGGCGAATCGCCCAGTAGTCTTCCTTGAGAGGATTAATACCTACGCCCTGGATATCTAAAACCCCCTCGGCTGCAGGGATGTTAAAAGGGGTCCTGGCCAGGACGGCAGGATAGTTGTGCATCAAGATCACCCGGCCATCGCTGCCGATGCCTCTATCCTTCCAGAGCGCGACTATTCGTTTCAACCCGTATAGCAGGTAGTATTCCTTATACTCCGCCCAGTCCAGGTAATATGGGATATCCTCTCGGGACCGCGGCGCGAAATCGACCGGTGGGCGGATATCTCCCCCGCCCCCATATTTCTCAAGCAAGAACCGACGGTAAAGGTTGATAGAAGCGGGGCAGTAATCCAGATCATAGGTAGAATGCCTCGACAAGTAGCTCATCTCGTCATCGATCCAGATGCCGATGATGCCGCCGTCAGGGTGGATATGTCTCCTGATGATGGGTGCCAGGGCATCAAACCAGACGCCGACCTCCGCGTAGAATTTGTCGCTCGCATAGCTCGGCACCGGGAACTGCTTCGGTGGATCGTTGAGAATGGCTGCAGCACCGCTGGCCGTCCGGGCCTGGCATTCCCTGTCGAGAAGGATTCTCTCGGGATACCCCCTGAACGTCAACTCGCCGCGCACATGCGGCCCGGGCCGGATCAGGATTTTAAAGCCTTTCTTCCCCGCAAGGGAGAGGAATGCGTCCACATCCTTCCGCGGGTCGGTCTTTCCAAAATCAAATTCCCCGCGCTTAATCTCATGGACGCTCCAGGGTATGGAGGTCGAAATCATCCTGAAGCCCAGCGACGCGACGCTGTCCAGGACATCACCCCAGAGCTCCCTTTCGATGCGCCAGTAATCCACTGCGCCGCCGCAGAGGCAGATATACTCGCCATCAACCTCCAAGCCTCCTCGACATACCTTTACGCCCATTTGAATACCACCTCCCCGATCTCTCGCGGATCCCTCGCAGATCTTTCGTGGGTCTCTCGTGCCACCCGCTACACGTATCACGTCCTCTCTCCCTCATATCATATTTGCCCTGCAGCAATTTCTGTTACGGGTACAACAAAATAAAGCCCTGGTGTACCTGCCCTCGACACCAGGACTCCTCTTGGACTCCTCTTAAATTAATCCGTAGAAACGCTCAAGACTTTCGCAGGTAGTAACTACCACTCCCCGCGCAGCGGCCCGGGCGCCTCGCATCTCTCCGCCCGGCGGTCTATTGGCCCGCTCCCTTGCAGGCCCCGTCGCGATTTCGAGAGAAGAGGACGCCCGCCCTCGTGCTGCCCTCCGCGAGGTAAATTACCGCCGGTATCAGTACCAGCTGGATCAGTATCCCCGGCAAGCTCTTAACCACTCCGAGCGTAATAGGGTAAAACACGGGAATGGCCTTGAGACCAAACAAAGGGAGGAGATATGCGCCCAGCACCCCATAGACGACGCGGCCGGCAAACATGGCACCTACAAGCGAGATTATGGCATTTTGTCTGAGGCGGCCGTATAGAAACCCCGTCAGGAATCCATACACCGCCAGCTCTACCATCATCATCTGGGCAACAGGCGGCATCAGCGGGGGCATCCCGGTGAGAACCGCGCTCAAGATAGGTGTCAGGAAGCCCACCGCCGCCCCCATGGCCGGGCCCACAAAGAAACCGGCCAGGAGGACGGGTATGTGCATGGGTAGGAACACGGGCCCCGCACCGATGGCGTGAAATGCTATAGGTAACACGATACCAAGCGCAACGAACAATGCCCCCCAGACGAGATTACGGATCCTTGAACCCGCCCCCGGGGCAACCCCAACCCCGGGATCGACCCCATCAGCATTCCTGTTAACCTTGACCATACCCTCCATCGACCTCCGCTTATTCCGATTTTCCGATCCTCATGCTCTTGTGATGCAAAAAGGCCATGAGGCCTCGCCCGCCATCCCGTGGCGGGGTGAAGGCCTTCATGGCCTTTATCATTCCCTGATATTCTGTCCTGGTACCTTGCCCTCGTACCCTCCGGTACCTTACCCTTACCTCGTATCCGTCTCCGCCTGCAGGAGCTCCCTCACCCGCTGTGCAAGCGCATCAAGCAACCGTGGGAGCGTCTCGGACTGCACACCGACGACATCGACCCTGCACCGGTTGATGGGTATCAAAAATTTCCTCGCCTTGCTCCTGGCGATGGCCTCCGCCATCCTGGGGGTCAACTCCCCGAGCATGGAGTGGGCCAGCACTATACCGATGGGCCCGAGGATGACATCGACGGCTTCGGCCGTCTGGACCACGGCGTTCTCGCCAGTGGCTCCCTCATCGGCCCCGGCCCTCAGCATCGCCCCGGTGGCGAGGGCATTGGTGCCGAGGGCGATGAGCTCTACGCGCCCGGCCAACTCCGGGGGAAGCTCCTTTCTAAGCTTCTCGATTATGCCCTTACCTATTCCGCCTCCCTGGCCGTCTATGACCGCAATGCGCATGATTCCTGACCCTCATGATTCCGAGTCTTCTCGTAATTCCCATCACAATCTTAATTTTCGCCACAAGCCTCCCGGACTCCTTCCGGGAGGCCGGGGAAATTTTATCCCATCCTAAGTGTAAGCTCAAAAGCCATTGCCCCTTTTCCATAGGTTGCCGGTGCTTGCGTGACGGGGCCTTTTGAAATTTGGCAAGACCCTCGCGCCAAATTTCAACGGAGGCGCGCCGCAAGCGCGCCGTCCCCGGAACGCAACACCGGCAACCTATGGAACGTGCTGGTAAACTGGCATGAATTAAGGAACTAGCACTTAGGCCAGCAATGCCGCAACCACACCCACAAGGAAGATCCCGTCGTAAACCCCCGCCCCGCCAATACTTACCACCTGGGCGCCAAGCCTGCGTATCCTGTGCAGATTCAAGAGATCTGCGCCGATTAGCGTACCCATCGAGCCTGCGATATAGGCCACGGGGGCAGCGTTATCCCTGGCAAGTAAGAACGCCGCGGAGGCCGCGACCAGCGGGGGGATGAACGCAGGCAACGCTATGCCGACTCCCGCCACGGGCCGGGCGAGGGCTTTGGCGACAACCGCGACGAGGGCCGTGGCCGCCAGAGCCGGGCCGAGGGGAGCCCTGCCCAGTAGGTAAAGGGCAAACAGGAACGGCACGATGGCCCCGCCGAAATTTATCGCTATAACCTGCTCGCGGACCCTCGGCGGGTAATAGAAAATGAACGGGAACCAGAACATTGGCCGCTCCTCAACGATGAATCGCTGCCGGTATGCAGGGATGTTGATCACGCTGCCTATGAGGGACAGGCCAAATAAAAGGACCGCCCCGGCCGGCGTGAGGCCAAGCTTGGTAAAGGAAATCGCTGCGATGTTGAAGTAAAAAAGAAACAGAACCGCCGGGAGTAGCAGCAGGATCAAAAGCAGAAGCGGCAGAAAGCCAAGCATACCGGGCAGCCTCCTTCCTGTGGATTCAGGGTCGACAAGTAGTGCGCATGATGGAATCGGTTCGCGGGGGTTGCTTTAGGAGAACGGTTCCTCCAGGATGAGCGTCTCCTCGCGCCCGCGTCCTACAGAGACGATGGCAACAGGGGCGCCCGTGAGCTCCGAGATCCTGGCCAAATAAGCCCTGGCAGCGCCAGGCAGGTCCTCAAACCGCTTCACCGCACACGAGCCCTCAGGCCAGCCGTCAAGCTCCTCATAAACCGGCTCGCACCCCGCCAGGACGCGGAGATTCGTCGGGAAGTCCCTTATGACCTTTCCATCACAACGGTATGCCGTGCAGATCTTTACCTTCTCAAACCCGGCGAGGGTGTCGAGGTGCATTATAGCGAGGCCGCTCAAACCGTTCACCCTGACCGCGTACCTAACGATAACCGAATCGAACCACCCGCACCGCCTCGGCCGCCCCGTCGTGGTGCCGTACTCCTGGCCGCGCTCCCTTATGGTGTTGCAGACCGGGCCGGAGAGCTCCGTCGGGAAGGGCCCTGCGCCGACACGCGTGGTATACGCCTTTGCAACGCCTATCACCTTGTTGATCTTCGTCGGGCCGATGCCGAGCCCCGCCGCTATCCCCCCGGCGGTTGGCCAGGAGCTTGTCACATATGGATAGGTGCCGTGATCGACATCGAGGAGGGTTCCTTGAGCCCCCTCGAAAAGCACGTTTTTGCCCCTGTCGATCGCATCATTTACCAGGATGGAGCAGTCGGCCACATAATCCCTTATGCGCTCCGCATAAGGCAGGTACTCCTCCATGATCTGCTCCTTAGTAAACCCCTCGACACCATAGACCTTTTGAAGCACAGCGTTCTTCAGCTTGAGCACGGCATCAAGCCGGTCGCTAAAAGCCTCTCTGTCCAGGATGTCTATAATGCGAATACCGTTTCGCGCGATCTTGTCGGTGTAGACGGGGCCGATCCCCAGAGCCGTCGTGCCGATCTTCCCGCCGCCGCGCATCTCCTCTTCCAGCTTATCCAGGAGCCGGTGATAAGGCATGATAACATGGGCATTGCCGCTTATTCGGAGCCCGCTAACATCGATCCCCTTCTGCGCGAGGGAATCCATCTCCTGGATCAACACGGCCGGGTCAACAACAACCCCATTACCGATGACGCAAGTAGTTCCCCTGTAAAGGATACCCGAAGGTATGAGGTGAAGTTTGAATATATCGCCGCCAACCTTCACGGTATGCCCCGCATTGTTTCCCCCTTGATAGCGCGCCACCACGTCCGCCCGCGAGGCAAGAAGGTCGGTTATCTTCCCCTTCCCCTCATCTCCCCATTGAGTCCCAACGACGGCTACTGTAGGCAACCCAATCCACCTCCAATTAACTTCAACCCGGAACCCGGACCCTTATGACCTGCGGCTCTGCTCCAGGTTGGTAAACCTCGAATACTCCTTCTGAAAATAGAGTTTGATCGAGCCGGTAGGGCCATTACGTTGCTTTGCTATGATCACATCCAGCGTATCCTTATTCTCGCTATCTTGCTCGTAGTAATCCTCCCGGTAGAGGAAGATAACAACGTCAGCGTCCTGCTCGATCGCGCCCGATTCCCTCAAATTCGAGAGTCGCGGCAAAGCCCTGGGGTTTTGCTCAGCTGCGCGGCTAAGCTGCGACAGGGCTATAACGGGCACGTTCAGCTCCTTGGCCAGAGCCTTGAGAGCGCGCGAAATCTCCGATACCTCCTGCTGCCTGTTTTCGATCTTTCCCCTCCCCTGGATGAGCTGGAGGTAATCGACGATAACCATCCCCAGGCCGTGCTGGATCTTCATGCGCCTGGCCCTCGCGCGGAGCTCCATAATGGATATGCTGGCGGTATCATCGATAAATATAGGCGCCTCGCTGAGCTTGCCAAGAGCCACCGAGAGCTTGGCCCAATCCGGGTCCTTGAGAAAGCCTGTGCGCAGCCCCTGGTTATCGACACCGGCTGCCGAGCACAGCATCTTCTGCGCAACCTGTTCCTTGGACATCTCCAGGCTAAAGATCGCAACCGGGATTTTCTCGTTTATAGCAACATGCTCAGCGATATTCAAGGCAAAGGTTGTCTTACCCATGCTGGGGCGAGCAGCCACGATTATGAGATCGGAAGGCTGAAACCCCGATGTGAGGCGGTCGAGATCGGTAAAACCCGAGGAAACCCCGGTTACTCCGCCCTTATTATTATAAAGGTACTCTATCCTCTCAAAGGCATCGATCAAAACAGTCTTGATGTCGACGAAGCCTTCGCTGGGTTTATCCTGCGCTATCCTGAATATCATCTGCTCAGCCTCATCGAGCGCGAGTTCAACGTCCTCGGCGCCTTCATAGCCCAGCGCGGCGATCTGCGTTCCTGCCACCACGAGGGAACGAAGAATGGATTTATCCTTGACGATCTTGGCATAATACTCGACATTGGCCGCAGTCGGCACGCTGTTGGCCAGGGCTGTCAAATATGATACCCCGCCGACCTGCTCCAGTGCATCTCTCCGCCTGAGCTGTTCCGTTACGGTTATGAGGTCAACAGGCTGCCCCTTGTCGAAAAGGGAGATTATGACCTCAAAAATAACCCTGTGAGCGTCCTTGTAGAAATCCTCCGGAGTCAGGATATCGAATACCTTGGCAATTGCCTCCCTGTTAATAAGCATGGAGCCGAGGGTAGACTGTTCGGCTTCGATATTCTGCGGAGGAATCCTGTCTACCCCTTCAACAGCCATGCTCCTTCCGACCTCCTGTTTCCATCTCATACCATTGTCTCATACCACTCATACTATGAGTGTGCAAAGCCTAACGACCTTGTGAAGAATTCCTCTTATGGTAATTGATAACAGCATTCCCAGACAGGTATAGAATAGTATGGGCCTTACCCTGCTGTATTATTCGATGCCCAGCGCCTCGCAAAGTGCCGCGCCTCATAGATGGCCGGGCTTGAAATCCTGCTCGACTCCGTTGCAAAAACATGGGGCATGACATCCTCGACGGAGTCCGCCAGGATAACCTCAACACCCTTGAGGGGATTGGGAACATCCTTTGCATTCTCTCGAGGCACGATAACCTTCTTCATCCCGGCCTGCTTGGCGCCGTATATCTTCTCGAAGACGCCGCCAACAGGCTTGACGCGGCCCTGTATGGATATCTCGCCCGTTATTGCGACATCCTGCCTGACGGGTTTCGACTGGAGGGCGCTCAGGACGCAGATCAACACGGCGAGCCCCGCAGATGGCCCGTCGATCTGTCCCCCGCCTACCACGTTCACATGAATATCATAATCGCCGATGTCCTCTCCAGTCAATTTCCGTATGACCGAAGCAGCATTAAAGACCGAATCCCTTGCCATGCTTCCGGCGGTTTCATTAAACCTGATATGGCCCTTCCCTTTTTCATGAGCAGGGAAGGCAACCGCCTCTATTTCGACAACGGAGCCCACAAACCCGCTCACTCCAAGGCCAAACACCCGTCCTATCTCCAGGGCATCCCTGGCCTTGACGGTTACATAAGGCGAGAGCCTTCCCATCTGTATGACCTCCCACACGTCTTGCTCCGTTACCTTGACCGTCTTACCATCAGAGGCCCCGCCCTCCCGGTAAACGGCGATGCCATACGCGTCAGCCAGGATGCTGGTTGCCTTCCTGCCCTCAATCGTGTAGTCGCTGATTATATCCGGAACCCTCTCCCCAAGAACGACCCCCAGCTTGCTCGCGGCATTCTCGACAATCTCGCGGATATGAGCTGCAGTTAGGGGTTCAAAGAATATCTCAGCGCACCGGGAACGAATCGCCGGGTTGATTTCCGCAGGGTCGCGTGTGGTGGCCCCTATCAGGACAAAATCCGCCGGAGCGCCTTCATCAAATAGCTTTTTTATATATTTCGGCACGTGCGGGTCATTGGGGTCATAATAAGCCGAATCGAACATCACCCGCTTGTCCTCGAGCACCTTGAGGAGCTTATTGAGAAGCAAGGGCTCAAGCTCTCCTATCTCATCTATGAAGAGCACCCCTCCATGGGCCTCTGTCACGAGCCCAAGCTTGGGCTCGGGAACTCCCGTTTCTGCAAAATCGCGGCGCGCCCCCTGGTAAATCGGGTCATGGACCGAACCCAGCAAAGGATTCGTAACCTCGCGGGGGTCCCATCTCAGGGTTGTCCCGTCTACCTCAACGAACTTGGCATCCTTACCAAATGGGGTATGCTTTCGCTTCTTTGCCTCCTCGAGTGCGAGCCGGGCCACGGTAGTCTTCCCCACCCCGGGAGGGCCATAAAGGATCACATGCTGGGGGAAGGGCGACGCGATCTTAGATAACAGGGCTTTTATCGCCCTCTCCTGGCCCACGACTTCATCAAAGCTACTCGGCCTGAGAACCTCGAGAATAGACTTGGAAAGCTTCACCTGCTCGAGCTTTTCGAGCTCAGCATATTTCTTCAAAGTCTGAGCATTATCCGGCCCGGCATCTTCCTTCAAAATCTGCATCTTGATCTCGCGGACATACTCCTCATGGCGCTGTTGCATCTTCTCGGCGATCTTCTTCTCCAACCTATCCTCCAGCGTGCGCCGGGCCACGATGTCCGCGATCTCCTCTTCAATCTCATCGATGATACCGGGTATAGCTTCCATACTGGGCACTTCATCTATGGTGGGGTCCTCATAAACCAGCCTTTGAAGGGCAAGGACCCTCTCCTCCAGGACCCCCGATCTCATCAAATTCAATGCCTCCAGCTTCCCCGCCTTCAGTACAAGCTTATCTGCGCCGTAAATATTGGATAGGAGGCCGAAAAGCGCTGTAACCCTCCTCTTAGTCTGCTCATCCTCCATTAATTTCTCTGTTATGTTCCGGTTTGCAAGTCTAAAAACCTTTTTCATAAAACCCCTCATAAAAACCCTAATCCCCCCTGGGCTCGGCTACGACCTCCACCTTGATGCTGCAACCGACGTCCTGGTGAAGCTTAACCGGCACCTTGTACGACCCTGTAACCTTGATCGGTTCAGGTAGGTCGATCTTCCGCTTGTCAACGTCTATGCCAAGAGTTCTCTTTATGCTATCCGCTATATCCTTGGCCGTGACAGAGCCGAATAGCCTCCCTTCCTCACCGCTCCTGGCGCTTATCGTAATAGTCGCCACCTCGAGCTTCTCCGCTATCCGGCGTGCCTCCTCCGCCAGCCTCGCCTCTTTGCGGCGCAGGGCTTCATTGCGTTCTTCCAGGACCTTCAGGTTGGACTTTGAGGCTTCTATTGCCAACCCTCGCGGAAAGAGGTAGTTGCGGGCGTATCCCTCGGCAACCTCAACTGTCTGCCCTTGTTTCCCAAGGGATTTGACATCCTGCGTCAGGATCACCTTCACCATTTATCACCATCCTCGTGTCTCATTTGCGTGCCAGCTTCCGGAGGTCAAGCCACGCATCAAATAGCCCCAACCATACTACCAGCTGTGATAAAAACCTGGTTATAACCATGAAGAAGACCAAGAGCACCCTAACAGGAGTGGAAACGCGGTATTTGTCCATGAAAAACCAGGCAAGGGCCAGCCCCTGGACAAGGAAAACATAAGAGAAAATGGTCATTATATTGAGACCCACCTTGAAGGCAAGGTCGAGCTTGTACCCCTGCCCCAGGAGCATTACAACGCCGCCGGCGATATAGCCCCAGCCCCAGTACCAGGGGACCCGCCAGTGCGAAAACCGGGGCAAGGACGCAACTTCGTGCCCGAGCCTCTTCAGTACCAGCCGGGCTACGGCAAAGTTAATAAAGGAAACCATCGCGATAGCAAGAAATATCGCAGCCGGGAGCGTTACCTTCATTATATCGACCAGCTGCCGGAGGCTCTGCTCGAGCATGGCAAGGTCCTTCTGCGAAAGGCCCATCGCTCTGTAGATGTCAATGGACCGCCTGAGCCCCTCCTCGATAGCCTGGGTTAGCTGTCCGAGATTAAAGTCGAACACCAGGATGGAGACGGCAAGGGTCAAGCCTACCGAAACCACCACAGCGACGCCGGTGATAATTATAGTCCGCGCTGCAGACAGCCTCCGGTTGAGGCAAGCCCCCAGGGTTATCCCCACTATGCCGACCTTGGCCAACACCGTCAGGCCCTGGAGCGGCCCTGCCAGAGCGCTCGTCCCGAGCACGGCGATAACGGTTGCGAGGACCCCGGCCCTCACCCCCCGACGTACGACGAGAACCACTACGGGGAGCGGGTATACCAGCGCGAATATGGGAATATATGCGTCCAGGACGCAGAATAATATGGTTATCGCGGTGAGAAGGGCGCCCTCGACCAGGGTTCGCGTCGACATGCGCCCGCCTGCCGGTCCGTGTCCGTCTATACCTGCCACTGAAATCCCCCTACTTTTTTCTCCCTTTAACGTGATCCAGAAAGGCGGAAAAATCCCCGTACCATCTCTCGACCTCATGATCGTTGTCCACATTCAGCCTCGCCATATGCTCGATCTTGGCGTCCAGAGCTGCAAAATTCACCCCGAGTCGCCTTCCTAAAAGATAACACCCGATGACCAGATTTGCAAGGGATTCACCTATAACATCATCATTATTTTTTAACATTCCTCTGAAAAGCGAAGCGACGTTGCTGACCAGCTCGGTTTTAAGCCACTCTATGGTCTTGATACCCCGAGCTATATCCACTTCATAACCGGGACGCTCACCAGGTTGACCTGAAAAACTCACAAGCAAACCCCTCCCCCGAGACCCTCCCACGGGACGTCAATGCCACAGGAGGTGCGTCGTCGCCCTTGGATCCTTGAATTTAAGTTCGTCAACGGCGGCTTCTTCTCCTTCATAAATCAATCACGATCGATTAAAACAGTTCCTGGATTTCCGGCAAACACTAAAAAAGGGAAGCAAGAGACTAACCCCTTGCTTCCCTCTGGTGCATGCCCTCTAGTTACAGTGGACCAGCCTTCCCTGCCGCGCTCCGTTACTCCGCAGTAAAGGGAAGAAGCGCAACATGCCGCGCCCGCTTAATTGCAACGGTCAACTGGCGCTGGTGCTTTGCGCAGTTTCCGGATATCCGCCTCGGCAGGATCTTGCCTCTCTCGGTGATATACTTGCGCAGCCTTCCCGTGTCCTTGTAGTCGATCCCTTCTATTTTATCGACGCAAAAACTGCAGACTCGCCTTTTGGCCCTCCGGCCCTTCTCGCGTCTCATCTAACTACCTCCAATTCTGACTTAGAACGGAACTCCCTCATCCTCGGGCGGTAGAACAACTTCATTCTCGTCGGGTGATCCAGCAGGCATGAAGCCCGGACCCGGAGCCGCAGCCCCCTCTCGCGGCCTGCCCAGGAATTCAACCCTATCAGCGATGACCTCGGCGACCCTCCGCTTCTGCCCCTCGGGGGTTTCGTAGGATCGCACCTGAAGCCTACCATCGACGCCGGCGAGGCTCCCCTTTGTGAGGTAGTTCGCACAGTTCTCAGCCTGTGCGCGCCATACTACCACGTCGATAAAATCCGCCTCGCGTTCGCCTTGCTGGTTGGTGAAGGGCCTGTTTACTGCGATGGTAAAGTTCGCAACCGGTATCCCGCTCTGTGTGTACCTGAGTTCAGGGTCTCTTGCGAGTCTCCCGACGAGCACTACCCTATTCACGAGCTAGCACCACCCTTAGAAATTATCCTCACTCGCCCTTTCGCGTTATGAGAAAACGGATAACTCCATCCGTGATCTTCAAAACCCGTTCGAGCTCGCCCGCAACGCCAGCCTCGGCCTTGAAATCGATAAGCACGTAGTAACCTTCGTTAAAACCATCGATTTCATACGCCAGGCGCCTCTTGCCCCACCTGTCGGTTTTCTCGATCTCGCCCCCGCCATTCTTAATCAAATCCTCGAATTTCGTTACGATGGCGCTGGTCGCATCCTCCTCGAGGTCGGGCTTGAGGATGAACATCACCTCATAATCCCGCACGGGATTCACCTCCTCCCCATGGACTTAAGGCCCCACGCCTTACGTGGAGCAGGGATGGTTGCTGGTAGTATTATAACACTCGGACAAGGGCATTTCAATCGTAAAAAAGAATGATGTTAAACATTGAAACGGAACAATATTATGTCTCCATCCTGCACAACATATTCCTTGCCTTCGGTCCTCACAAGCCCTTCCTCGCGCGCCGCTCCCATTGACCCCGCCCGGACCAGGTCTTCATAGCTCACAACCTCGGCCTTTATAAACCCGCGCTCCATGTCGCTGTGTACCTTGCCCGCCGCTTGAGGAGCCGTCGCCCCCTGCCTGACCGTCCAGGCGCGGGCCTCGATCCCTTTGGTTGTAAAGAATGTTATAAGCTTTAAGCTCTTATATGCCGTTTTCACCAGGCGATTCAGGCCCGATTCTGCAAGGCCCATCATGTCAAGGTACTCCCTGGCCTCGGACGGGTTTGATTCAGCGAGCTCAGCAACCTCAGCCTCCACCCTGGCGCTCACCGGTATGACAGGGGCATCCTCACCCAGGCTCTGGACGTATGACCGGATAGCCCGGACGGCGCTGCTATCATAAGCGTTGCCAATCTCGTCCTCGTCTATGTTGGCCACATAAATAACAGGCTTCATCGTCAATAAAAAAAGGCCTTCAAGCCGGCCAGGCTCCTCCCCGGTCACCTCCACGAGCCTTGCGGGTTTGCCGGCGTTCAGGGCATCCTTCAACCGCATGAGGAGTTCCATTTCCTCCCTGTAACCCCTCTCCCCGCTCTTGAGCATGCGCGATGTGCGCTCCAGCCGCTTCTCCACGGTTTCAAGGTCTGAGAGTATAAGCTCGAGGTTTACGGTTTCAATATCCCTAACAGGGTCAGGCGCGCCTGCGACGTGGGGAACGTCCTGGTTGGAGAAGCAACGCACAACATGGGCTATGGCGTCAACCTCTCGAATATGCGCGAGAAACCTGTTCCCAAGGCCTTCGCCGCGGCTGGCCCCCTTTACCAGACCCGCTATATCCACGAACTCTATCGTCGCCGGCGTGACCTTTTCGGGTTTAATGATACCGGCGATGACCTTGAGCCGCTCATCCGGCACCTCGACCACCCCGACGTTGGGGTCGATGGTGGTAAATGGATAGCTCGCTACCTGGGCGCCCGCTCTCGTGAGAGCGTTGAAAAGCGTGGACTTGCCGGCATTTGGCAGGCCGACGATTCCAATCCTGAGCATTACCCTTCCCCGTCCCCCTCAACCCCACGGGTAACAGGCGCGGCAGGGGTCTTTACGGCCTTGACGCTCTTCTCGAATTTAGACCGGGGCAGCATCACAACCCGGCCGCAGCCAAGGCACTTTATCCGGAAGTCCGCACCGACCCGCATGACCTCCCATTCGAAACCCCCACACGGGTGCTGTTTCCGCATCTGGACGATATCCCCTATCCTGAATTTCATCTGTGCCTTCTACCCTTCCCGCCCGCGTCGTGCCCCTTAATCCTTTAGGTCTCCTGCGTGAGCCTCCCGCGGGTCCCGCTCAAGAATCACATGATGGTGAGGGTATGGAATTCCGATCCCCTCCCTGTCAAATAGCTGCTTGATGCGGAGTTTCAGCTCTCTCTCGACGCGCCATTGCTCCATGGGTTTTGTCTTTGCGATGATCATGAGCTTGATGGCTGAATCCGCGAAATCGCTTACGCCGAGGACCGTCGGGCCCTCAACTATCCCCTCGATCTCGACCTTCGCCTTTTCAAAGTCCTCGCTCAAGAGCTTGAGCGCGCGCTCGACATCCGTCTCATATGCGATACCGACTTCGAACAGAACCCGCATCGCAGCGCCCATAAAGTTCGTTACCTTGCTGATCTGGCTATTGGGGATGATGTGGAGCTGTCCCCCGAAATCCCTCACTCGCGTGACCCTCAACCCCATATCCTCGACGATCCCTGAGACATCATTGATGGCCACGTAGTCACCGACGCCGAACTGGTCCTCGAACAGGATAAAAAAGCCGTTGATCACGTCGCGCACCAGGTTCTGAGCCCCGAAGCCGACCGCGAGGCCAGCAAGGCCGGCTCCGGCCAGGAGGCTGGTCGTGTCGATCCCGAACTCACCTATAATGGCCACGCCCGCAAAGAAATATATGACATAGCGAGCCACGCTCTTCAGGAGGGGCTCGAGGGTTTTTAGCTTCCTTTCGTCGAAATAGGGCTTCTTACCGTTCTGAGCGCCCCGGGCCCTGGATAGCACCGTTTCAATCATCGTGCCGCTCAGCCTCACAAGGATGATCGCCAGCACGATGATGACGACTATCCTGAGGGCACCCTTGCTTGCATTAAAGGCCATCTCCTGGAGTCTCGCTACCGGAACCCATTTTGGGAGCGCATCCATCCATGTAAACATCGAAAGTCCTCCTGGAAGGTCTGATCTGACAATTTATACCTGCATTTATCTTACCATTCTTAGACCGCCAGTGCAAGACGCTATGGCACAACTATCGATTCGCACCCGTAGTTACAAGCACGGGGCACACGGAATGCTCGATCACCCGTTCAGTTACGCTCCCGATCAGGATCCTCCGGGGGCCCCGCATGCCAACCCTTCCCATGACGATCAGGGTCGCTCCGCGCGACCTGGCCTCCTCCACGATTTCGAGGTAGGGCACGCCCTTACGGATGACCTTCTCCATCTTCACGCCGGCAGCGCTACACATCTTCTCAGCCATGTTCAGATTTCTCATACTATTTGCTTCAAGCTTCCTTTCGACGGAGGCCCTGCCGCGTGGCTCAAACCGGGCTAACTGCAACACGACGTCCTCGTCTATGACGCTTACCGCCACGATCAGGCCTCCGCCGAACGTCTTGACCGCCCTTATGGCTTCATCAAGGGCTACACGCGAGGAATCCGATCCATCCACAGGAACGATCACGAGGTCAAATAGTGATGGCACTATCGAATCGCCGCCTTCCTTTCGACCATGTCTTTACGCTCACCATCTTTACGCTCACCCCTCGTTTTCCCCAGCTTCATCGCGTAGAGATCCTCCCTCTCACGCTCCTCCAGCGTCTCCTGGATGAAAGCTATGGTCTCCTTATATTGGGGGATGAATACGTTCTCAAGGGCGTTTATCCTTCGCTGGGCCCGCGCCGCCTCCTCCGCCAGCCGCATAATCGACACCACGGTCTCCGCCATCTCCGAGATGACCTCCAGCGCCTCCTTGAAGGCAAGCCTGCTTTCGTCGAGCCCGGCGGAGGTCCCGAAGAAGCTG